>CAZRHT010000014.1:15297-50512 GCA_964599895.1 uncultured Holophagae bacterium
CCCAGGATGATTTCGACGGCGAACAGGGCACCGGCGATGGGGGCGTTGAATGCCGCGGCAATTCCCCCGGCGGCACCGCAAGCCACCAGGGTGGAAACATCTCTTTTTTCCAGTTGAAAATACTGGGCAAGGGAAGAGCCGAGGGATGCCCCGATCTGCACAATTGGGCCTTCCCGGCCCACGGAACCGCCGGATCCGATGGTGATGGCAGAAGCAAGAGACTTGACAAATGCTACACGGGGCCGTATCTTCCCGTCTTTCAGCAGAACAGCCATCATAACTTCCGGCACACCATGCCCCTTGGCCTCTTTCGCCATGAAGTAGATGATGGGTCCGACTATCAGCCCCCCGACAATGGGGGCGAGGATACGTCGGGTAAGAGATACATGTTGCACCGCAGAGAGAAAATTGTCATATACACCGAAGAACGCCAGCATTCCGTACTTGATGAGGTAACGGATGGCAACCCCACCCAGTCCGGCACAGACGCCGACGATAAGGGCAAGGAGAATCAGAAAGAGGTGTTTATTTCGGACCAGACGTTGCAACATTCCACTCATAGCTTTTCAGGAAAATTCCGTAGGTACCAGCCCTGAGGATCATTTCGAAAATCATTGATAATCGAGGCGTCTTCAAGGCTCAGTGTGCCGCTTGAGACTGCCAGTTCCAACAGAGAGGAGATGGTTTCCAGCGGTTGTGGGATGATGTTTACATCATTGAAATTTTCTTTCGCTTTTCCCATTTCATAGCTGAAAATGGCCAATACGCCGATAACTTCAATGCCCGCTTCCAGCAGGTTCCGGACCACCGCTACCGAGCTCTTGCCTGTGGAAATCAAATCTTCAATGACGACGACTTTTTCCCCCTCATGTACGTCACCTTCAATTGCTTTGCCCTTACCGTGGACCTTTTTCTCAGCCCGGACATAGCACATGGGGAGACCCATCCGGTCCGCCACCCATGCGGCGAAGGGAATCCCGGAAGTTGCGGTCCCGGCGATGCAGTCGGGTTTCCTGTCCATGGATTTGATTTGTTCTACAAATCGGTCAACGACAAGTTTGCGCTGGGTTGGATGTGAAATCAACAGGCGATTATCGCAATAAATCGGAGATCGAATACCGGACACCCATGTGAATGGCGGATTCAGGGACAGAGCCACTGCGTTGATTTTCAGCAGAGCTTTTGCAATCTCATGTCTGTTTTCCATAATAAGCTTCCAACTCCTTTACGTCGATGTCGTACTGTTCCAGTTTCTTGTAGAGGTTACTGCGGGGGGTTTCCATGATTTCGGCTGTTTTTGAAATGTTAAATGAGTTCTGCTTCAGTTTTTCGATGATGAACAACCGTTCAATCCTGTCCCTGAATTCCTTCAGAGAATTGATTTTGAAAAAATCGATTTCTGAGGGACTGGGCGGAACTGGAAGATTTGAAGTTTCCAGAAATTCCCCATCCGGGATATCAAAGCGATTATCCAGAATCATCTTTACATCTTCCATGGAAATGGAAGACTTCTGCGAAATGACCACAATCCTTTCCACCAGATTTTTCAATTCTCTGACATTTCCCGGATAGTCCCGTTTTGCGAGCAAATCCTTGGCATCTTCTGTGAGCTGCACATGTGTCAGTCCGTTTTCTTTGCCGGAAGCTGTTGCAAAGTGGTCTGCCATCAGCGGGATATCAGATTTACGTTCCGAGAGTGATGGCATTCTTAGTTCAATAACATTGAGGCGATAAAACAGGTCTTCACGGAATCGGTTTTCTTCAATTTCCTGTGCCAGATCTTTGTTTGTGGCGGAAATAATTCGTACATTCACGCTAACAGGTGTATTGCTGCCGACTGGAATAATAATTTTTTCCTGGATGGCGCGGAGTACCTTTGCCTGTGTTTTCAGACTCATGTCGCCGATTTCGTCAAGGAAGAGTGTGCCACCGTCGGCGGCTACAAACTTTCCGGTCTTATCCGAGATTGCACCGGTAAAAGAGCCCTTCACATGGCCGAAAAGTTCACTTTCTATCAGTTCATCCGGTATGGCCGCGCAATTCACTTCCACAAAATGTTTTTTACGTTTGCTGTGTTCATGGATGTACCGGGCGATAATCTCCTTCCCGGTGCCGGTGTCACCGGTGATGAGAACCGGGGCTGTGGTGGGGGCGATTCGTTCCGCCACACGGAGGCATTGTATGAATGCGGGATCCCGGCCAATAATTTGATCCTGGGCCTCGGGTTCAACCGGTGCCTGTTCCGTTGCTGTTGCCACCGCATTCTGAACCGCGATGAGCAGGCCATTCCGGGACAGCGGCTTTTCCAGAAAATCAAAAGCACCCAGACGTACCGCTTCGACAGCTGTTTTCACATCTCCATGCCCGGAAATGATAATCACAGGTTTCTCGAACCCTTTCTGGCGAAGTTCATGGAGCGTATCCATTCCATCCATGATGGGCATTTTTACGTCCAGGATTACAAGGTCCGGTTTTTCTTTCACAGCTGTTTTTACTGCGTCGTAGCCCCGGTAGGCTTTCAGAACTGCGTACCCCTCCAACGCGAGAATATCAGCAATTGCTTCCACGATATCCTTTTCATCATCCACTACCAGAATTCGTTCACTCATACCACTTATTCTATCACAGAGACAGGTGTTCCAATCGGAAAAGAAGTGTTCAGTGCTCTATGTTCTGAGCGGAAAGGGAGAGAGATTTGTCAGATTCCGGACTTACTCCCATTCCTTCTTTCTTCTCAGCTGCTATCGTACCGGGCGATTAATCGTTCCAGATACCTTGACTTAAATTGCCTGGATGCGATGGCCTGTTTCACGGGTGGCAGCTTCAGTACTACGCCGAGGATAGCGGCCATTGCACGATGGCTGGCGAGCGCACCCTGGTCAAATATCAGATTCTGCAATTTCCCTCTCTCGATGGCCATCACCACAGCCTTGTGAGTCCCGTTCAGTGGCGGTAGATACCGTTCTTCCCTGGGAACCAGACTCAAAGCTGAAGACGGACAAACGCGGACACATACACCGCAACCGAGGCAGAGTTCAGGGTCCAGCCGGGCAAGCTTTTGTCGGGGCTTGTTCGGATTATTTGCAGACACCATGCCCATGGCCTCCACAGGGCAGACTTCGGCACATTTCTCACAACCCGTACACATTTCTATGTCCACTTCAGGTAAATAATTTGTGGTATGAACAGGATGTAGGAGGCCGAAACGCCGTGCCGCGATCATGGCTTCACAACAGCACCCGCAGCAGTTGCATATGAAATTTACACCTTCACGAACATTTTCCCCAAACTGGACCAGGTTGTGCTCTTGAGCCAGATCCAGCAGATCCATGCATTCTGATGCGTCAATCTCCCGGGCAATACCATTTCGCGTCAGAGAACCGGCGACTGTGTTGAACGTCATGCAGATATCCATCGGAGCGTCGCAGGCTTCTCCCCGGTGTTCTGCCTTGTGGCGGCAATAGCAGATACCGACGCCGATATGGGATGCCGTGCGGATTACTTCAGTAGCCCGTTCATAATCGAGGACTTCCAGTGAGGGTTCAGTGGGAAGGGCTTTTTCGTTGACAAACGTCCGCCCCAACTGGGTTTCCCCTTCCGTGAAGAGAGCTTTCACGAAGTCGTCCTCCACAGTGATGTATTGCCGGAAGAGTTCGGCCAGGATCTTCTGGTTCAGATCGTCCCGCACCCGCATCATCGAAAATTCGAAAAAACCTGCCATCGGGGGCGGCAGAACATAACGGGTTTCCCCATTACTTTCCGATATGATGTCCAGCAGAATTCCCCTTGACGCAAGATTGTCCAGGATGGCCTGTGCGTCTGACTGCTTCTTTTTCCATGCCCGTGCCGCAGTGGTCACAGTGAAGGGGCGGATCGGTAGCAGCGAGACCAGTTCGGCTTCCTCCTCCGAGAAGAGAAGATCCAGGATGTCATAGAGAAGTTCGGAAGGTGGTGCTCCTTGCGGGAACCGGTTGAGCCGGTCGCTCAAATTGCGGTAGGCGGATCGAACGGTCAGATGTGCCATGCATTCCTCCCGGTGATCAAGTAACTGATTCCATTATACAGGAAGAAGGTGGGAGTGCCCAAAGGGTTTATTTCTTATCGGTTTCCCATTCAATGGAACGCAGCGGACGAGGACGGTGAGGATTTGCAGAGCTGAGGGGGGTGCGCTAATTTCTTTTTCCCTCTTTAGTCAAAACAGCCCCCCGGGACGCCATCCACCGGTTCATCTTTTCTTCGAGCAGCCGCAGAGGTACTGGGCCTGTGGTCAGGATTTCACGGTGAAAGGATGCGAGGTCAAACCGTTTCCCCAGCGTCCGGCGTGCACGCTCTCTCAGTTTCATAATCTGGAGCTCGCCAATTTTATACGCAAGTGCCTGTCCTGGAAAAGCAATATACCGTTCAATCTCCTGGGTAGATCCGTTACCGAATCCGTATGGTTTTATATATGCCAGTGCCTGTTTCACGGACCATCCCCGGGTGTGGATTCCGACGTCCAGGACCAGCCTGAGTGCCCGCCACAACTCCGATTGCAATTGCCATCGACGTTGCCGTGGGTCCCGGTAAACACCCAGATCCCGCCCGAGACTCTCGGAATAGAGGCCCCATCCCTCGATGTAGGCGGTGTAGAATGCCATTCGTCTGAACTGGGGCAATGTGCTTTCCCGTTGAATGGACATTTGGAAATGATGGCCCGGATAGGCTTCATGGAGAAAGAGGGATTCACTGACAACGGCTGGATACTTCTCAATATTGTTTGCCTGAATATAAAGTGTTCCGGGTCGGGAACCATCTGCCGACCCCGGTTCGTAGTGGGTTACAATGAGTGTTGTCCGAATGTCCAGAGGCGTTTTGGGTACGATGCCAAAGTGAGATTTCAGTTGAGGCAATATCTTTCGGGTCAGTTGGGTATACCGCTTGATCAATTTCTTCTTTGACCGATAAACCGCGAGCGGTCTTTCATGAGGCCGGTTCTTCAATGCCCGTTGATATTCTTTGAAAATGCGATTCACTTCCCGCTCTCCCAGTTCAAAAATTTTGTCGGGAGTCATATCCGTCGTCGTGTAGAAGCGAACCAGGTGCTCATACCATGCCTTTCCACCAGGAAGACCTGACCAGCCGACAGAGTCTCTGCACCTGGGTAGATATTCCTTTCCCATGAAATCAACCAGCTTACGGTAACTGGGAATAATCCTGTTCAGAATGGCGTCTTTGTATGCATCCTTTAGACGTTTCCTATCATCAGTCGAGAACGATGCCGGCATTGTTCGGATGGGCTCAAAAAAAATGCTTTCTTCGGCTGAGGTGACCACCATCGGAGCCATCCGTTGCACGGTTCTAAATGCAATCAGTTTCGGCAGGACAATACCCTCTTTGACTCCCTCCCTCATGTTTGCAATAGCCGTGTCAACCCATGTCAGATATCCGTCAATCCGTTTCAGGAAGTTTTCGTAGTCTTTGACGGTGTTGAAAGGTTGGGCGGACCTGCCGGAGCCCCACTCGGCGAAATCCATGGGCACACAGATCATCTGATTGATTGGCATCAGATAGTTTCTGAACCCCAGTTCTTCAATTCCAGTTTTCAACACATCCTGAAAAACATCCAGACTGAACCGATCTTCACGGGTCAACTGATCCCTTTGAATACCTCTGATTTGCTCCCGATATTTTGTATAGAATGTCCGGACCTTTTCTCTGTGCGCTTCACTGATGTCGTTTTCAAACTGATCATCATATCGATGATCGCCGAATTCGGTGGCCTGGCGCGGATATAATAGGAGGTACTCCTGGTAATACGCTTCAAATATACCGGCCAGTTTCCTTGACTCCGGATTCGCTGATCGTATCTGGCAGAAGATCAAGGATGATAAGGAGAAGAGCATACACAATAGTCCAGCGGAGATTAGTCTGGATGAAACAGTTTTGCCAGGTCTCAGGTCCATGATGACTCCCGGAGTTCATTCGGGGGGATTCTGAATAGGATCAGTGGATCTCAGAAGTGAAAGAAGTATTCTGGTTCTATTCCTGTCAGATCCCTGAAATTGAATACGAAAAGAGAAACTGCTTGTTTCAAACTATGACCATCTTCTCCAGGATTGTGTGAAGAAAAATTGAAGAAAGCAGGAAAAGAGAAGGCCCGGGGTTTCCCCCGGACCGCCAAATACAGTTTTTTTCCTCAGAACGACGAATGGAGGATTCTTTTTCTTTACAGTTTCTCTGCTACGGCCTCTGCTACTTCCAGTGAGGTGTTTGAGCCACCCATATCATAGGTGCGAATCTTCTCTTCCCGGATGACTTCCGATATGGCCTTTTCGAGCCGCGTGGCCTTGTCGGTTTCTTTCAGGTATTCCAGCATCAGTTTGACGGAGAGAAGCATGGCCATCGAATTGACTCTGTATCGACCGGCGTACTTGGGAGCGGACCCGTGGGTAGGTTCAAAGACAGCATAATTGTCCCCGGTGCTGGCAGAAGATGCGAAACCAAGGCCTCCGACAAGCTGTGCTGACAAGTCGGAAATGATGTCACCAAACAGGTTTTCAGCAACCAGCACACCATAATTCTGCGGGTTCTTTACCAGCCACATACACATGGCGTCAATATTGGTTTCCCAAAGCTCAATTCCTGGATAATCCGATGCAACATCACGTGCCACACGGGTCATCATGCCGCCGGTTTCCCTGAGCACGTTTGGCTTTTCAACAAGTGTTACCGTCTTTTTCCCCGTACTTTTTGCATATTCAAATGCGGCTCGGATAATACGTTCTGCACCTTTTTTCGTTATGATGCGGGTGGAAATGGCAATTTCATCATCCGGCACATCCATGAACCGCTTCATTTTTGGATTTCGGTCGACCATGGCCTGTTTCAATCCTGCATCCACCGGGTGAAACTCGACACCGGCATACATCCCTTGTGTATTTTCCCGAAAAACAACCAGATCAATGTCATCGCGATAATTCAGAGGATTGCCCGCGAAAGCTTTGCAGGGTCTCATATTCACATAGAGGTCAAATTCCTGGCGAAGTCGCACAATGGGAGAGAAATAAACCAGTCCCTTATCCCTCAAGGCTGGGGACAGTTCCTTTGCCGCCTCATCCTTTGGCTTGGATGTGATGGCGCCAAAGAGTGCGCAATCGGTCTGCTTCATCATTTCAATAGTACGGTCAGGGAGGGGGTTCCCTTCTGTTTTCCAGAACTCCCAGCCGATATCACCGTGAATATATTCGGCATCCAATTTCAACGCATCCAGCACGATCCGTGCTGCTTCCATGACATCGTTTCCCACGCCATCGCCCGGCAGCCAGGCAATCTTGTATCTGGACATTTTTCCTCCTCCAGCAACATCTTCCCGGTCATTGTATCTGAAGAATTTGGGAAATCAACCCCCGGATGAGTAGGATGGGAATTGAGCATTTTGTGCAGGACGTGGGAGTAGAGGGCGCAAGGCGACAATGGAAGGGGGAAGCATAAGCTTCCCCCGTTTCTTTCTCATTTCCTACGCCAATGCGTGACGCGTCTGCTCTTCTCAGTTCCCCAGTGTCAACACCTTGTACATGGGATCCCATGGCGGCAGCAGAGTGGCTTTTTGCTTGAAAATCTTCAGCACCTCTTTAGGGACAAATTCCTTTTTCACCACAACGATCTGGATGTAGTAGTCAAACCATTTGTCAGCCATGTAATAAAACCCGTCATGACCGAATTTCTTTCCCCATGAATTTTCCACGAGCCATTTGGTTGGCTGTTCACCATTCATATCCACTCCGGTAAAAACCATGGCGTGTGTAGGTGTGTCGCTGTATGTTTCGAACATCTGTTTCCTGTTCAGCTTGAAATCTATGCCGTAGAGGGAAGATAGGTCATAGATGCCCGGAGCCATGATGCCGTTCTTGCTGGAAGATTCTTTGCCCACATCACAGCCGAACCATACCGGCGTGTCCGACAGGACACTTTTCAGTGCCATTTGTCTCAACACATCAATGTCCACGTTGGCGAAGGTGAGATTGGGTCGGTCGTACACGGATTTGTCCAGGTCAATCTGGTAGAGTTGGCCAAAGTCTTTTGTGGGAACAGATGCCAATGTCATGTAGTCATCAAGGGGTGCCCCGATGGCTTCATTGTAAAACTGGACAGGGGTGTAAGTTTTATAGGCGGTGAGCTTTTTGTCCTTGTCTTTGTAGCGCCACTGGAAGCTCTTTGGAGGGATTCCAAAATTAACAGCCAGAATCCGGTAGACATCTTTTAATGCCTGGACCTTCAATGCAACTTGCTTTTCCACGTCTTTTTCAGCTCTGATTTTCAGGGCATATTCTTTCAGTATTAAATCGAGAGTGCGGTTGATGGTGCCGGAATGTGAAGATGCATACGTTTCCGGCATGACATCCTTTGGAACTACACCGTATTTCTTTGCCAGTTCAGCCAGCCCGACCCAGTAGCCGCCATCCGGGGCCGTGTGGTTCATCAGAAATTCAATGTATCGGTTGTCCATGGGCAGGGACCGGGTTTTAATGACCGCTTCCAGAAACATATTTGCTTTTTCCAGTTTGTCATAGAAGAAGAGAAAATTTTGCGAAAACTCAATGTCCTTAATTCCCAGCCTTTTCGCGGCAATGGGACGGAGAATGTTCAGTCCGGCGAACATCCAGCAGCGTCCCGTACGCTCCTGGTTCGTGATGGACATGTCCTTGATACGGTGGGAAAAGTTATCATCCATGCTGTTGATCAGATCCCGATTCAACGTCAATTTGGCAGCATCGGTATCTGCAAGGGCGTTTCGTGCGAAGGTCAGGTGGTTGTCCATCTTTATGGATTGGGAGAGCTCGTTGAGCATTTCAGGTGTCAGTCCGGTGGGTCGGGGTCTTTTTGCCATCACAGGTGCAACGGTGAGGGCCATGATAATGAGCACCATGGCGAATCTGGCAAAATATTTCATAAATTCCTCCTTAAGTTTTCATCCACCTGTATTGTAGCGCGAAGGGAAATGGAAATGTTGCATAAATGATGGAAATGTTACAATGCGGGAAAGACAGAAGCGAAAAGGAGGATAGCATGCGGTTGCTTTCGTGGAATGTAAATGGAATTAGAGCCGTTCATAAAAAGGGTTTTGTAGATTGGGTGAAAGAGGCAAACCCCGAGATTCTCTGCCTTCAGGAAACAAAGGCCCAGCCGGAGCAGATCCCACCTGATATTTCGGAGTTGACAGACTGGCATCAATACTGGCGCTCGGCGGAACGAAAGGGGTACAGCGGAGTCGGACTCTTGACAAAAATGGAACCAAAGGAAATCCGGTTCGGCCTCGGAATTCCGGAATTTGATACCGAAGGACGGACAATTATAGCTTTCTACGATGATTTTGTATTGTTCAATATCTATTTCCCCAATGGCCAGCAATCCGCTGAGCGACTGGATTTCAAGATGCGATTTTACGATGCATTTCTGAACGTGGCGGATGACTTGAGAAAAGAAGGTTACAGCATTGTAATATGTGGAGATGTGAACACGGCCCATACGGAAATTGATCTGGCCCGGCCCAAAGCTAACGAAAAAACATCTGGATTTTTGCCGGAGGAGCGCGCGTGGATGGATAAACTTGTTTCCCACGGCTATCTGGACACCCTGCGGCTCTTTACCGATGAAGGGGAGAAGTATTCCTGGTGGAGTTTCAGAGCCCGGGCAAGGGAACGGAACGTGGGGTGGCGTATTGATTATTTTTTTGTGTCTGAAAATATGCGAAGCCGGGTGAAAGATGCTTTTATTCTGGATGATGTAATGGGGTCTGATCATTGCCCGGTTGGAATTGAACTGGAATGACAGGTGTGAACATGCGGACCGGGTCGTGTTGACATGGAGAACATCTCATTGGCTCGTTAAAACGAGGAGAAATTAACATATACGTTTCAGTATGCACAGGGTGTTTGTGTCATCCATATTTATTGCTGCAAAGAACGATTGGAAGCGAGTTTCATGTTGCTGAACGAATATTGTGAAGCGGGCTCAGATTTGAAGTCGTCAGAATATTCTGCGGATAAGGAAATTGAATATTTCAGGCGGTGATATACAACTAAAGGCCTAGTCTTTTTTTCAGAACAATGGTTCTTGCTCCGGAAAGCTTCGAAGTTGAATATTGAAACAACTGAGTTTTAGCGCTTCCTGGAGGTTTTAAAATTTATATAATGTGAAAAAGGTCACGAATAAACACGGCAATAGTCTACGCATTTAGTTGTAGATTACGTGTTATGTTGCTGAAAGTGTGAGCTCAAAAACGTATACACAAATAGTGTCGAAACGATTGTAATATAAGTTTTTATATATATTATGTCCCTTGCGTTGATGGTGGGCGAATTAGCGGGTTTCTGGAATCTGAATACTAAAATAGTTGTTGACAAAATACGCGGGTAGGTGTATATCTATATTGTGATAGATTTCATTTGGGTTCATACGGTGTGCGCGGGAGATTCAGCCGAATTAATAATTTGAAAAGGAATCTCTAAGAGATTCATCGAACTTAATATTCTCTTTGGAGGTACGTGAGTGAAAAAACTATTTGTAATTTGTTTAGGATTGTTGATGACTGGTGCTGTAATGGCCCAGGGAACGATTGTTGGGAGTGCCCATGACTTCAGTGGGGAGTCCTGGTCTGGGGGGCAGATATGTATTGCCTGTCATACACCTCATAACGCTAAGGCAGGTTATGAACCCCTGTGGAACCATGAAGTAACAACAACTACATTTACTCTTTACAGTAATGCCAACGGGACCCTGGATGCGACGGATCTGGGCCAGCCTACCGGAGTGTCCCTGCTCTGCCTCTCCTGTCATGATGGAACGGTGGGTCTGGAGGCCTTTGGCACCGCGACGACGGGTACAAACTTTGTCACTGGTACTGCTCTGTTGGGTACGAGCCTGGCCAATGACCATCCTGTTTCTTTCACCTATGACACTGCGTTGGCAACAACCGATGGTGAACTGGTAGACCCGGCAACAGGTGCCAGTGGCATAACTGGCGGCACTACAATCGCTGCCGATATGCTGTATGGTGGCAAGATGGAATGCTCCTCCTGCCATGACGTGCACAATACTCCCGGTTTTGGCAAATTGCTGGTGAAATCAAACGCTGGCAGTGCATTGTGTCTCACCTGCCACGACAAGTAAGAGCCTGTTGATTTATAAAGAATGTTGAGTTTTTAGACCAATAAAGCCCCCCGTTCCCGGGGGGCTTTTTTGAAGGGGAGGGGACAGGTGAGAAAAGAAGGCGCAGTTGCAGTTGTTCTAATCGTGATGACATTGATTCTGATGATGGGGTGTGTGCGGTCGCCTGAAAAAGATGTGAAATTGAAAGCACAGGAGAATCAATTTATTTTCTATCCTCCTCAACCTAATCAACCGAGGTATCAGTTTCTGGCAAGCATTTCTTCTTCAAAGGATGTTAAGGAAGCTTCCGGTAAGCTGTTCAAGTTTGTTGTCGGGTCGGATGAGGATAAGCCCACGCCGATCAACAAGGCCTATGGCAGTGCGTTGTTTGGAAACCGGCTGTACGTCTGTGATATTCGGGGCGGATTGCGTGTCATTGACTTTGACAAACGGAGTTTCACTACCTGGGGGTTGAGTGAACCCGGAAACCTCACCCGGCCGGTTAACGTGGCAGTGGATCCGGGAAGTGGTCTTGTTTATGTTGCGGATATCGGTCGCAAACAGGTTATGGTCTATGATCAGAACGGTAAATTTGTTCGGGCATATGGAAGTACAGGGCAGTTTGAAGGGCCGGTTGGGTTGGCAGTGGCAGAGGAGCATCTGTTTGTTTGTGATGTCCGAAAGCACCAGGTTCATGTGGTTGATTTGAAGAGTGGTCAGACCCTCTACGATATCGGGAAGCCCGGAAGTGGAGAAGGGGACCTGTTCCATCCCACAAATATTGCAATTGAGGGAAACAAGTTGTATGTATCGGACACCACAAACTTCCGCGTTCAGATTTTCAGTCTGGCTGGTGAACCGCTGAGCCGGTTCGGACAAGTTGGTGATAAACCGGGAATGTTTTCCCGTCCCAAAGGAATTGCGGTGGACCATGAGGGACGTATTTATGTTGCCGATGCAGCATTTGAGAACGTTCAGGTCTTTAATAAAAAGCATCAGCTTTTACTCTTTTTTCTTTCTCCGGGAAATGGAGAAGGGATGATTAACCTGCCGGCAGGTATCAGTGTGAGTTATGATATTCCAGAATTTTTTAGAAGAAAGCTGGCCCCGGGCTTTACGGCAGAATACCTGCTTCTCGTGAACTCGGAATTTGGCAGAAATAAAGTTAATGTATATGCATTCGGTTCTTACAAAAAGTAGGAGCATTCTTGTTCTGACAGGAATAGTGCTGTTATGCGCCTGTACGCCGGAGAAGAAGTACCGGGTGCTGTCATTTTTTTTCGATGGCGTACCCAATTCCGCCGGTGAGAGCAAGTTGAGTGATAATTCCACCGAGACAGAGAAGACAATTGCCGCCGAGGTGGGAGAAATGCGTCGCAGAGCACAATTGGCAAAAGGCGAGGCAGATAAAGAAGTTTACAAATCTCAACATCCCCCCTATGTAAAGCGTAAGTGTGCAAGTTGCCACGACAAAACATCCAGAAATATGTTGACCGCCAGCAAAGCCAAGCTGTGTTTCAATTGTCATTCCAGAAATAAATTTCAGGGACAGTATGTGCATGGGCCAGTGGCCGGTGGGGCATGTCTGATGTGCCACCTTCCCCACAATTCAAAGTTGTCGTATCTGCTTTCGAAATCAACTCCAGCTCTGTGTCTGCAGTGCCATGAAAAAGAATGCTTTCCGGCCAGAGAACATACCGATGGGGTCACAGATTGCCTGAAGTGCCATCTGCCTCATGTCGGTGAGGACCCCATGTTCCTGCGATGAAGACAAAGAAGTGTCTGACTCTGTATATCTTCCAGGGCATTTTTTTTATGATGATGTTTCGCCCCGGCGTTGCGTCGGCTCAGGAAATCCGGTCTCTGGCTTTGACGCGGGTAAATGGTGCAGTGATCATGGGATGGGAAGGAACATCTGATACTGAACAGGATCAGGAGAGAATGGTACGTGATTATTCGGAGAATTTCTTTCGATACGGTCTGGAATTGAACCTGAAAGGATATACCTATCATCCAAATCTGCTGAATTTCACCATCGATGTTTCGCTGATTAATAACCAGAGTGATATCCACGAATTTGAAGAGACCTCTATATTCAATGAAACAGACAATGCATACGACATTCGTCTCAAATTTCTGGAAAAAAAACCACTTCATGGAGATCTGTACTTTTACCAGGCCAATACAACTTCCGGCCGCGCATTTCTTGGCCGATACTACAACCTGGTGAAAAAACACGGTGCAACAGTGTACTCCAAACTGGGAGGGATTCCGGTTGTGATAGATGCCAATCGAACAAAGAATCGCTACTCCTCACTGACGTCTGAGGATCGGAATGAGAGTACGGACAATGTAACGATGAAAACAACATTGTATGAAAAGGATGGTCATCGGGGTATGCTTAATTTTCGGTTCAAGGATTACAGTGAGTCAGTCTATGGAGTAGATTATCAGAGCACCCAGTTTCAGGGAATCTTTGAGTCGAATTTCAAGACCACCCGACCGACGCGCTATAATGGCATTTTCCGTTATGACAAAATGTCCGGGGCAAGCGATCTGAGGACTGTTTCTTTGTCCAATTCGATTGCGCATGAGTTACCGAAAGGATTGAGGGCGAACGGTATGCTGAGTTTTTCCAGAACGCAGGTGTTTGGAAATAAGTTGGAACAGGTGTTTGCTGCAGCGAGCCTGAGTCACTCTCTCTTTGAGAGTCTGGAGTCTGAAGTCTCTCTTTCAGCAAGGAGCGACGAGGGCGACAGTACGTCATTAAACCGAACGACGCAGCGCCTGCAGACTGCCTATCAGAAATCAATTCCGACCGGCAGGTTAAATATATCACTTTCCCAACAATATGAAGTTCTGGCAAATCATTCAAACAACCAGACGAGTAATGGTTCGGTGCAAGTGTCATTTGACTTCAGTAACTCAGTCGTTCTGACAATCAATGGGATAGATCCGGGTTCAATAGTATTGACCAATCCGCAGATGTCAGAATTCTATCTGGAGGGGGTGGACTATCAGATTCTCGTGGCTGAACAAGCGGTGTATGTTACGAGAATTCCAGGCGGAAACATCCCGGCAGGAAGTGATGTTCTAATCAGCTATCTTTTTCAGTCTCAACCGGACTATACACTTTCAATCCATGAATATCAGGATAGTTTTCAGGTGCGTTTTCTGAAATTTTTTCACATCGGGTATCGGGTACGGGGAAGCGGAAACCGGGTCAGTTCAGCATTTCTAATTTCTCCCTTCGAGGAGTATACGGCACGTCAAAAGATGGCGGGTCTGGATTCAAAATACTTCTCATGGCAATACTCAACAGAGGAATATGACGGTACACGATCAAACTATGAAACCCGCAGCTGGCAGGGTGCCTCGCAAATTACTTTTCACAGACGCTTTCGTTTAGTATATACCTTGGCCAGCAATAAGACTGATTTTCAATTTCAAAACAATTTCAATGAAATGGAAAGCCAATATCTGACTTTTTCCTGGGTGTTGCTGTCCGGGATGAGCGGAGATATCAATTATAGAAAACTCAAATACAACAGTGACAATTACGAGCGTAGCCGAACCAGCATATTTGCCCGTTTTCAGTGCCAGGTCCGGCAGATGCTCCTGACGGGCTCTTACGAATATATCCTCGATGACACGGACGTGGCCCGCAGGCGTCATTCGTACTATATTCTGAGCATAAGGAGACGATTCTAAATGAAGAGGAACTTTCTGCTATTTATATTGATGGTTTTTTTTATTTTGCCTGCCCTGGGGCAATCTGTTGTTTTTGTAAAGACAATAACACCGCACAAGAAGGTAACTTTTTCCAGTCGGTTGCGTAGTCTGTTTTTTGGCAAACAGGATGTCCACCCAACGCCGTTTTCAGTCGTTGTAATGAAGAATGGAAACATCGTGATGACAGATGTTGAGAACGGTTCTGTCCTGTTGATGGATGGAGAGGGCGCTATTATTCGGGCTGTGAAAAAGATTGGCAAGGTGACGTTGAATTCACCGGTTGGGCTCTGTCTGGATGAGAAAGAGAATATCTATGTGGCCGACTCGGCTCGGATGGGAATTGTGAAGTTTGATTCTTCTCTGAAAGGTGGAAAACTGTTTGTGTCCGTACCGGGTTCACGTCTCTGCGGGATGGCATGGCTGAAGAATCGTTTGTATTGTACCGATGCGGCCAACCATCTTGTGAGGTGTTTTGACGCTTCCGGAAAACAGATACTCTCTTTCGGGCAGAGAGGGAATGGCCCTGGAGACTTTAATTTCCCCATTGATGTGGCAGCAGCAAAAAATCATCTGTACGTGCTGGATGCGCTCAATTTCAGAGTGCAGGTGTTTGATGCATCGGGGAGGTTTATTTTGGCATTTGGGCATAATGGAACCGGAAGCGGAAATTTTTCTAAACCCAAGGCCATTGCTGTAAACAACTTGGGACATGTATTTGTCTCAGACGTCTCTTTTGACAATGTGCAGGTATTTGGTTCTGAAGGAAATTTTCTTTACGTTGTGGGACAGCGGGGAAGTGGACAGGGACAGTTCTGGATGCCGTCGGGTATTTCTTTCGGATCAGACTTCGAGGTTTTTGTCGCAGATACCTACAATCATCGGTTACAACAGTTTGAAATAAAGGGGATAGGGAAATGAGAAAGTGTGTTTTCTCTGTAGCGGTCATGCTGTTGGCGTGTGGCTCATCGGTTGTAGGCAATGTCGCACAGACGAAACACAACCTGTCTGCGTCCGGGCCCGGAAGTGTAAAAACAACGGAGACAACGGCAATTTGTGTTTTCTGTCATACACCTCACTCTGCAGCACCATTGGCACCCTTGTGGAACAAGAATGTGGGGCCGATGGTTTATACGACCTACAGCAGTTCCACTTTAGTTTCTGCTCCGGGACAGCCCGACGGGGCATCCAAACTCTGCTTGAGCTGTCATGACGGGACGATAGCGATCGGGAGTATCAGAAATCCGGACGTGACATTTACAATGGAAAATACCTCAGGAGGTTTGCTGACCGGAAGCAGTGATCTGGGGTCGGATCTGTCAAATGACCATCCTGTTTCCTTTGTCCCACAGAGCTCGCCGGAGCTGGTGAATCCGGCCCCGGGTGATCCCGTTGCCTACGATGCCGCAAGTGGCAAATTGCAGTGTACAAGCTGTCATGACCCTCACAACGATCTGTACAGTGGTTTTCTTGTGAAGAGTAACATCGGAAGTGCCGTTTGCAAGACCTGTCATCATAAGAGCTTATATGACACGAGTGCTCATGATACTTCGCTGGCAACATGGAACGGCGGCGGAACAGATCCCTGGCCAGTCACCACCTACACAAACGTTGCGGATAATTCTTGTGGAAATTGCCACGTGCCCCACAATGCGGGAACGAACGAACGTTTGTTGACACAAAGTGGTGAGGACAACGTCTGTAAGGTATGCCACAACGGAAACGTGGGCAACAATGACATTTATTCTGACCTGTCCAAACTGTCCGGACATTTTACCGAGTCCTACAACGGAATTCATGACCCGACAGAGGATGTTGTTACCATGGCGAAACATGTGGAATGTGTCGATTGCCACAATCCCCATGCGGTCAACAATGATGCCGGTGTGCCGCCACTGGTGGACGGAGACCTGCGGAACGTATCCGGGGCCGATTTATCCGGGAACTCCCTTGCCCAGGCCACGAATCAATATGAAGTGTGTATTAAATGTCATGGCAGCAATGCGAATTTCAATATTATTCCTTTTGCCAATCGGGCTATTGATACAAGCAATATTCGGGTGGCCATTAATCCTTCAAACCAGAGTTATCATCCGATTGCGGCACAGGGGCAGGCCAGTAGTGTTCCTTCCCTCCTTCCTGAATATACGACAAGTTCAATCATCTACTGTACAGACTGTCATAACAGCGACATGTCTATCAACGCAGGTGGATCAGGTCCCAACGGTCCCCACGGCTCATCCTATGAATTCATTCTGGAACGCCGCTACGAGATGGCTGACGGGACCGCATACGCGCCCGATGTCTATGCCCTGTGCTTCAAGTGCCACAATGCGACCCAATTGATTTATAACCGGGGCAATTTTGTCATGCTTCACAAGAAACATGTTCTTAATGATCGCTGTGCCTGTTCGGATTGTCATGATCCCCATGGTGTGCCGGCAGGAACTGCGGACGACGGAGACCACATGGGATTAATTAATTTTGACTTGAATGTGGTTTCGCCAAATGCCAATGGACTGTTAAAGCTAGTTTATGAACCGCAGTTTGCAGGCAGACGGAGCTGCTATATGTCCTGCCACGGTCATGACCATAATGGTTCACAATACAAACCCTGATGGAGGTCAGTATGAAGAATAGGCTTGCCCTGATTGGAGCGATTGCAGTAGTGCTCCTGTGCGTTGTCGTGCCGGTATCAGCAAACGATTGTATGACTGACAAGTGCCATGGTGAATTCAAAAAATTCAAAATGCTGCACTCACCGGTTGAGGACGATTGCACAACCTGTCATGAGCAGATCGGCAAGCATAAATTTGCCAAACCTGAAGGAAGTGTCAAGGATGCGTGCTATGCGTGTCATGACGACAAGACGGGCGGCAAATATCTGCACGATGCTCTGGAAATGGAGAACTGCCTGTATTGTCACAATCCCCATGGCGGAAACTCCAGGGCGATGGTGCGTACCAAGCGGGTGGACACACTATGTTTTCAGTGTCACGATAAGGCGGAAAAGACAGGTAAACATATTCATGGTCCCAATGTGTCTGGAAACTGTGCCATTTGCCATGAGGCGCATTCCTCCAATAATGCTTATCTGCTGGTCGCACCAGCTAAAGAATTATGTATCAATTGCCATACGGATAAGAATTTTTCAGAAAAAGGGATGCACCAGCACAGTGCACTTAAAGCAGGCTGCACAGGCTGTCACAATCCCCATGCTTCCGCGTATGAGTATCAACTGAAACAACCGGGACAGGGACTCTGTGCTGCCTGTCATAAGAGCATAACCGACATCGCAACCAGGGCGAAGGCCAAACACGCCGCACTGGAATCCAAAGGGAAGTGCCTCAATTGTCATGACGCTCACGGGTCACCCTATGACAGCAACTTGAAGAAGGAGCAAATGAAGTTGTGTTTATCCTGTCACGATAAGCCGATTATCGGCACGGACGGGAAGGACCACAATATTGCGAAGATTCTTCGGGAAAACCCGAACCAGCACGGGCCTGTTAAGGACGGCAATTGTTCCGGTTGCCACAATCCCCATGGTTCCGACTACTATAAGCTCCTTATTGCCGCATATCCTGAAAAGTTCTATACAGAATTTGCCGAACCAAAGTATGCGCTGTGTTTTGAATGTCATGAAGCCTCCCTCGTGGAAAAAGCCGAGACAACAGTTCAAACCAATTTCCGAAACGGAAAAGAGAATCTCCATTATTTTCACATCAATCGCAAAAAGGGCCGGACATGCCGCGCATGTCATATGGTACACGCCAGTAGTCTCCCAAGACACATTCGTAAGGAGACACCCTTCGGTAAATGGGATATTCCCATAGAATTCAACCAGACGAAAACCGGTGGCAGTTGCAGTCCCGGTTGCCACAAACCGTATTCATATGATCGGGTAAACCCGGATTCATATGACAATGGAAAATCGGCGGCTGGAAAATGAAGGGCAAGAGTGCGGCGCGGGTTCTGATTTTGATGCTGTTTGTGTTTTCTCTTCCAATTGAAGCATTCAGTGTCCGAAACCTGAAGCCAGGGGATACGCTGCCGGATACGAAAACAATGCAGCCTTTAAGAACGGAAGGGAACAGGGTCATCCTGTTCATTCGATCCGACAGTTCAGACTCTAGAAAATTCTTGAATGAAATGACCCTGAAATTGAAAAAACACAAGAACATTAAACTGACGGTTGTGGATACAATACCCGGCGGAAAAGAAAGTGCGGCTTTGTCCAGGGACGCTTCGGGGGAATCTTTCGTTCGGGACGCCAACCGGGAGTTGTATGGTGCGGTTGGCATCATTGTGATGCCAACCGCTCTGTATGTCCGCGCTGACCATGTTCTAAATAGTGTGATGACCGGTGTGCGGCCGGATTTCGGCCTGTTTATTGAATCAAACCTGAAAGCTCTGGAAGCCGGAAAAGTGCCGGCAAACCCATACGGAGAAGTTGAATCACGGCGAAAAGATCAGAAGCTCCTTCGAAAGATGACTCAGGCGTTTCAGATGGTAGCTGCGGGAAATTTTGAACTGGCAGCAAGTATTTACAACGAGATCCTTCGAATTGACGCAGCCAATAAGAAAGCTGCATTGGGATTGGGATATGCGTACATTCTGTCTGAACAGTATGATAAAGCTGTTCCGGTTTTCGAAAAGTTAAATGAAGGAGAGCACAATCCAAGGTTCAAATTCGGGCTTCACCTTTCCCGATATCTCCTTTCCGGAGGAGCATCGGATATGGATGGGCTGAAACATGATTTTCATTTTGAACCTGATTTTTTCATGGTCATAAGAATCGCCGCCCGGGAGATGGAAAAAAAGAATGATATGGAAGGGGCCTCAGCTGCCTGGCGTCAGGCTTATCGAGTACTATGGAAGCAATGCAGGCGGAAAAAATGAAAACCCGGGGTTTGATTCCATTTGGCAGAGAGATTCGGTTTATTGCGATTATCACCCTAACGGTGCTTATTACTTCACTGGCTGGGGTCGGATTGATTGCAGTTTTTTTCAATAGAGAGATGGGAACCGGATTTGCCGAAGCTTTTTTTACCATCAGGAGCTTGTATGCCAATTTGGACGCAATCAGCGCTCTGGCGATTCTATTGCAGCTAACCGCTTCTGTAATAATTATCTATGTAGCAGCTCTGCGGTACAGTCATAAGATTTCAGGTCCCATGTTTCGATTCAAAGTAATACTGGGTGACTACGTGGCTGGGAATCCGGTGAAGAGAATCGGTTTTCGTACGGATGACTTTCTCAAGCCACTTGCTCATATGCTGAAATCCGTGATTGACAGTGATCAAAAACGGAGGATGAACGAGGAAGTTATTCTGAAATTACTGGGAACTGAGATACCGCAAGAGGAGACACAACGAGCCCTGCACATCCGGAAATTGAGAGAGCTGCTTGAGACAATGGAGACGGAAAATGCACAGTAGAAATGTTCTGATCTGGGCAATTCTTCTTACGCTGTCGGTAGGGTCCCTGGTGCTTGTTGCTACGGCTGAGCGGAAACAGAGCCATCAGTTTGAAAACCAATGTGAGACGTGCCACCTGGGTATGGGGGATCCAACCGTTTTGGTTCGGGACGTGGACATCCTCTGCCTGCGCTGCCATCAGGACGAAAAAACCCGGTCTCATCCATCAGATTTCAGAGTGAAGCGAACACTTTCAACTCAATTCCCATTATTCAGTGGCAAGATGATGTGCACTACGTGTCATTACGCGCATGAGTCGATGGGGGCAAACAATCAACAGAAGATTGACGCAGCATCATATCCGTATCTACTCCGTTTTCCTCAGGCGGGGAAACGATTTTGTTTTCAATGTCATAAGGCTGATGGTTTCGGCAGTGGGGGAAGTTCCCATGGGACATCCGTGGGAATAGCACATACCAGCCATATTTCTCCGGAGTTGCTCGAAGCGCTGGATCGAAGTTCGCGGGATTGTCTGGCATGTCATGATGGGACTATTTCGGGAATTGTCGAAACCGGGGGAGCATCATGGGAGCACGCGGGGGGTATTGGACTCAGTCACCCCATTGGTATTTATTATGCTGAAACCTATCGAAAGGACCGGCGACGATATCATCCTGAAGCTTCTCTGCCCAAAGAGCTACGTCTGGTGGACGGCAAAATTGAGTGTGTAACCTGTCATGACCACTATTCAAAATTGAAAGGATTACTCGTGATGGACAATAGAGGCAGCCGTATGTGTTTGTCCTGTCATGACTTGTAGGGAGAAGAAATGACCAAGAACAGAAGACACATCTATTACATTGACAGACTGTTTCAGCGTCGATTCATTGTTCTGTTTCTCGTTGTTGCCGTGCTGATCACAGTGGGGAATAGTCTGTTCTATTTCGGATATCTCCGGCCTGCTGTTGAGACGGCCATGTATAAGAGCCACATTTCAATTCACAATCCCAGTGAGCTGGTGTATCAACATGCGATGCGTTTTGCTTTGATTATGACGACCATAATTGTTGTGATTGTCGTTGCATTCTATTCAATTCTCCGGATTAGACTGGAAAGATTTTTCCGCTCCCTTATAAAACGGATGGAAAACTTGCTTGGTGGAATCGGACGTGATGATACAATTCACCAAGATCCTGGAAAAGAATTCCAGGATCTCGCCCCTGTCTTGCTTGAGTTCATGCATGTAGTTGACATGAGTTTTGGCAGAAAACAAAAAATTACCCAAGCGTTACAGGACTACTGTGACAATCCTGACGATGCCAGACGGACAAACTTGCTTACCATGCTAAATAGAGAAGAGTAGTCACAGATGGGTGATGGCAGCAGGACCTTAGTAGATAGTGGACAGCTGGGAAAGAGAAGCGATAGGTGATTGGTGAAGGGTTCAGAAAAGACGGCAATGACCAATTCTCTGATTCTTCTGCTTCCTGTTCCCAACTCCTACTCCCTTCCGTCAACCGGAGGAGACGATGAAGATTGTGTCGGGGGGACAAACCGGCGTGGATCGCGCCGCACTGGATGCTGCACTTGAATGCGGTGTTTCTGCGGGTGGCTGGTGCCCGAAAGGACGGATTGCGGAAGACGGGATTATTCCTGAAAAATATCCGCTTCGGGAGTTGGATCGGAGTGGATATAAAGCGCGCACGAAACAAAATGTCCTCGACAGTGACGGCACGGTAATTATATATTTTGGAGCACCTTCCGGAGGAACGGAGCAGACACTTCTTTTTTGTATCCGGGAAAAGAGACCCTATGTTCTCATTGATGCCGACATCATTCCAGTTGAGCGAGCTGTAGAGATGATCAAAGGTTTTGTGGCACAGAAGGCAATTTCTGTTCTAAACATGGCCGGTCCCCGGGCCAGTAAAGCTCCTGATGCCTACAGCTACACAAGGAAGGTCCTCCTTCTTTTCCTGAAAGAGCATGCATAGAACGTGGCAGTGAATATGGAAGTGCATGAAGGTGAACGTAATAAACAAGTCCTTGACAGAAAGATTGGCCTCATCGTAAGCTGGGTCCAACAGGAAGCAAGGTGATGACAGGATGAACAAGGAATTTGATCTGGACATCCAGGATTCGGAACAGAATCAGCAGACATGCCCGAAATGCGGTTTTGAACAGGATGCTATCCACGGTGAATGCGTCCGCTGTGGCTTGATATTTGAGAAATTCCGACCCTCTCCAGGACGTATCAGACGCCCTGCCAGACACTCGTCCGGTGGTTCCGGCAATTTCTTCTCCTGGAAGAAGATGCGGGAGCTCCTGTTTCACGTCAACCCTGACAGGGGCATGCTGTACCTGATCAGCCGCGGGCTGATCCTGGTCATTGTCATCCTTTGGGGGCTTCGATTGATCGTTGCACCCATCCAATCCAATACTGTGAATAGTTCTTTTCTTCATCTGATCAATCTTCCATTTCATGAAGCAGGTCATGTTTTTTTCAGGCCTTTTGGAAGACTGATCACGTCAATGGGGGGTTCTCTGGGGCAACTCCTTGTGCCGTTGATCTGTTGTCTCGTTTTGCTGATCAAGACCCGGGACCCTTTCGGTGGTGCGGTGACATTCTGGTGGTTTGGAGAGAATTTCATTGATCTGGCACCTTACGTTAACGATGCCCGACGCCTCGTAATGCCCCTGGTGGGGGGCAACACCGGCAGAACGGCTCCTTACGGTTTCCATGACTGGCAGTATATTCTGACCGAAACCGGGCTTCTGAAGTATGACCATTTTCTGGCAAGGATATTCTGGGTGATCGGTTCACTTATTATGGTAACGGCGATTTTGTGGGGTGGTTTTCTTTTGTTGAAACATTACCGTATTCTGAAATCCCAGTCGGCCCCCACACAGTGAACAACAGAACATTATCCTGTGCACTAATCGTTTACTTCTGACGTTGGCAATTCCGCTTGTCCTTCCTTATCAACCGGGAATTTCGGCTCGGCGGATTCAGTGCTCTCATTTTTCCTGCACCAGAAGGGCGTTTGGAAATTGCCTTTCCTGTGTGCGAGGAAGAGAAATACGATGCCGACAATCAGGCAGATGATGATGGTTATGATGGACGCTTCTGCTCCGAATGGCCCTCCTGTGAGAAGTATTGGGCCTTCCAGCTTTGCCTTCAGAAGTCCCTTGGCGGTGGTACCGGAAACGTTGACACCCAGCACCGCACCCTGAAAAAAATTCCATGAAATATGCATACCAATAACCATCCATAGCCGGTTGGTGTATAGATAGACTGCACTGAGCAGGACACCCGCTTCCAGGGCGATGGCCACGCTGCTGTACAGGGAGGCATTGGGGTTCGCTCCATGGGCGAATCCGAAGATCAATGCTGAAATGATCACTGCGATCCAACTTCCCAGGCTCTCATGAATGATTCTGAAAATGATACCGCGGAATACAATTTCCTCAAAGAAAGCGGTGAATATCGTAGCAAAAAAGGGCACAATCAGGACGGTGGCGCTATTGAAACCCGTTACGTGATATTGACCCAGCAACCAGAGGATGCCGATGCTGACGGTCATCAGGGCGGCACCAATAACATAACCGATTCGCACTTCAGATGGTGCGTATTTCAATGCCAACTCAGTTACGGGCCGACGTTCCACAATCCGGACATAGGCCAGATAGATTAACGTCACAACAACAGCGGAAAAGACCATCATAATACTGACCCAGGCGATGGGAAGTTTTTCGCCGGGGAAGAGCATGTGGCCCAGCGGTTTGAAAATAGCATTGATCAATGTAATGACGAGAACCACAAAAAACAGGGAGATGATGATACGTACCAGTGGGAACATGACAATTTTTCTACCGATACCGGAGCTTTGTTCAGACAGGTTGTTTTGAGTCATAAAACCTCTTTCGCAATGCGGATTTTTACGGAAACAATAATTACCGTGTTTATCTTTGTACGGAATCAGTATGGTTTTGGTTATCGACTCCGTCCAATATTGGTTGAATTTGCGGTTTCTGATGGAACCATGACCATACTCGTGCCTTTCTCTGACTGGAAAGCAGGTACATCATCAAGTACCGATCATCTTTTTCATGATGCGGGCGGCAATGTTGACCAGGAGTTTTTCCGGAGCAAACCGTCCCGCAAAAGCGAGGAGACGATTGCTGACACCCACAATGACGGACGGTTTTTTCCCCAGTGCCTTGAAGGCTGTCTGAACAACCTGTTCCACCGTAGCCAGTCCCTGCTCGTTTGCCAGACCGGCTTCCGCAAAAAAGTTGGTGGCGGTTCCCGGCGGATTCAGTGCCAATACATTGACTCCTTTCGGTTTCATTTCGTACCACAGGGCCTCAGCGAGAAAGCGGTCAAATGCCTTTGTGGCGGCGTAGGTCGCGAACCACGGACAGGGTTGGGCCGAGGCGGTAGACGCCACAATAATCATGTCCCCTTCCCCATTTTTCACCATTTTTTTCAGGAAGAGCCGGGCGACTTGCGTAACGGCGCTGCAATTCAAATTAATCATTTCAATTTCCCGGCTGTCCTCAATTTCAAGAAAAGGTCCGGATGTGCCAAATCCTGCGTTGTTAATTACCATTGTCACGGTCAGATCCGCAGTTCGATCCGCAAGTTCCCTGACAAAATCCCTGTGGGTCAGGTCCAGTGGAATGACCCGGGTTTCCCGTGCAAACTGCTTTTGAATATCCGCAGCAATGGCCTCCAGTTTGTCGCGGCTTCGTGCCACCAATACCACATTGTAGCCCTTTTGCCCCAGTTGATAGGAAAATTCCTTTCCAATTCCCGACGACGCGCCGGTTACGACAGCCCATTTGTTCTCCATGAAAACCCTCCGAAATCTTGATCTTGTAACTGCATCCAGTTTACCATATCTGCACAGGAAATCACCGGGAAGGTCAGCGGCGGGGCAATTCGGTTTCTCTTATTAAATTCAAATTTACTTCTTCTTACTGTCGGCATCTGAAAGGTGTACATTCGTGGCAGTGCGTCGTTTGTGCCAACGCCACACACCCAGCGCGCTGATTAAAACCCAGAACAACTCCACAACCGCTGCCGACAGGTTGAAGTCTACGGAGAGGGAAAACAGAATCAGAAGAGCCCCGGATCCGTTCAGGAGAGGATACCAGAGCCCGTCAGATCTCATCCGGTCTGTGGTGAGGGCAAGATAGCTTCCGATAATCAGCGCAACACCGATCATGCCTGTCAGTTGGTGTCCGTAGGAAGCCAGAATACTCACAAAATGTCTCCTTTGGTCATTTCAGACATTCACCACAAAAGCCGAATAAGGTCATCAGTGTTACCAGCACCAATGCGCGTTCATTTTAAGCAGGTGCAAGATCAAAAGGTCACAACGTGGGCGTTCTTGATGTAACGGGTAAGCGGTGTTCCCATATATTTTACGTCCACACTGCAGGCTGTCAGTCCGTCAGTAACTTTCAGTTCATCCGCGCATGCTTTACATGCCTCCACAGTAATTCCCGCTGCCTTTATTTTCTTTATGTAGGCTTTGATTTCTTCGTTTTCCACAACCAGGCGCTGGGATGGGCCCCACACGACCAGTGTTACATCCTTCCACCAACCCTGTTTCTTGGCGTTGTAGGTGTACATCAGTACCATATCCAGAGCGACTTCAGGATCCCCGGATGTCCAGACCACCACCAATCGGTCATCCCTCTGGACAGTTGCCGTCTGCTGATTCGAATCTGAGATTGCGGCCTTAATATTTTCTCTTTGAACACTTAAATAAAATGCCGTCAATCCCAATACTAACGCGGCTGCCAGTCCGACAACCAGAAAAATCCTGACCATGAAATCCTCCGTCTTCAGATTATGATAGAAGTAATTATACCATGCACCGGCACAGCTATCCTGCGGTTATATCCAGTGGGCATGACCTGCCCAGATTGCAATTGATTCACGACGGCACTTATGCGAAAATTGGAAAGGTTGTATATCTTAATAAGGAGGGCATGCCTTGTCTCACGCACAGTATATCCCCCTGCTTATCTTTCTGGTGATTGCGATTTTGTTTCCGTTGGTCACACTGGCAATAGCCAGGTTCTTCCGTCCGGCGAAATACAATAAGTCGAAGCTTTCACCTTATGAGTGCGGAATTGAAGTGGATAATGAACCTGAACGGACTTTTCACGTGCGCTACTATGTGGTAGCGGTAATCTTTCTGATTTTCGACGTGGAGACTGTGTTCCTGTACCCTTGGGCGGTGAAGTATCGTACCCTGGGACTTTTCGGGTTCGTTGAGATGGCAATTTTCCTGATCATCCTGATCTTTGGATACGTGTACGCGTGGAAAAAGGGGGCATTGGAGTGGGAGTAACACAGGAAGCAGTTGACAAGTTTTTGATTACCACCCGTTTGGAGTATGTGTTCAACTGGGCACGAAAATCCTCGCTCTGGCCTGTTACCTTCGGGTTGGCCTGCTGCGCCATTGAAATGATGGCAGCGGGTGCGGCGAGGTTTGACATTGACCGGTTTGGTGCCGGCATTTTCCGGGCTTCACCGAGGCAGTCGGATCTGATGATTGTGGCTGGTACCGTCACCCTGAAGATGGCCCCGGTACTGCGCAAAATATACGATCAGATGCCGGAACCCAAATGGGTGATTTCCATGGGGGCCTGCGCCAATTCAGGCGGTTTGTTCGATTCGTACTCAACATTGCAGGGTGTGGATCAGATCGTTCCGGTGGATGTGTACATCCCGGGATGTCCGCCCCGTCCGGAATCTCTGCTGTACGGGTTCATGAGACTCCAGGATAAAATTCAGAAGTCCAGCCTGCGGGACAAATATCTCGTGGAGGGCCGGTGAAATGACAGAAGAGAAAAAAACAAAAACACCGGAAGAACAGGTGGCCTCTCTGAAAGAGGGAATGAAAAAAACAGAGCCGGAGAAAACAGAACCGGAGAAAACACCTGCGGCTTCAAAGGCGGAGAATCCTGCTGAAGCAAAACCAAAACCTGCGGGACCACCGAAACCGACCATTGTCGAACAGGAGCATACTCCTGCTTCTGAAGACTGGCAGAAAAAATTGCTGGACGCCCTGGGAGACAAGGCAACGGGAAATCATGTGGCATCCGGTGAATTCACAATTGTTCTGGAAAATGGGGCCGCCTTCCCGGAGACCATGGCATTGATTCATGAAAATGGATATGACTATCTTTCAGATATTTCTTCAGTAGACTATTCAAAATATGAAGGTGCTCAAAAACGTTTTGCGCTGTCCTACCATCTGTATTCAGTGGCTGGCAATCACCGGCTTCGAGTAAAGGTTTTTCTCGAAGACGGCGAGGCGGTCCCATCCGTGATGCATATATGGGCAACCGCTGATTTCCACGAGCGGGAGGCCTTTGATCTGATGGGCATCGTGTTTTCAGGCAGAGAAGGGTTGCGCAGAATCCTTCTGCCGGAAGACTGGATCGGCCATCCACTCAGGAAGGAACTTTCAAAGAACGATGGTAATGCGGCCTACACCGCCAGGTTGGTCAGAAAAGTCAGAGAGGATGCGTGATGTTTAAATCAGAAGTTATTGAACTGAACATGGGGCCACAGCACCCGAGTACCCATGGTGTCCTCCGGTTAAAGTTGAAGCTGGATGGTGAGAGTATTGTGGATGTAAGCCCGGAAGTCGGCTATCTGCACCGTGGGGTTGAGAAACTGGCGGAAAATTTTACCTATCTTCAGACGTTGAATCTCACTGACCGGCTGGATTATGTGGCCGCGATTTCCAACAACCTTGGATATATTGAGACACTGGAAAAACTTGGAGAGGTGGAAGTTCCCCGGAAAGCAAAATATTTCCGCACACTGATGACGGAACTGGGCCGGTTGTCTTCCCATCTATTGTGGCTGGCAACCCATGCTCTGGACATCGGTGCCATGACGGTCTTCCTTTACGCTTTCCGTGAAAGGGAATTCATCCTGGATATGTTTGAAATGGTAACTGGCGGCCGCCTGCTTACCACAGCATTCCGCTACGGCGGACTGAAGGACGACATTCCGGAAGGATTTGAGCGATTAGTCCGGGATTTCATCAAGATTTTTCCGGGCAGATTGGCAGATTACGAAGCCCTGCTGACCAAAAACCGTATCTGGATGAAGCGAACAAAGCAGGTGGGTGTGATTTCAGCCGAGGAAGCCATTAATTTCGGTCTGTCGGGCCCGGTGATCCGGGGTTCAGGCGTACGGTTTGACATCCGCAAAGCCGAACCGTACGAAGCATACGGCGAGTTGGACTGGGAAATGGCGGTTCAGGACGGGTGTGATACCTATGCCCGTTACCTGGTACGGCTGGAGGAAATGCGCCAGAGCCTCAGGATTGTGGAGCAGGCACTGGATGGAATGCCGGAAGGCGATTTCTGCACCAAGGTTCCGAATGTCCTCAAACTGCCAAAAGGCGAAGTTTATCACAGCATTGAAGCACCAAAGGGCGAGCTCGGCTACTACCTGATCAGTGACGGGAAGGGCACCGGCCCCTACCGGCTGAAGGTCAGGGGGCCGTCGTTTGTGAATCTCCAGGGCTTGAAACCCATGGTCACGGGCCACCTGGTGGCAGATGTTGTGGCCATTATCGGAACGCTGGACGTCGTTCTCGGTGAAGTGGACCGGTAGGGGGGAAATATGGACTATACAATGATTTATATCGTGATTCCCACCGTGAAAATATTAATTGTCTTTACGGTGGTGCTGTTGTCAGTTCTGGTGATGACCTACGCGGAACGGAAAGTGATTGCGTTTATGCAGGTACGACTCGGCCCGATGCGGGTGGGCCCCTGGGGCCTTCTCCAACCCATCGCCGACGCGCTGAAACTGTTTTCCAAGGAAGACATTGTCCCGACCATGGCTGATAAACTTGTATACTTTCTGGCGCCGACCCTGGCCATTGTCCCGGCACTGCTGACATTTGTTGCGATACCATTCGGGGATGAAACCACCTTCTTCGGTTTGCTGAAACATTCCACGAGTATGGCAATTTCAGATTTGAATATTGGTCTTCTGTACATTCTGGCGATTTCGTCAGTGGGTATCTACGGCATTCTGCTGGGCGGCTGGTCATCCAACTCGAAGTATCCGCTGCTCGGCGCACTCAGGTCAGCAGCGCAGATCGTCAGTTACGAGATTCCGCTTACCCTGGCACTTGTGGGGCCCATCCTCCTGGCCAATACATTGTCCATGAAGGGAATTGTGGAAGCCCAGTCAAAGGGACTCTGGTTTATAATCCCCCAGTTTTTCGCGTTTCTGGTGTATATGGCCTGCGCGGTGGCGGAAACAAACCGCGCGCCATATGACCTTCCGGAAGCGGAGCAGGAACTGGTGGCGGGATTCCATACTGAGTATTCGGGAATGAAGTTCGCTTTTTTCTACCTGGCTGAATACGCCAATATGATTGTGGTCAGTGCCATTGCCACTGTGGTTTTTCTTGGTGGCTGGCTCCCGGTGCCGGGACTGGCGTTCCTGCACATCCCTGCAATCATCTGGTTTGCATTGAAATTGGCGTTCTTCCTGTTCATATTCCTGTGGCTCCGGGCGACCTATCCCAGGTACCGGTACGACCAGTTGATGGCAATCGGCTGGAAATTCTTCATCCCCGTTGCGTTGATCAACATCTTTGTAACGGCGCTGTTGGTATTGTGAGCGAGGTAGAACAGTGAAAGGCATAATTGATTTTGTAAAAGCGTTTGACTACCGGGATCTGATCAAGGGTGCTGCTGTGACCATGCGACATTTCTTCAAGCGGAATGTCACGGTCCAGTATCCCAAGGCAAAACTAACACCATTTCCCCGGTTCCGCGGCCGCCTCACACTGCTTTTGGATGAGGCGGGGGAAGATAAATGTATCTGCTGTATGGCCTGCGTACGGGCTTGCCCTACGAACGTCATTTCCATTACGGCGGGTAAGAAAGAGGGCAGGAAAATGCGGTTGCCGGAAGAATATGACTTTGATATGGACCGCTGTATTTTCTGCGGCATGTGCGTGGAGGCGTGTAAATTTGACGCCATTTTGCTCAATGACGAGTATGAACTGGCACAATATTCACGACAGGACTTCAAATTTCATAAAGAAAAGATGTACCTGGCCACGCCGAAAGTGGACTACAAGAAGTGAGGAGATAAAATATGGAAGCATTAGTCAGTTTCTTTTCCCACTACATGCTCTACATCCTCATGGGGGTCACTATACTGACGGCAGTCGGAGTGGTGTATTCGAAAAACGCAGTCCACTCCGTTGTGGCACTGCTGCTCACCATGATTCTTGTGGCGGGCATTTACCTCATGCTGGATGCGGAGTTTATCGCGGCGGTACAATTGCTGGTCTACGCCGGCGGTATCATTGTTCTTTTCGTGTTCATGCTGCTCCTTGTGGCATTGCACCGGGACGAGGCGTTGCGATTGTTCAACAAGTACACGATGGTTTCACTGGGACTTGTGGCGTTTCTGGTAATTCTGCTGGCGGTGGTGTTTTTCACAATGCCGTTTGGGCCACTTCCTGAAACGGTGACCAACATTGTGAAGGGCGGCAGCACCGAGGCGGTGGCAGGGACGCTCTATTCCACTTACATTCTGCCATTTGAAATCGCGTCCGTGTTGCTGCTGGTCGCCATGGTTGGCGCCATCGTATTGACAAGAGAGAGGGTGAAATCATGATTCCGGTAACACATATGCTGGTTTTTTCCATGATTCTGTTTGGCATCGGAGTTACCGGCGTGCTGATTCGGCGCAATGCGCTGATCATGCTCATGTCGCTGGAATTGATGATGAACGCAGCCAATATCAACCTGATTGTTTTTGCGCGGCAGTTGGATATGCTGGCCGGCCAGGTCTTTGCCATCTTCGTGATGTGCGTAGCGGCCTCGGAAGTGGCTATCGGACTCGCAATCGTCGCTGCCCTGTACAAGAACAAGGAAACGATTCAGGTTGATAAATTGAATGGGTTGAAGGGGTAGACCATGTTTATGAAATTAATCTGGCTCATACCACTGATGCCCTTCCTTGGTGCGTTTATTAATGGAATAATTGGAAGAAAGAAGTTTTCAAAATCCACAGTTTCAGTTATTGCCAACGGAACGGTTCTGATTTCGTTTGTTCTGATGATTCTCGCCGTGTACCAGCTGGCAGGTCTGCCGGCGGACGCCCGAAACATCAACGTCAAACTGTTCGACTGGATCAATGTGGGCGGTGCGCATTTATCCAATGGATTGTTAGGCGTTTTTAACATCGCCTGGGAGTTCAAACTGGACCCCCTGTCCGCGGTGATGGGATTGGTAGTCACAGGCGTCGGCTTTGTGATTCACATCTATTCCATCGGATATATGTGGGATGATGAATATGGCTATGCCCGTTATTTCTCTTACCTGAACCTGTTTATGGGATCCATGTTGATCCTGGTCCTTGGCGGTAACTACCTGTTGCTGTTCATCGGCTGGGAAGGTGTTGGTCTCTGCTCCTACCTGCTCATCGGCTACTACTTTGATAAAGAGTTCTGCGCCGATGCCGGGAAGAAGGCATTTATTGTCAACCGCATCGGAGATCTCGGGTTTGTCATCGGACTCATGTTCATTTTTGTAGCATTCGGCTCTCTGAACTTTGACCAGGTGGCTTCCCGTATCGCGGAAGTTTATCAGGCAGGATTCAGCTTTGCCGGCTGGCACTTCAGCGGAATGACGCTGTTTAACATCATCGGCGTCGCGCTCTTTGTAGGTGCAACCGGCAAGTCGGCGCAGATTCCGCTCTATGTCTGGTTGCCGGATGCCATGGCGGGACCGACCCCTGTTTCAGCGCTGATCCATGCGGCCACCATGGTCACATCGGGCCTTTACATGATTGCCCGTACCAGCGGCATCTATTCCGGTGCTCCGGTGGCCCTGATGGTGGTGGGGCTGGTGGGCGCAGCGACGGCTTTTCTTGCTGCAACCATCGGTATGGCACAGAACGACATCAAGAAGGTGCTGGCATACTCCACCGTCTCCCAGCTGGGCTACATGTTCATGGGTATGGCAGCTGCGGCCTATTGGGCGGGGATCTTCCATGTGATGACCCATGCTTTTTTCAAAGGCTGCCTGTTCCTCGGATCCGGTTCCGTCATCCATGCTATGCACCATGCCTACCACAAGAGTCACAACCATGATAAGGATCCGCAGGACATGCGAAATATGGGTGGACTCAGAAAAATTATGCCGAGAACCTACTGGACATTTCTGGCTGCCACTCTCGCGATTTCGGGAATTCCCCTGTTTTCCGGATTCTTTTCAAAGGATGAGATCCTATGGAAAACAGCAGAACAGGCAATTGTATACGGACACAAGATTTACTGGCTTTTCTGGGTGTTGGGTGCAGTCGCAGCCGGCATCACCGCCTTCTACATGTTCCGACTGGTGTTCATGACCTTCTTTGGTGAGTTCAAGGGAACGGATGAAGAGAAGAAGGCACTGCATGAGTCACCGGGCAGCATGACATGGCCGTTGATAATTCTCGGTACCCTGTCCGTTATTGGCGGATATCTCGGTTTCCCTCATCTGCTGGGGAAATACCTGGGTCACATTCCAAACGTGCTGGAAAAATGGCTGGAGCCTGTTATGGCTCATCCACATCTGGCTCAAGCGGCCGGTCACGCATCGGAAGGGGTGGAATTCCTCTTCATGTTCATCTCCATTGCCATCGCGGTGACAGGCATAACGCTGGCATGGCTGTTCTACATCAGAAGGCCGGATCTACCCGGCAAATTTACAGCCATGTTCCATGGAGCGTGGGAAACTGTTTACCACAAATACTATGTAGATGAGGTTTACGATGCCGTGTTCATTACCGGTATGAAAAATTTTGCATATCTGTTATGGGCTTTTGATGCGTGGGTGCTGGACGGCATAGTTAACGGTGCCAGAAACTTTACCATCATTATTTCTGAAGCCAGCCGACTGTACGACGAATGGATTGTGGACGGACTGGTAAATATTGCGGGGAAAACCGTCGAAGGAATCGGGTATATGTTCCGGAAGATACAGACCGGATACGTACAGACCTACGCTTTCATGATGGTGGCCGGGTTTATTCTGCTGATCAGTTACTACATTTTCAGATAAGAGGAGACGGGTAAATGAACAATGTACTTGGATTTCCAATTCTAACCCTTGTGACCTTCCTCCCGACACTGGGGGCGGTCCTGATCGCGTTGTTTCTCAAGAAGGAACAGTCCAAGGCGATCAAATATTCCGCATTCGCGGTAGCGTTCATCGACTTTCTGGTGTCGGTACCGCTCTGGTTTTACTACGGTTCTGACACCTGGAAAATGCAGTTCCAGGAAGTCCACGACTGGATCCCGTCCCTCGGCATCCGGTATGCAGTGGGTATTGACGGCATTTCTTTGCTGCTGATCCTGCTGACCACACTGCTGGGTTTTATCGCCATACTGTCTTCTTTCAAGTCGATCAAGGAAAGAGAAAAAGAATACTACGTTCTGCTTCTCCTCCTCCAGACCGGTATGCTGGGCGTGTTCGTCGCGGAAGACTTCTTTCTGTTCTACGTGTTCTGGGAAGTTATGCTGGTGCCGATGTATTTTCTCATCGGCGTCTGGGGCGGACCCCGGAAGCTGTACGCTGCCATCAAGTTCTTTCTCTACACCCTGTCAGGTTCCGTACTGATGCTGGTGGCCATCCTGGCGCTTTACTTTTACAATCACCAGGTAACTGGCGTATGGACCTTTGACATTCAGGCCTATCACAACCTCGCACCATACATTGCGGCAAATGCCGGTAAAACCTTCCAGTACCTGATTACGCTGGCTTTCTTTATCGGGTTTGCCATCAAGGTGCCCATGTTTCCGTTCCACACATGGCTGCCAGATGCCCACGTGGAAGCACCCACGGCCGGCTCCGTCATCCTGGCAGGTGTGTTGTTGAAGATGGGAACATACGGCTTTGTTCGCTTGCTGCTCCCCATCCTGCCGGACGCGACCAAAGTATTCCTGCCCTACTTCGTATTTCTTGCCATCGTGGGCATCATCTACGGCGCGTTGGTGGCCCTGGTTCAGAAAGACATGAAAAAGCTGGTGGCCTATTCATCGGTCAGTCACTTGGGTCTTTGCATGCTGGGCGTCTTCGCCCTGAACCCCAACGGCATCAACGGGGCCGTCATCCAGATGATCAACCACGGCATTTCCACCGGCGCGCTCTTCCTTTTAGTGGGAATTGTGTATGAACGAAAACACACCCGGATGATTTCCGAGTACGGCGGCCTGTCCAAAATCATGCCGGTGTATGCGGTCATCTTCTTGCTCATGACCCTGTCCTCCATCGGATTACCAAGTCTCAACGGGTTCGTCGGTGAATTCGCCATCCTGGCCGGTGCCTTCCAGGCAAAGCCCATCTGGGCCATTATTGCCACATCCGGCATGGTGCTGGGCGCCGCTTACATGCTGTGGCTCTATCAGCGGGTCATGTGGAACAAAATTTCCGAAGAAAATTTGGAGCTCAATAAGAAAGGCGTGCTTACCGATCTGAATGGCCGGGAAATTGCCTATTTTATGCCGCTGATCATCCTGGTTTTCTGGATCGGCCTCTATCCGAAGCCGTTCTTCAAAATCCTTAAAAAGCCGGTTGACCACCTGGTAGAACAGGTGAACCCCGACTTTTTCAAGGGGGAACAGGTTAAATTTGACATGAACAAGATCAAGCCTGTCGTCCACGAAGGAGGGGAAGAGGAACATGAATGACATTCTGTCAAGGATTGCTGCCGACACACCACTGATATTGCCGGAGATCATCCTGGTCATCGGAGCCACAGTGGTGCTGTTCGGAGCATTCTTTGCCCGGCGGAACGTCAGAGTAATCGCGGCCCTCACGCTGGTAACGCTTGTGGCTGCCGCCATTGCTCTTTACGGTGTTCCCCTTGGCAAAACCGGTTT
>CAZRHT010000015.1:0-50277 GCA_964599895.1 uncultured Holophagae bacterium
GAGGAGCTTTGACGGAAAAAATCCGCCGACAGCCATACTCGGTCATTCTCTTTGACGAGATTGAGAAAGCGCATCCTGACGTACTCAATATCCTACTTCAAATTCTTGATGACGGCCGGCTTACTGACGGCAAAGGCAGACTTGTCAACTTCCGCAACACAGTGCTGATTCTCACATCTAACCTGGGAAGTGACGTCATATTGCAGGCAGACGATCCGACTGACGAGGATACACGCCGGGAGCTGAGCATCATTCTTCACGCGACATTCCGGCCTGAGTTTCTTAACCGTGTTGATGAAATTGTCATCTTCAATCGTCTGAGCCGTGAGGTAATGACAGACATTGTGGATATTCAGATGAAAGTCGTGCGGGAACGACTCTTGAGACAGGGTCTTGAAATACATCTGGACGAGGCCGCACATAAACTTCTGGCAGAACTTGGGTATGACACAAGATTCGGGGCCAGACCTTTGAAACGGATCATCCAGAAATTGCTGTTGAATCCGCTCTCAAAAATGATTCTTGAGGGCCAATTCGCAGATAAAAAGGAAATCAGGGTGTCCAGCGATTCCAAAAAACTGAAATTCTTAGAATAAAGGGCGGGGCTTGCGTTCCCCCGCCCTTCTTTCAACAGATGATTGTTATTTTGCTTTTTCGTCAAGCAGTTTTTTCACTGCCACTAAAAAGGATTTTTCAGAATACATGCCGGTAAAGACCCGTCTGATTACGCCTTTTCTATCAATCAACACAACATGAGGCAATCCGGTCACTGCATAATCCTTAAGAGAATCCGTTTTGCCGAGAAGCACCATAGGATAAGAAAGCTTCTGCTCCTTAACAAACTTTGAGACCAGATTGGCTTCTCTCATCGCCGGAATATTCTGCTCTCTGGTTTTACCATCGTCATAGTAGCCATACAGTCTTGTAACTCCGATCACGTCCAGCCCTTTATCTCTATACTTGAGGTACAGTTTGCTCAAATGGCTCATTGCGGAGCGGCAGGGTCTACACCACGGGGCATAAAAATCAAGAACAATAACTTTCCCTCTATCCTGAAACAAAATCGGAGCCTTTCCATTGAATCCTCGAACAATGCCTTGAAGGTTCATGCAATTCTTGCCGGTTATGCTCATCGCCGCTTCTGTATTTTTCAGTTCCAGTCTGGCCTTCCCTGAAAAGGTAATGTCCTTTGCAGATTTTCCAAGAAGCTTCATTGCCTCGGCATGTTTGCCCCCATCCTCGTAAAACGTCACCAGTGCATTGATGGCATAGATTCGATATATGTCCTGCATCGTTACCACGCCAATGACTGCCTTCAAATAAGGGACAGCTTCCCCGTCCTTTCCTTCCTTCAGCAGCGACATGGCCCTTCCAAAATTGACCATTCCATAAAATTGCTCCTGGTGATTCAGCTTATCCAGGTATTTCTGGGCCATCGCATCTTTCCCGAGACCAAACAATGAACGGGCACACATCGCGTTATATTTTTCTGGATCTGCAGGGTTTGAAACCTCTTTCAGGATATCCCAGGCTGACGCAAGGTCATCCACAGACATGAGCACTTCAGCCATTGTCATCTGTTCATTGGGAGCCAGTTTCTTACCCCTATATTGATTCAACAGCTTCCTCAGCGCTGCAATGCGCTCAACTGACAGCTTATTCATGTCTGCCTGGCTTCGAACCAACATTCTTTTCTTCTGGAATTGCTGCTGCAGGGCCTGATAATCCTCATTCAATCCGGCAAAGGCAAGAGAGCCGGAAATAACAATCAAAAACAACACAATCAATCTATTCTTCATCTTTTCCTCCCATCTACTACTTTCCACGACAGTCTATATGATTTCGCCTCTCCACTCAACAGAAAAAAGTCATATCCTCCTTGACCATGCCCAAGATATTGTGGTATAAAAAAATTCCCTATACCATATCTATGAAGGAGAGGGTTATGAAGGTCTCACGATATTTTACTGAAAAGCTCACATCTCCCACCGATGGCATCCGGTTTTCCACCCGTAATTCCCGCATGACGAACCCGGACGGCACATTGGTTTTTGAAGCATCAGACGTCATGATACCGGAGGATTGGTCACAGGTGGCCGCCGATATCATGGTTCAAAAATACTTTCGGAAGGCAGGTATTCCTAAAAAACGAAAACCGGTTCCGGAAAAGGGAATTCCGGACTGGTTGAGACGGTGCACGCCGGACCATGAAGCTTTGGATGCAATTCCTGAAGAAGACCGCACAGAAGGTGAAACAGATGCGAAACAGGTATTTCACCGACTTGCCGGAGCATGGACATACTGGGGGTACAAGCACGGTTACTTTGACACAGAGGAAGATGCCAGGGCATTCTATGACGAGCTGGTCTTCATGCTTTGTCGCCAGATTGCCGCGCCCAACTCACCTCAATGGTTCAACACCGGCCTTCACTGGGCGTACGGTGTAAATGGCCCCTCTCAGGGGCATTTCTACGTGGACCCGGAAACAGAAACTCTCCAGAAATCAACCAGTTCATATGAGCGACCACAGCCCCACGCGTGCTTCATCCTCTCCATTGCCGACACGCTCGTGAATGAGGGTGGCATTATGGATCTCTGGACCCGAGAGGCAAGAATTTTCAAGTATGGATCGGGCTCAGGCACAAATTTCTCAAATCTGAGAGGGAAAGGTGAACCACTCTCCGGTGGTGGCCTCAGCTCAGGGTTAATGAGCTTCCTGAAGATTGGAGATCGGGCGGCCGGTGCTATCAAATCCGGTGGCACCACGAGGCGAGCCGCAAAAATGTGTATCCTCAACGCGGATCATCCGGATATTGAAGAATTTGTGGAATGGAAGGTCAAAGAAGAAGAAAAGGTCGCTTCGATGGCGGCCGGTTCCAGACAGTGCAGCATCCACCTCAACAACATACTTCAAGCAGCGAGAAACCAAGACGGTAAATTGGATGTTAATCCGGTAGAAAATCAGAATCTCGCGAAGGCGCTTATTGAGGGAAAACGAAGTGGAATACCTGAAACTTACATATTTCGTATCCTGCAATTGGCTAAACAGGGCGTAACAGAAATTGAGTTTCCTGCCTTTGACACGAACTGGGAATCCGAGGCCTACAACACCGTTTCCGGTCAGAATTCCAACAACTCTGTCAGGGTTACTGCTGAATTCATGCAGAAAGTGATGGTGAATGATGACTGGGAATTGAAGTACCGTGTCAATGATGGCACCGCCAAAACGGTGAAAGCCGGAGAATTATTTGGAAAAATCAGCACGGCTGCGTGGGCCTGCGCTGATCCGGGACTGCAGTTTGACAGTACAATTAACGAATGGCACACCTGCCCCGCTTCCGGTCGCATTAATGCCTCAAATCCTTGTTCTGAGTATATGTTCCTGGATAATACTGCCTGCAATCTCGCTTCTTTGAATCTGCTGAAATTTTACAACACAGAAACAGGTAACTTTGACATTCCCGCATTTAACCACGCGGTCCGGTTGTGGACAATCGTATTGGAGATATCTGTTTTGATGGCACAATTCCCAAGCAGAGAGATTGCGGAACTCAGTTACCAGTTCCGAACATTGGGATTGGGGTATGCAAATATCGGAAGCCTGCTTATGACTTCCGGAATCCCCTATGATTCCGATGAAGGCCGGGCCATTTCCAGCGCAATAACGGCATTGATGACAGGCGTTTCCTACAAGACATCTGCCGAACTGGCAAAAGAGAAAGGCACTTTTACGGAATATAAAAAGAATCGGGAACATATGCTTCGGGTCATTCGGAACCACAGACGGGCCATCTACAACACCGAACAGGCACAATACGAGGGATTAACCGCGTTTCCTTATCAATTTGATGAATCCCTTTGCCCCCCTTTGCTGCTCCAGGCAGCCCGGGAATCCTGGGACCAAGCCCTTGAGGACGGGAAAAAGTATGGTTTTCGAAATGCTCAGGTTACCGTCCTTGCGCCAACTGGCACTATCGGCCTGCTTATGGACTGCGATACGACCGGGATTGAACCTGATTTTGCTCTGGTGAAATTCAAGAAACTGGCTGGCGGTGGCTACTTCAAAATCATCAATCAGTCTATTGAACCGGCCCTGCTGAAGCTCGGATACACGGATCAGGAGGTTAGAAGAATTGTGGACTACTGTGTTGGAACACAGTCATTTGATACTGAGAATTGTCCTGTTAACCGGGAGAGTTTGATTGAAAAGGGATTTCGCGAGGAAACAATAGATCGGCTGGAAAAATCCGTCCCCATGTTTTTTGACCTTGAGAGTGTGTTTGACACATGGAACATCAAAAAGGAAATACTTGAAGAAGAACTTGATATTCCTTACGAAACATATTCAGAACAAGACTTTTCTCTCCTCGTAGAACTTGGGTTCACTTCGGAAGAAATCCAACTTTCCTCTGACATCATCTGTGGACGAATGACAGTTGAAGGCGCTCCTGATCTGAAAGATGAACATCTACCGGTATTTGACTGCGCCAACAAATGCGGCCGCTATGGGACCCGCTACATCGCCCCGGAAGGCCACTTGAAAATGATGGCTGCTGCCCAACCTTATATCTCAGGCGCAATTTCCAAGACTGTCAATCTTCCGAATGTAGCATCGGTAAAAGACATTGAGAATATCTATCTTGAATCCTGGAAATTAATGTTGAAAGCTGTAGCCCTGTACAGAGACGGATCTAAGCTCAGTCAACCCCTTTCATCCCTGACAGATACAGACATTGACCTGACTGCTCTCTCCAAAGCAGACATTGTGGAGACAGCGAAAAAACTGGTTGGCGCTTTCATCCGGAAAAGGGAAAAGCTGCCATATCGTCGGGCAGGTTATACACAGAAATCAAAAATTGGAGGCCATTCCGTATTTCTCCGAACAGGTGAATATGAAGATGGACGGCTTGGCGAAATCTTCATTGATATGCACAGAGAAGGTGCAGCATTCAGAAGCCTTATGAATTGCTTTGCCATTGCCATTTCGCTCGGGCTCCAGTACGGTGTACCACTTGACGAATACGTAGATGCCTTTGTCTTTACCCGTTTCGAACCCAACGGCATGGTTGCCGGCAACCCGCACATCAAAATGACTACATCCGTCATTGACTACATTTTCAGGGAACTGGCCATCAGTTATCTTGATCGTTTTGACCTTGCCCAGGTTCAGCCGGAAGACATCCGACCCGGCTCTCTCCAGAAGAAGAATGAACTGAAATTAAATGGCAACGGAAATGGAAACGGTTACGGCAGCCATCCTTACTCTGACAGGACCCACCTGGACATTGACATGAGCGACGTCAAGGATAGCAAGGTAAGCTCCGTTGTTTCAGACGAAGATGAAAAAGTGAAACTGATTCGAAATGCTCGCCTCAAAGGATATGAAGGTGACCCTTGTCCCGTTTGCAACCAGTTTACAATGGTCAGAAACGGATCATGCCTGAAATGTGATTCCTGCGGAAACACCTCCGGCTGCAGCTGATAACACAAAATACAAGTTTGAGCTCAGACTGGGTTTCAGAAAAGATGGAGAAGGGAACACTCCCTTCTTCTTTTATTTTTTTACTCGTAGTACTTCTCATTAAATATTCGGCACAATGCGCTGCAGGTACACTTCCCTGATTTTCCCCACTCGTGCGTTCAGTAACACCTGCATTGCTACCTCGGGTAAGATTCAGTGGAGCAGGCGGCGAATTAGCGAAGGACTGATCCGCTCTGAGACCGTATGCCCGCAAACGGGACATGAGTAAGTTCCATCTCTTAGAGTTTCGCCACATTCGGAACATTGCCGACCTGCCAGAAATGTTGCTAGAATTGTTGTACCTGCAAACAGGATTCCCAACCCGGTCAATATCCCGATAATCAGGAAGACAGGTGTCGCCCCGAGAAAAGCAGACAAAACGACAATCGTGCCACCCAGTAGGATTGAGAAAATACCGAAAACTCTTGCATCTTCCATGTTTACCTCCCCAGGATCAGAATACCCGCCTTGTAAAAGCAACAATGGTGCCAGAATCTTCTTCAACGATCGTAACTTTATCAGTTTTTTTATCTATATCTTAGGGAATTCATAGATGAGAAGAATGGGGCAAGAAGCTTGAAATCTGGGAAAACCGTTAAATAAACTTTACACCCCCTCCTTTGCTTTCACTTTTCAAACGTTTCTTTCTGAATCAAGCTGGACAGAAGTTTGTAGACTTCTTCATATTCCGGAAGGTTTTGATGGAGCCATTTCGTCTCTCTCTCAACCGTCTTCAAGTCCCCCCTTGCAGCAGGACCAGTTATTTTTTCCAGAACCTGGCCAGCCGGGTAACCGGTCATGTGGGGGATCAGAAGCGATTCTGTCATATCTGAAAAAGGCAGCCCAAATTTCCTGCAAATCCGCTCTGCAGCCGTGATCGGCACATCAACCAGGTTGCCCATCAGTACGCAGGCAATATGATAAGGAACTTTATCATTTGCTGCAATTTCCACCCATTTACCATCCCAGGCACTTACCAGAGGTGACAGCAAATCTTGCATCTCTGCATCACCCTCAAAAGTCCAGAGAATATTCTTCGGTATGACGGGCAAAGGTGCTGCAAAGGAATAGGCGGGATGAAGTGATGCCACCTGGACATCCGGACGTATCCGAACAGCTTCAGATGGCAAAAGTCCACTGGTGTGCACAATCCTTTTTCCAGTACTCAGTGTGGAAACAAGTTTTTCTGCCTCGGATTTCAAGACTTTTTCCGGTACACAGAACCATATCACGCTCGCCTGTTCCGGGTCATTTACAACAGGAACTCCGAGCTCTTCCAGTCCATTGACAATTGTTAATCCCAGGCGGCCTCTTCCACGAATAAAATGTGAATAGTTCTTCATCGGATTCTGCATTTTAAATTCCGAACACTTTTTCGGGTTGAATTCGACAGCCAACATTCCCATTCATTGTCACCCGGCAGAGTACCCGCATTGCCCTGAAGTAATCGTCAAATATTCGAATTCTCTGACCCTCATCAAGAAATACATCCTTTAGAATGATACTCTTCCCGGAAGACAGTTCATCAATCAACTCAGATCCAAGTGAAAAAGACTCTAATTCCGATAAGATCGACAGGTGAGGGATGGGCTCCGGCTTTTCAAGGTCGCAGGCATCGGTAAGCTTAAACGGACCGATGGCTGTTCGGCACAACGATTTAACAGCCCCACCCACTCCGAGTTTCTCTCCGAGATCCCGCGCAATTGACCGAATATAGGTCCCCGTGCCGCACTCAATTTCCAACTTCACATACGGAAGCTCAACCTCAATTAATTGGATTCCATGAATCACAACCTGTACCGGCCTTGCCTCTACTTTTACACTCTCTCGATTAACGTGATACAATCGCTTCCCTTCCACCCTTTTTGCTGAAATTGATGGCGGTTGTTGAGTGATCTCTCCCCTGAATTGTTCCAGGAGACTCAAAATATCCGACTGACAAACCGCCGAGACATCTTTTTCTATCTTTACAGCACCCGTCATATCATCCGTATCGGTGGACACTCCCAGTTGAAACGTTGCAAGATAAGTCTTGTGGTAGTTGTGGAAAAAATCCATAAGACGCGTAAATGGCCCCGATGCCACAATCAAGAGTCCGGTCGCAAAAGGGTCAAGTGTTCCTGCATGACCGACCCTGCGGATACCAGAGATTTTCCTCACCTTTTGGACAACATCAAAAGATGTTATTCCTGCTGGTTTGTCTATCAGATATATTTGATTATTCATTTTCTACCTTAAGTTTTAGCATGATTTCAGATATCAGATCTTCAGCCCTTCCCTTTGCTACAAAACCAGCTGCAGCCCGATGGCCCCCACCGCCCATTTTCATTGCTGTGCCATTGACTGACCATTCGCCTTTGCTGCGCAGGGATACTTTGAAAACGGAGGGAGAAACTTCCATCATGAAAATTCCTGCTTTCACACCCCGGATTTCCCTGGTATAACTGGAAAAATTGTCCGTATCAGCAGGCTCACAGTTATATTTCTCTAAATCACTCAACAGAATAATCCCAGTCGCAACGTTTCCAGTCTGGTCTACATGAATTCCGGAAAGAAAGTGTCCCATCAGGCGAACCCGTGCCAACCGATTTTCCTGGTAAACGGACGCGCACACCTTTCCGGCGTCCGCCCCTTTCTCCACAAGAGCAGCCGCTGCAGAAAGTGCCCCTGAAGATGTATTACCGTATGAGAATCCGCCTGTATCTGTATGGATTGCAACATATAGTGAATCTGCCACTTCATCTGAAATTTCAGAGGGGAAATGAGATTGAAAGAAGCCTGTAATCATCTCACCAATACTGGACGCTCCACTGTCTACAATGTTGATTGATCCATACTGTGTATTGTCCGGGTGATGGTCGAGATTTATGATTGCTCCATTGTTGGTAAGGGAAATACCTGATCGCTGCAATGTGCCACATTCCAGTAAGAGAACAGGTTGGCTATGACAATCATAAGACTCACATACCCGAACTTTCTCCATACCGGGAAGAAAAATATAGTTTTCAGGAACGGGATCGCTTGTCAAAAGTGTAACATTCCCGCCCAAAGAAACGATCAGTTTGTAAAAAGCCCCCATGGTTCCAAGACAGTCTCCATCGGCATTGCGATGTCCGGCAATGACCATATCAGGCTGTCTCCTGAGGATTTCTGCCAACATCTGAAAGCCAGTTTCCAAGTGAGGAATCTGTTTACTATTCTTCGGGGGACGGTTGTCCATAACTCATCTCCAGCATTTCATCGTATGCGAATCGCAATTCAGGGACGTATCGAAGACGCAGATGCTGGCCGATTTCCTTTCTCAACGCTCCCTTCAACTCTTCCAGAAGCTCTGCGGTCTCCTCTCGCGTTCCGGCATCTCCAAGTTTGGTGTAGTACACGGTTGCGACCCTGAAATCAGCGTTCAATTCCACATGCGTTATGGTTATAAATCCCAATCGCGGGTCTTTCACAGAGCGCAGCAATTTCATTGATATCAGAAAACGTATCTGGTCGGCAATTCGGTGTGCTGTTTTGTCATGTTTCTTCATGCAAGTTCTTCCCGTGTAATACGGCTGATCAGGAGCCTGCCGTCTTCATCCAGCATATTCTCAATATGGTCCAATGTCTGGCCACAATATGTTGATGACGGTCCAAGAGTAACAAAACCCAGTAGCGTTTTCTGCCACTTGTCATGAAAATCCAGCTCAGAAACCGCGACATTGAATCGTTTCCTCGTCCGGTCTTTTATGCTCGTCAATACCATTCTCTTTTCTTTCAATGACTGGCTTTCGGGAATCATTCCCCACACCAGCATCTGCCAGACAGCCATCAATCCAGGGTGGCGGCGGTCTCCCTCTTCACGTAAATCTCGATCTCGTCGCCTTCTCGAATATCTTTCATATTTTCAATGCTGATACCGCATTCAAATCCCTGTTTCACCTCGCTGGCATCATCCTTGAACCGCTTCAGTGAGCCCAGACGCCCTTCCTGGATCATGATATTGTCCCGGTACACCCGGGCCAGCCCTTTCCGCGTGATAATACCATCAGTGACATAGCAACCGGCAATGAAACCGATCTTGGGAACCTTAAATACCTGTCTCACTTCGGCGTGACCAATCACCTCTTCTGTCACGTCCGGCTCCAGCATTCCCAGCATTGCGGCACGAATTTCATTTGTTAATTCATAGATTATATTGTGGGTACGTATTTCAATCCCTTCCTGCTGCGCCAGGGCAACGGTCTTCTTATCTGCTCTGACATGGAACCCTAGAACAATTGCGTTGGATGCGGACGCCAGCAGTACATCATTTTCACTGATTGCACCAACACCTTTATGAATGACGTTCAATTTTACCTTTCTCGTTGTCAGCTTGTTCAACATCGCTTCAATTGTTTCCACCGAGCCCTGAACATCACACTTCAAAATAATCGGAAGTTCTTTCACTCCGTCATCTTCAACCCTGCGAAACAGTTCTTCCAAACTCAGTTTTTTTGCCGGTTCAGATCTATTCATTTCATCAGAATGCAGCTTTTTTGCCTCGGCAATTTCACGGGCCAGTGATTCATCCGTCACAACATAGAACTTGTCGCCTGCCATGGGCACATCACTAAATCCAAGAATTTCAACTGGGTCAGAGGGACCGGCCTCGTCTAACTGTGTGCCGTGTTCATTAAACATCGCCCGAACCTTACCAGAAGTCACGCCGCAGGTAAATATTTCTCCAACTCTCAATGTACCATTCTGTACCAACACAGTCGCAACAGGCCCCTTCCCCTTGTCAACGCGGGCCTCAATAATGGACCCCTTTGCGCTGGCTAACGGGTCTGCTTTCAGATCCAGCATTTCCGCAACAAGAGAAATGTATTCAATCAGTTCGTCAATACCCTTCCCGGTCTTGGCAGAAACTTCGACCATAATCACATCCCCGCCGTAATCTTCCGCAACAAGGTCATGTTCCAGCAATTGCTGTTTCACCCGGTCCGGATTTGCCTCAGGCTTATCAACCTTATTCAAAGCCACAATAATGGACACTCCAGCGGCCTGCGAATGATTGATAGCTTCAATTGTCTGGGGCTTCAAGCCCTCTTCGGCCGCCACAACGAGAATCACGATGTCCGTTACGTCCGCACCCCGGGCCCGCATCAAGGTAAATGCTTCATGCCCCGGTGTGTCCAGAAAGGTAATCCGTTTCCCGCCGGCGTCAATCTGGTATGCCCCGATATGCTGTGTAATACCACCGGATTCACGATCTGTAATATGGCTGGATCGGATCTTGTCCAGAAGTGAAGTTTTTCCATGATCCACGTGGCCCATAAATGTAACAACGGGGATTCTCGGCTTCAGCGAAGCCGGTTCATCCGGCTTTTCCAATTCTGACAACATTTCGTGTTCATAGTTTATAAATTCAACCAGATAACCAAATTCCTCTGCAATTTCCTCTACCAGTTCCAGGTCGACACTCTGGTTGGCACCTGCATTGATGCCCCTTTTCCGAAGCTCAACCATAATTTCTTTGGTCTTGCGTTTCAATCTGGATGCCATCTGGCGAACCGTTATGTATCGGGACAGCTCCAATACTTCCATCTCTTTTTGACTTGTTTTCTTTCCCGACTTCTTGACGGGTTTCTTTTCCGTCTGTTTTGAAGCCGCCTTTTCAGGTTTTACTTCCTTTTCAACTGCAGTTTCTGGTTCCTTATCTGCAGCTGGTTCGGCCCCTTTTGATTTTTTCTCAGGAGTTCGGGCTTCATCCTTTTCTTTCTTTTCTTTCTTTTTCGGGGCGCTTTTTGCTTTATCTTCCGTCAATTTCTTCTTTGTCTCTTTCTTCTTATCTTCAACTTTAGTACTGGAAGCTTTCTTCTTTTCAGACGCTGCTGCTTTTTTCGCAGATGCCTTCTTGTCCGGTGCAGGCACCATCTCCTTTTTCACAACTGAAACCATTTCTTTCGTCAGTACGCTCATATGAGACTTAACTTCAAATCCCTTTTTCTGGAGAACGGACACTATATCCTTGCTGCTAAGTGACAGTTCCTTCGCCAGTTCATGCACTCGGGTTCCCGACATTACTCTGCCTCCCCTTCCAGAAACTTCTTCGCTTTGAGGAGAAGTTTTTCAGCTGATTTGTGACCGAATCCGGACACATCACTCAACTCTTCCACAGTGGCGGATGCAATGGTTTCTACGGAGGTATATCCGGAAGCCGCAAGTTTAGCCTCCGTCTTCACTCCTACGCCAGACATGTCACTGATGGGGGTTCCGTCGGCCGGATCCCGTGGTGGTCCGGAAAGATCGCTTTCATGGCCACCCATTTGTGCCATGATCTCATTTTTCTTGTCCGCTTCCTTTTTCACATCGATTGTCCACCCGACCAGCTTACTCGCCAACCGAACGTTTTGCCCATGTGTTCCAATTGCCAGGCTGTATTGTTCTTCGGAAACAATGGCTTCCAGCCTCTTTTCATCCCTGTCCACAATTGACATCCTCAGAACCTTGGAAGGACTCATTGCGTTCATAGCAAAGTGCTCAATATCATCTTCAAACTTGATAACGTCTATTTTCTCACCTCTAAGTTCCTTGAGCACGGCCTTAATCCTGGAGCCAGCAACACCGACACAGGCCCCAATCGGGTCCACATCGTTTTCATTTGAAAAAACCGCAATTTTCGAACGATCTCCCGGCTCCCTGACAATATTTCGAATCATCACTGTCCCGTCATATACCTCGGGCACTTCCATTTCGAACAATTTGATCAGAAGCTTCGGATCTGTTCTGGAAAGTTCAACCTGAACGTCCCCGGATTTTTGAATCTCAATGATAACCGCTCGAATCCGATCACCTACATTATAACGTTCTCTGGGCAGCATGTTTTCGCGGCGGATTACGCCTTCTGTTTTCCCCATGTCAACAATGATACTGCCCCGTTCAAAACGACGGACCGTGACATTGACCACTTCGTTGATTCTATCCTCAAATTCCTTGTAGATGTTAAACCGCTCAAACTCCCGGACTTTCTGGACGATCACCTGCTTGGCAGCATTGGCCGCGATCCGTCCCATCTCAGACTTGTCCTTGGGAAAGCGCATCCTGTCTCCAACGGATACTGACTCATCCAGTTCGATGGCATCTGTCAGGGAAATCTCAATAGACGGGTCCTCCACCTCTTCTACCACGGTTTTGACCGCGGCAATGTCAATTGTCCCAGTTTCCTCGCTGATTTCGACCTCAAATTCTCCCTCATTCCGGTAGAATTTCGCAGCCGCGTTGGCCATGGCATCCTTCAGCATCTCAAGGATAACCTCTTCGTCAATGCTCTTTTCATGCGCTAGTTGATGAATTGCGCTAAGAAGAACTTTGGCTGATGGTTCTGTTGTGTCCTTCACCATAATTTACCCTCTCTCTTATTATTTTACGTATTTACAAATCTATTTCGCGCACGAGGTTTGCCCGTGCGATGTCAGGGAATGGTACTGTAACCATTTCACCGTCACATTCAACAATAACTTGAGCACCGGACTTATCCAGGCCCTTCAGTACACCCTTGAGCTTGCGATGGCCATTGACTGCCCTGCGAAGCTTGATCTGAATATTCTCTCCTGCGAATTTTTCATAATCATGAGGCTTCCCCATAATTCTGTCAATTCCCGGGGAAGAAACTTCCAGCGTGTATGCCTGTGGGATCACATCCTCCACATCCAATTCCACCGCCAGTTGACGGCTCAGTTTTGTGCAATCACTGATTGTCACGCCGCCTTCCCGATCAATATACAAGCGCAGAAACCATTTTTTCCCGTCAGGCACGAACTCAGTGTGGACCAGTTCCAATCCATCTGAAGCTGCTATTTCTTCGGCTATTTCCACTACCCTGTCCAGGATTACCACAGTCTCAAACTCCTCCTTTTAAGCAAAAAAAAGTGGGCAATGCCCACTTTTCTCAAAGTTAGCTCTTTCAGGCAGCATTATTATTTCACCTTTCTACCTTCTGTTCAAGGTTTTTCTGGATTCAATCGCCCATTCCGTGGTAGATCGGCTTGTCTGGAGGGAAGTTAGAGGAATGACCCCGACAAGATTCGGAAGAGATCAGTATCAGTATTTTTCTTCGCTGCCCCAATAATCGGGGCCGAGAAGGAAAGAAGAGAGAAAAATGAAAAACAACTTTCCTGTTTTATCTAAAACTTATCCTTACCTGACCCTGCGTTAAAACTTGTCCCCATTTTCCCGCTTTTTGCGATAGAATGTAAAGATGAACTGAGAAGGAGAAATGTCTGATGAATTGGGAAATCCAGCTTGAGAAACTCGTTCGGACTGAAACAGAAATCGACGCAAGAGACGTCTGGAATACATCCACTGAATATATCCCTTTCAATTACCGATTTGAACACACGAAAAGCGTCGTGAACACCGCCCGCTACCTGCAACGCTGTGAAGGCGGAAACTATCGTGTGATTGTGGCGGCAGCCTGGCTCCATGATATTGCCAAACGCTTCGATATGAAAGATGAACCGGGTCCCCACCATGGAATCCTCAGTGCCGAAAGAGCGAGTGAAATTCTCAACACTCTTGACTTCTCCGGCAAAGAAGTTGAATGGATACATGAAGCAATTGAACACCACGTGGGACTCTTTGCGGATGATATCAAACGCTCGCTTGAAGCAGACATCATCTGGGATGCGGATAAGCTCACAAAAGTGGGCGCGGTTTCCATCGGCCACGCATTTTCCATCGCACCTGCCTTCGGCCAGGTCACTACGGAAGGCATGATTCAGCGTGGCCGGAACTGGCTCCAGGTTATCGAAAAGACTGTTAGTGCCTTTAAAACCGAAACGGCGCGGAAAATCGGCAGGGACCGCGTGGCCTTTCTAACCGGCTTCTACGACAGACTTGACAGAGAGTACGAAATGGAGGATGAAGATGCTTCTGGCAATTGACATTGGGAATACGAACACCACCCTCGGGATTTTCCAGGAGCAATCACTCGTCTTTAACTTCCGTCTGACAACCCGCATCGGCCAGACAATGGACGAATATGGAATCTTCGTGCGCAACCTTCTGTCCCTGGCGGGAATTCCGCGGGACACCCTGTCCGGTATGGTTGTGGCTAGCGTTGTACCGCCCCTGGACGACGTAATAGAAACTATGGCAAAGAAATATCTCCATATTGAACCCATGTTTATCAGGCCCGGCATCAAGACAGGTCTCGCATTGAATGTGGAGAGTCCATCTGAAGTCGGTGCCGATCGCATCGTGGATTGTGTCGGCGCTCTGTCCCGCTATGCGCCACCTCTCATCGTTGTGGACTTCGGAACTGCCACCACTTTTGACGCAGTAAGTGAGAATCGGGAATTTCTCGGTGGCGCAATTGCTCCGGGACTCAAAATTTCAGCGGAGTCTCTCTTCCAGAAAGCTGCCAAACTACCGGAAGTACCTTTCCAGAAACCGGAAATGGCAATCGGTCGAAATACTGTCACCAATATCCAGTCCGGCCTTTTCTTCGGCTACGTTGGGCTGGTGAATGGTGTTTTGTCCAGAATGAAGGCTGAGCTGGGTGAAAACAGCCAGGTCATTGCGACAGGGGGTCTCGCCTCCGTTATTTTTCCGGAATCAACTTTGATCGATACCATAGATGAGGACCTGACACTTGAGGGACTGCGCGTCCTTTTTGAAAAAAACCATGAGCGATACTGAGTTTCAGGAATATTTCAAACAAATCGAAAGCTATTTCGCATTGAAGAGGGAGCAGGTATTTCTTTTGTCTCCGGAAGAATTTGAGGTAGTGGACCACTTTTTCCAGCGAAACATCCCGGTTGAGCTTGTATTGAGGGGGATTGACCGTTTCTTTGAAAAAAAGAAAAGAAGCAGGAGAAAGTCCCGGCGACCGGTTTTTCTCACCCATGTCCAGAGCGACATAGAAGAAATTGTTGGCGATTACAGCCGTAAGGGCGTCGGATCCCACCTCGCCTCCGGACCCACCGAAACTGAATTCGTGCTGGAAAGGCTCACCACAATTTTGCGCCGTCTGGAAAAAGTTACTGGGAACGCAAAAACTCCTGCATCAAAGGCCGCTGAGATGATCAGCCCCCTTCTGGAACGCGCAAGAATGGAGACAATGGAAGTAATTGAGGCAGAACTTGAAGCCATCTCTACTGTTGCAAACAATGAGATATTTGATACACTTGACCCTGATATTGAACGGAAGGTGACGGAAAGGATCCGTACAATTCTGGAGCAAACGGGACACAGTATTTCAGAGGACGTTCAGGAACGATTTAAAACTGACACAACCCTTGAAATGCTCGGTTTTCCCGTCATTTCCCTGTATGCCTGACCGGGAGGTAAAATGACTGTTCTCAAAAAGCTCTTTCTGGTAATTGCCATTCTCCCCCTCACCCTATCCGTCTTCTCCCAGGATGTCGCCCGGGAAACCCCTCAGGATATATCGCCATTAGAAGCTGAGACTGAAGCTGCTCCCCTTGACTTCTCGATCATCGTCAACAGTCAGGTACGACCGCTCACAACAGTCATGGAAGATACCATTCCTTATTTTCTTCTTTCCTCCGTCTTCAAAGCACTATCGCCCAACGTCATTACTGTAAATATGACGGACAGTACTCATGCCGAATTGATTATCAGTGAAGAAGAAGCATTCAATTTTGATCTGAAAAGCGGCGTCATCAAAGAAAAAGAAGGGGATAAAACCCTTTCAGCAGATGTATTGTGGAAAGAAAACAAGCCATATATTCGATTTGACTTTCTAACCCGGGCACTTCCCATGATTCTCAGCAAGGAAGTCTCATTTGATTCCACCACCAACACATTTTTTCTGGGAAGACACGCAGAAATCAGACTCAATTACAAAGTCAAAGTCACTCCCCAATATTCTGTCCTTTCTCTGCTTTTTCCCGCCCGTGCCCGCTATCAAATGGAAGAAGATAAGGACGCCAAAACAGTTCGCATCACCATTAATTCGCAATTTCGTAAACCCGATGCGGAATTTCTCAACCTCTCCAATGATTTTTTTTCCGTGCTGGACTATAAGCTGGAACCCTCCAGGACCACCATCCTTATGTCGATCACAGACAAAGTTGAAACTGTTTCAAAAGCCTTCGACCGCAACTTCAACCGACTCCGAATATATTTCTACTCCCCGGATTTCTATAATCCCATTACCGACAAACTGAACCAGGCGCTGCCAATTTATAAACCCACATCCGGTTCAGTCCGCAAAGTCATCATAGATCCTGGACACGGGGGAGAAGATGAAGGCGCCATCGGACCAAAAGGAATCCTGGAAAAAGACATCACACTCGCCATAGCCTACAAACTGGCCGGTATCCTGAAACAACGTGGCTACGAAGTAATCATGACTCGCTATTCAGACGTTTTTGTTCCCTTAAGCGATCGTACTGGCATCGCGAACACCAACAACGGGGACATATTCATTTCAATCCATACCAACGCATCCACAAGAAAGGCATCCGGTGCTGAAACCTACTATCTCAGCCTCAAAGGAACTCAGACGGTTTCCGACACCGTGGCATTTGAGAACCGGCAATTGAATAAAGATAATAAAGTGGATGCACCAGAAAAAAATAACCTCCTCTTCATTCTCTGGGATATGGCCCAGACCGAATACCTGAAAGACAGCGCCCTGCTTGCAGAACAGATCCAGAATGCCATGAACGACCTGACCGGTATCCGAAATCGTGGTGTAAAACAGGCCAATCTCGTCGTACTTCGTGGTTTGAACATGCCCGGTGTACTGGTGGAAGTTGCGTTCATCTCAAATCCTTCTGAAGAAGCCCGTCTGGTTCAGGATGGTTTTCAGCAGCGTAGCGCCACCGCAATTGCTGACAGCATCGACCGGTACAAGCGACTCCAGGAAGAACGGATGAAACCAGCCCTCGAAACTCCGGAAACCCCGGCACCAGCAGAGACTACAAAATGAGTCGTTTTCTATTGGCTGTGCTATTAATTGCTCTCCTTTCTGCCTTCGGTTGCGGCAAATCTGCCCCGGCACCAAAGGAAAAAGCCGTGAATGATAAATCTGAAGAGGCAAAAATACTACCACAACCACAATTATTGAAACAAACCCGTGTGGTCAGTCTCTACTTCGGAAGCCCTTCCCAATATGGCCTCGTCGTGGAAAGAAGAAAGATATTTGATATTCCGGACAAACCTTCCATGATTTTTCAAGTCCTGTCTACCCTTGAATTCGGGCCCCGCACAAAGCTCTTTCCCACCATTCCGGCAACTCTCACTGTACACAATGTTTTTACGGACGGTGATACGATTTTTATCGACTTGAACCGGGAACAGAACCACGCCAGAATCGGCGGAATTGAAGGTGAGTCCATATTGATTCACTCTCTTGTCAACACAGCGCTGGCAGTTTATCCTGAATTCAAACGGGTTCGCTTCCTGGTCAACGGAGCTGAAACCGACAGTCTCATGGGTCATATTGACGCCAGCCAGTCCTTTGTTTATGACCGGGCAATCGTCAGGAGACAATGAGCTTGCCTCGAGCTAAAAAACACTCTAATCATCGTTGCTTTCTTCTTTGGAATATTCTGGATAAAGCGTTTTAACACAGTCAGGACAAATGCCATGGGAAAACTCAGCATCTGAACGGTCCCGGATGTACACCTCTATTTGCTCCCAGGCACCTGAGTCTGTGCGAATCTTTTTACATGAAGAGCAGATCGGTATGATCCCCCTGAGCATATTAATTTCACCAAATGCAGCTTGAAGTTCTGTCAAAGTTTTCACTGAGCTTCTATATGAACCGTAAATACCTATAATTCCAAGCAGCCAGATGCCTAGAAAAATCAAATCCAATTTCCATATTGCATGATCTCTAATGGATAGAATTGTGCCAACCGGGATAGTCACGCTGATTCCACCTCTCAGCTCTCCCAGTTTGTATCCCTGTTTTGCATGACATTTTAAGCAGGCTTCCTCGGTCCAGAGTGGTGCCATATACCTGAATTCTCTGGTGCCTTTTTTGGGAAGATTCCATTCGTAATACTCATCACCTGCCCGGGAAAACTTCTGCAGCGCTTTTTCTTCCCAGGGATACGGTGCGTTGGCCGGACGGATAGGCTTCTGACTTGTAATATGGAATTTTACTTTGTTTCTTTTAGAGGCGATTTCAGATAGCTGGCGTGTCATATAGGCGGGATTGATCATTGTCAATCTTTGCCCATCCAGTGTAGTAATGTCCCTGTCAGGGATATCAAGATAGGGATTGGGTTGTGTTTCCCGGGTGATGGGAACATATACACCTCCATGAGCGGCATTCCAATACCTCATATCCAATATCATATGGAACAACGAACGCGCTTGTTTCAGGGTTAATTGAAAGGTTTTATCCTTCTCCCAACTATTCGCACCAACTCCAAGGAAAAGAATAGTGGCTGACCAGAATACCGCGATCAGAGAGAATGTTCTGAACGCCGTTGATTGCACACCACTTTCATTCTCTTTCTTATCCATCATAGTTTCCGTTGGACACCTGTACACTTTTCATTATATCCAAAAACCAAGTCCGCCCAGGCTAATTCCCTGTTGGCCGTATAGCCAATATGCCACTCCAACCCAATCGTGTCAATGAGAATGCCTGAGAATGGTTTGACATGAAGTAGTTTCCTGATTAACGAAAAACCGGCCATTCAAAGTCACTTCCCCTTCTCTATAATTCTGAGTCTGTAGCGGACTCAACTTTGCCTTCTACTTGGCCTTTTCTGTCTCACTATCCCTTTCGACGCAAGATAGATAAACCACTGCAATTTGGCAAATGCTCGACAGAAAACCCTCTGTGAACGCCCGAATAGGTCCTGCTTTCATCCCATTCAGCTTCCAGGAATTCCTGGACCGCACGGATGACCCCTCTCTGGTTGTTCCAACCACCGCCGAGGGAACCGTCCTTCCGACGGAACACCCGTTTCATGTTCGTGTCATGGAATACCATAGTGCCTGCCGGGGCAAGATAGGGGGTCCAGGCCTCAATTTCAGCGCAAGTATGATCGTAGGTATGGCTCGTGTCGATAAAGAGAAAGTCGATCCGGGGGTCAACTCCTATTTCTTGCGCAGATTCGGGAAAGTCTTGAGCAAATTCAATGTCATCCATCTGAACAAACCGCCATTTTTCGTAATTGGAATTGAAAAGAGTTGGTCCCATATCCAGGCTGATAAGCCATGCTCCCGCCTTTTCTGCCGCACGGGACAAGGCAAAACTGGATGCCCCGGTTCGAACTCCCAGTTCAACCATCAATTTTGGACGAACCGCCAATGCTTCCCTGTACAGGACTTCCAGATGATCGCTGATATCTGTCCGTTTCCTTGCGAACTGAAGAATTTCCTTCAGTTGAACGTCATCACTTTCCCTGTGCTTTTCTCTTGGAATAAAGAGATTGTACGTCCCGAGCAATCCTTTTGCAAGGACTGTAACTGCCTTATTCATCCGGGTTCAGAACTTCCTCAACAAGTTCGTTGTGAATCATGCCGTTAGTAGCCACCAATTCCCTACCAGATATAGTAAATGGATTCCCTCTATAGTCTGTCAATCGCCCACCCGCTTCTCTGACAATGAGTTCTCCGGCAGCCATATCCCAGGGCTTTAAACCGATCTCAAAATATCCGTCAAGCCGGCCGCAGGCCACGTAACACAAGTCTACAGAGGCTGCGCCCCCCCGGCGAAGTCCCTGACCTTTCAATGCCACCTGCCGCATGGGCGCAAACAGTTCGTCTATGACCGTTGCCCTGAAATAAGGCAGTCCGGTCACCAGCAATGCCTTACGCAGACTGTTGACAGTCGAAACATGAATGCGTTTTTCGTTTAGAAACGCGCCGCCGTTCTTCGTTGCAAAGAAAGTTTCTCCCATTACAGGAATTTCTACGAGACCGGCCTTTGTATCATCGTTGTGGCGCAAACCGCAGGAAAAGGCAAAAAAGGGATAGCTGTGAGCAAAGTTTGTGGTGCCGTCCAACGGGTCAATGACCCAACTCCATTCGCTATTTCCCCTGTGGCTGCCCCCTTCCTCGGCAAGGATGCTGTCGTCGGGGAAAAGTGTCTTGATTTTCTCCACTACTGCATCTTCCACCGCCTTGTCCGCCGCGGTAACAATGTCCACATCACCTTTCAACTCATAATCTTCAACATGTCCATAATGATTCATCAACAAACTATGGGCAAGGTGGCCCAACTCCTTCAGGAGCCCGACTCTTTCGCGCAAATCGATGGATTCAAACTGCCTGTTAAGGTCTTTGCTTTTCAAAAAATCTCCTTTAGCTGCCGGAAATCATTAATTTCATGGAATCTGCCATTGTGCTTCAACGGTACTTCCTCAAAATCCCAGGCCCGTTCCTTTTTGAGCAACACCGTTCCCATACCGATTTCCGCAGGGGGATTAATGTCTGAACGGGGACTGTTTCCGATCATCCAGGATTCCCGGGGACTGGCATTCAATTTTTCAATTAGCCCCCGGTAATGATCCGGGGTTTTGTCCGGTATGACAAAAACATCCCGAAAATAATGGGACACGTTGGCTCTCTTAACCTTCCCAGACTGCTCGTCCTCCACCCCTTTTGTAACAAGAAAAAGGGGATATTTCCCCTGCAAATAAGAAAGTGTGTCCGCGACACCGGGATAAAGTTCCACGGGATGCATATGAACGCTCTTCTGAATTTCATCCAGTAAGTTTGTATCAGCGTCTGTTTTCTTTCTGCCTTGCTTTTCATAAAAAAGCAGCATTGTGCGACGCATCGCTTCCCGGTAGCCCATAGAACCGAAGCCGATTTCATGGGTACGCTGTGAGTCAATCCGGCTCAAAACAGAGTCCACTTCTTTTGCAGCGAACCCCGCCTTCTCCATCCAGTTCAGAAATCGGTCCCGTCCTTCTTCAAAGTAGGCAAAATTTTCCCAAAGTGTGTCATCCGCATCAATAAAAAGTGTCCATTTCATAACAATAAAAGAGTATAGCAGAAAAAGGCAGGAAGAGAAGTGATTGATGGGGAATGGGTGGCAATAAAGTCCGAAAAAGTGTTGTGAGAGAATAGATTATAAAATTCTTCCTACCTGGAGCGATGGGAGGCATGCTCGCGTCGGTTACGCCTAGTGGAGAAACTCTGGAGTGGTTGAAAGCCCCAGACTTTCCCTGATTTCTTCAGGACTTGAATAAGACATTTTGAGACATTCTGTAATCACGTGCGGATAAGGTGGTTCAAGTCCTGTGAAGTCTATCGGTCCCTCAACCGAATGTCCGGTTGCAAACCTATAAATCAATTTTCCGAGGCTATAAATGTCATTCTTTGTCTCATGGCAATCGATTCTATCAGAAGAACTGTAACCAACGGTTCCGATACGGAACCCGTCTGGATGAGTTGGGAAAGCCGGAGTTCCGATCCTTCCCGCCATTGCAAAATCAGTCAATTTACATCGATTGTTCTCAAACAACAGAAAATTGCTGTCATTAATGTCATTATGAACAATCCCATTATCGTGCAGATATGACACCGCAGAGAGTATTTGGGTTAGAAAATATTCAAGCACCCCCTTTTTTGCCCGATTTTCGGCCAGATAATCACCCAGTGTCCCAAACGGTGCATATTCAATAATAAAAGAGAGGGGCGTTTGCCCCTCGCCAAAGTATTTGACAATATGACGGTGATGTAGAGTTTCATAAATATGCATCTCATTTTCTATAAGTTGAGCCACGAATTCATCCGCGGTGGTCGCAGACTTTTCAACCAGGTACAACCCGGTTCCAAAATCACGACCCAATGTAATCCGAGTGCCGCCATATTCCTTCAAAACACGTAATGGTTTAAAATCCATTGCCCGATCAGAAATCCTCAGCCAAGGCTTCAGTTGTGGCCTTCAGTTTCATTTTCCCCATCGCAACATTTCCGTCGGGCTTCAGGAAGAGAGTGACATGATAGTGCTTGCCATCTACATTTCCATTGCATTTGGCGAGAAGAACACCCATGTCAGAGTTGATCTGAATAAAATCCGAATGTCCGAATCCACCCTTATCAGTCATTTCCTGCGCTGCCAGCAAAACGTCGTTGAGTAGTGACCCGAGTACCTCCTGATGGAGACCTGAAATCTGGGAAGTGCCTTCTATCATTTCCCCCTCCGGTGAAAACACGCCACAACCCAAGTACCCTTTAACCTCTTCAAATCCAGCAAGCTTGTCTTTGATTGCCATAGCAACCTCCTTTAAGTTTTGGCCCATCCACTCCTTGTGGTGGGCTTAAAGATTTCTATTAATTACGGCTCTTCTCCAGGGCGGAAATCGCCTGTTCCAGCTGTTTCTTGGCCATTGCAATATTCCCGCTTTTACCTATGTGCACGAGAAGGTTAATTTGAAACGAATCAATCTGGAGACTTTTTGCAAAGAGAATCCCTTTAGCAGAGTCAACCTGAACCATCTCTACAATCCCAAAATCAGCACCGGAAATGACACTCGAAGCCTTCTTGAAAAGACGGATAAACGAAATGCCTATCTTCTTCAGCGATGCGGCATTATCAGGAGATATCTCAAAGAAACATGTCCCTTCCGCTTCGAATGCCGCAACGTTTACAAAGCCCTTGACCTCAGTGAGTATTTCCAGTTCCTGAAACAATTTCTCCTTCAGGTCGGAAAAGTCGGATTGCTGCTCTTTTTTCGTCGTTTTCGGTCGTGTCTTTCCTGTTTTTTTTGGAGCCTTGCGACTCTTTTCATCCTTCTCTTTCATTGTATCAAGCAGCAAATTCATAAAAGGAATTGAGATGGTCCTGTTTTTTGCCTTTTTCTTGCTGTCAATACGGATCTCACCTTCATTTCTACCAATTAAATACTTGGCTGCTTCAATGCCGGACAGTTTATCGAATTTCGCATCCACAACTTCGCCCTTTTCAAATGCAAAATAGCCCTTCTTTCCGTCCAGATCAACCCACAGCACACTGGTCTTTCCTTCCATGTTAATCAGTTGGAGAATACTTGTTAGCTCCAATGATTCAACCGTCCCGCTCACACCCTGCTTAACTTCTCTGTTTATGAACCACAGTACAATATCTTCCAATTCATCAAAACTGAACGGCTTTTCCAGATATTGCAATCCGCCCAACTGGCTCACCTGCAATTCTACCTCCGGGCTTGAAAACGCCGTCATAGCGATGAAGCCAGCTTCAGGTTGAAGCTTCTTCAATTCCATCAAAATATCCACTCCACTTTTCTTGGGCAACCGAATGTCCGAAACTACCAACTCATAAGCTGTCGTCTTTATATTCTTGATAGCATCTTCAGCGTTGTAAGCAACATCCGTCTGAAAGAGCTTCTTTTCATAGCGTTTGAACCCTTCCTTCAGGGTATCTACGACTGTTTTTTCATCATCAACGATGAGGATTCGTTTCATTTCAGGACCTCACAACTTATTTTCACACTCATAGATAGAGCAAGAAGAATGCCAGTTCACCTTCCGAACTAAGAAATATGAAAATGATTATGTTAAGTGATGCCGTATTCGTATTATATACCTATGAGTTATGGGGTCTTAAAGCAGATATGTTCTCTTTGTCTGAAAACCCATCATTCCGGATCAAAGGTGAATCTGCAGTGATCACGGGTCATTTTGCACCAGTCACTTTCATCAGCGGCTCATTATGACCCGTCGCGCTTATCAGTCTTCCATTTCAGAGAGTTTTCTCTTCAGCGTGGAAAGTGAGATATTCAGCTTTGCCGCCGTCTTACTCTTATTGTGGCCGCATGCTTCATAGGCCTGAGTAATGTGGCGTCGAATTACCCCCTCCAGTGGCTCAACCTCCCCTTCTGATATTGGCTGAACCTTCAAGGGCAGTTTGAACGGATGATGTTGAGAGAGGGCGGATTGGTCCCCAAGAATCAACATCCGTTCAACATAATTGGACAATTCTCTGACATTTCCCGGCCATTCCCCTTTTGCGAGATCCTGGAACCACTCATCTCCCGGAGATGGAAGTTTATTATTCAGTTGTTTTGAAAGGCTTTCCCATAGGTGAAGCGCAAGTGCCGGAATGTCCTCGCGTCTTTCCCGTAACGGAGGAATTCCGAGATGGATAACCGAAATTCTATAATACAAGTCCTTTCTAAATCGACCTGAAGCAACCTCTTCACGAAGATCACGGTTTGTTGCGGCTATCACCCGGGCACGGGATTTCAGCATTTTTTGCCCACCAATCTTCCTGAATTCACCGTTTTCAAGGACGCGCAGAAGCTTCGATTGGAAGCTCAAATCCATCTCACCGATTTCATCCAGAAAGAGCGTTCCTTCAGCAGCTATTTCAAACAGGCCTTTCCTGCTTGCGCTCGCCCCGGTGAATGCCCCCCGCTCATTCCCAAAGAATTCCGCTTCAAACAACTCCCTGGGAATGGCTGAACAATTAACCGGCAGGAAAGGAAAATCCCGATATCTGCCCGATAGATGAATAGAGTGGGCGACGAGCTCTTTACCAGTTCCCGTTTCCCCGGTTATAAGAACAGGTGAGGGGACATCAGCCAGCTGTTTAATTACATTTCGAATTGTCTGGATCGCCACACTATTTCCTACGATTTGCAGGCCCGCAGCTTTGCGCTCCGATTCAAATCTCTTTGAAGCTTCCACCGCTGCGCGCTCACCTGCATTTTGTACCCGTTTCAACGCATGGTTCATTTCAAATGGTTTCTGAAGATAATCAAAAATATATTCCCTAAGCTGGGGCTCCATGGAACCATGGGTAACATCAGATGCCGTAATCAGAATCACTTCCGTTGAAAGATTCATGTCCATGACATGCCGAGTTAATTCCAGTCCTGATCCATCCTGGAGAAGGATATCGAAAATACAAACATCATATTCATGGGTACCCAATAACTCCAATGCTTCCTGGTATCCGTAGCAGACATCTGCGTTAATCCCTCCTATTCTCATTTGCTCCGCAAAAGTATCCGCGAAAATTTTGTTGTCATCAACTAATAGGACTGAGCAGTTCATAGGCAGGCCCCTCGGAAGGTATGAGAATTACAAAACACGCGCCGCTTGAGCACGGTTTGGCAAATAACATCCCCCCCATATTCAACATTCTTTTTCTTGCAATAGTCAGTCCCGTTCCCTTCCTGCCATCATAATTGCTGAAAAAAGGATAAAAAACCCTCTCCAGCATATCCTCGGCAATCAGGGGACCGGTATTCTGAATCAGTATTTCTCGATGACGCATAGTCTCCTGTCCATGTCGGATAACGATTTCTCCTCCATCTTGCATTGCGCTTATGGCATTATCGATAATCTCTCCCACCACCTTGATGAAATCGACTTTTCGAACAGTTGCATGCCAGTTGTCCGGCATTTTTTCAAACCGGCATGATATGGACATATGGCCGGCCAACTTCTCTTCCAACACGAATCTTAATGATTCTTTGACGTTGATGCGTTCCCACGGAGCCTGGGAGTCTGCCCCCAATGGTCGCAATAATTTCAAAATTTTGCTTAACCGCTTCACCTCCAGAAGTGCCGAATCCATCTTTTTTATGATGTCTTCCCTGTCATACGAATCCAGATTAAGAAGGGTAACCTGAAGAATCCCCATGATACCGGCAAGCGGGTTCCCGATCTCATGAATAATCTCGGAAATTATCTGATTATATCGTTCATATACATTGCGATATTGTTCAATTGTACGAGCCTTTTCAATTTGAGTAACATCCCGGAAAATAACCATCAACAAATTTTCTACCACTGGATAGACAGTAAATCCAAATATTCTTTCCTTTATTTTGACACTGGTTGTCAGCGGCAATTGTGGGCGATTCCTGAATCTAACTTCCAGCTCTTTCGAAATTTCATGGAGCATGTCCTGAATCCATCTGTCTGCTGTTTCCTTTCCGGCATCATTCACGTAGAGGGGCTCATACGGATTTTTCCGATACAGGGCAATTCCAATTTGGAAAAAATCCAGAGATTTTATAAAGAAACAATGTTTTTCGTTGCATTTCTCTGAAGCACCCAGTAAGCAACTTGAGCCAAACGCCCTGCATTCCCACCGGCTTTCTTCAGTCATTGGCCTCTCCATCTCCCAAATCCAGGACCTTTCCATTTTTGTGCTCAACCGATGCCAGCACTGCCTTCAATTCTTCCAGGCTATATGGCTTTAAAAGAATGCCATCAACCTTAACGTTCTGGAGTTTTTGAGAGAATTCTGACTCAGGAGATCCCGTCGCGATAATAATTCTCATAGAAGGATTCATTTCTCTCAGCCGAATTGCTGTGGCTGCCCCGTCAATTCCCGATGGAACGTACAGATCCAGAATGGCAAGGGAGATGGTGGAATGTTCCATTAAATTCTTCACCTTCTCAATGGCCTCCCCACCTTCCGAAGCCTCTATCACGTCGTAACCGAGGTGCCGCAACATCTTGGACAAATTTTCACGTATCAAAAGAGTATCATCCATTATAAGAACCCGTCTCGGCTGTTCGGGCGTTTCATTCTGATTGTGGTTTTTTGATAAATTCATTCTATTCAATCAAACCTCCCGGCCCTTCGACATCAATTTTAAACGACGTGGAGAATGCGTACAATCATCAGGATGTCAAAAGTTTAATTTTTTCTCTTAGATCCGTTTGATTGAACGGTTTTTTCAAAAAGTTCTGACCTTCGACAATCATAGAGTTTGGATCATCTGGATGAAAGGCATATCCGCTTATGAAAAGTATGGGCAAATCAGGAAATTCATCGTGGATCTTCTCAGCTATTTGACTCCCTCCAGCATTCGGCATAACAAGATCAATGATTGCCAGGATAATTGAATCACTGTGCCTTTCCAATAAGGAGAGACCCTTGTCCCCAGCTTCTGCTTCAATTACGTCCATTCCGATCTTTTTGAGCATAAAGCGAGTGATTGCCCGAACTGCCGGGTCATCTTCCACAAGCAAAACCGTACCTGGAATTACCCCCTCACCTTCATGCTCTTTCGTTGTTATACTGTCTTCGACATCCTCCGCGACCGGGAAAAATACACGAAAATCTGTTCCGGAACCCGGCACACTGGTTACTGTTATAATTCCCGCATGCTGTTTCACAATTCCATAAACGGTAGCTAATCCGAGTCCTGTTCCCTTCCCGACACCTTTTGTCGTAAAAAACGGTTCAAAAATATGCTGTGTCGTTTGGGAGTCCATACCTATTCCTGTGTCACGGACATCAATTACAACATAAGAGCCCCGCTTAGCCCATGGATAAGCCTCCACAAATTCATGTCCTACTTCCTCTCTGGAAATCAACAGTGTCAGTTTTCCGCCATCCGGCATTGCGTCCCTGGCATTTACACACAAATTCATAAGGACTTGTTCCACTTGTCCCTTATCCGCACATACAGTTCTCGAATTCTCACAGGGAGAAAAGGAAATTTCAATATTTTCTCCAATGACACGTCGCAGTAGATTCAGCATGTCATGTGTAACTCGATTCAAGTCAATATATTCCGGTTCAAGGTGTTGTTTTCTGCCAAACACAAGCAGTTTGCGGGTCAACTCAGCGGAGCGCTTTGCGGCTTCGGAAATATCCAGGACATAACGCTCCAATGGACTATCATCCGGAATCTCAATTGTAAGGATCTCCGATGCCCCCATTATAACTTGCAGCAAGTTATTAAAGTCATGGGCAATTCCCCCGGCTAATTGGCCAATAGCTTCCATTTTCTGGGAGTGTCGAAGCTGCGCTTCCAGAAGAATTCTCTCAGTGATATCTAACGATGATTCCACGATATACTTAATCTCTCCATCTTCATTCCTGACCGGCATGGCGGACAATGCGACATGTCGCTTTTCTCCGTTCGGGCCAACATGTATGTGGTGCTGATTAACAGCTTTGTTAAGAGACAGTACCTTCCTGTGTGGACAGGGGTGATCATCTGAGTCACAAGGGGATTCACGGCCGTGGGAAACTTCGTAACATTTCAAGCCGGGTGTTTCAGGATCCAATTTCCATGTATCTTTGGCGGCTTTGTTTGACATTGTTACAGTATAATTCGGGTCAATCACAATAATCTCGTTTGGTAATGAATCAATAACTTTCTGAAGAAAATCCCGGCTTCTGATCAGTTCACGCTCAAGGTTTTTTTGGCTCGTTACGTCGCGGCCTATTACTACCAATCCCCGGCGATCTCCATTCTCAAAAAACACCGGCGATTTAATCACATCAAATATCTTCTCTCCTCCGCCCGGTAAGGGAATTACCTCCTCTCCTCGGCTGATTCTTCCTTTCTCCCAGGCATCTTCGTCGGTTTCCCTGCAGTAGAGAAGTGCGTCAGAATAGAATGGACTGAATGGTGCCAATTCCTTTTCAGACTTGCCTTGATACTCCACATTTTCCAATTGGAAAAGTCTAAGACCAGCCTCATTCGTCACTTCCCATCTCCCTTCACCGTCCTTGAGAAAAATACTGTCAGGTGTTGAATTGATGAGTGTGAGTAGCCGGTCTTCACTCGCCCGAAGTTCATTCTCAATCCTCTTTCTTTCTGTAATATCCCGAAACGCGCCCATTGCCCGATACTCCCCGGCACCCCGGATGCGGGCCAGGCGACCTTCAAGAATGGATTCATCGTTCGGATCGCATTTGTTACTGAATTCCCGCAAATTGGTCAGGGAATGGGAAGATTCATCATTCAATAGCCCATTTATTTCTACAGCGAAAGTTGCTGAGTCATCGACCGGAATCACCAGATCCCTCAGACGGCTTCCAACCACACTTTGTTCCTGGCAATCGAACAGTCTCTCAGCCTCGGGATTGCAGAAAGAAATGATGCCTTCTTTATTTAGAATGACCACAGCATCCAGGAACTCTTCCGTCACTCTCTCAAATAATTTCTGAAATTTTGTCAGTTCAAATTGAGCATCATCCCGTTGAGAACTGAGTTGACGGGTCAGTAAAAGATGCTGATTTTCTTTCCTGAGTCGATATGAATACAGGAGGAGAAAAACCATCAGCCATCCAAAAAATACAATACCGATGATTTCTTTCCAATAGACTCGAAAAATAACCCCGAATTTCGGCGGCATATGAATATCATATGGGGGCAGTCGAAGGGTTTTCAGACATTCCCGGACAGGCTGGTAATTTGCAGGAATGGTCCAGCCGCCGCACTGAGCGGCAATGGCGGCCTCATCTGTAGGTTTCATTTTCAGAAGTGCTACAGCTACGAGTTTTGCCAGCTTTTCCGGGGTATGAGGAAGTTTGGCAAACGGCCACTCAGGATACAATCTGGTTGAATATACGTAAGGAAAAGAAGCCATTTGGCCCGGATGCAGAATCTTGAAATTCGAAAGCTCTATTTTTCCCTCTCGCTCCATGCGTTCAAGAATGTCGGTTCGAACCGTTCCGGCATCTGCCTTTCCATTCTTAACCGCATAAACAACTTGATCATGGGTACCGAGAAACATGAGATCAGAAAAATCCTTTTCAGGCGAAATTCCGTGTTCCTTGAGCTCCCGCCATGCGACTTGCCAGCCTCCGAAAGAAGAAGCATCCACCGCCGCAAAGCTCTTTCCAGATAAATCCTTGAGTGAGGAAATATCCTTTCTTTCTTTTTTGCAAAATATAACACCACCAAAACGATTTATCGGTCCAATTCTTGATTCGTTGTTCAGCGTGACAATTCTACTGGCATGGTGATCTTCTTCCGTGCGGACATATAGCGATGAGTTTACGAAAATGAAATCGACCTTTCCCTTTACAATAGCGTCGTGTATTTCCTGGAACGGCAAAGGAACTATTTCGAAGCGATAATTCGGGACAGACGCGTTCAGATATTCTGCCGTCGGACTCCAGTGTTGCAGACAAACTGCTTTTCCCCGTTTGGCCAGAACCCCAATCTTCACAATCTGATCTATGTTGTTCTCGGCACAAACAACAACACTCTGAGACACCATAATAATGGATAAACAAAAAACAATATAAAAGATGAACTTGAAATGTGTCCGTTTCTGCAACTGTTAAACCCCAACGCACCAAATTGAATTTCTGTCTAAATTTTACTATACATCTGTGTGCAATGCTATACATTTTTGTTGTTGGCGTTAACAGTAAGTGAACTCCATCCTCATAAATTACATCATAATACCTATCCTAATCTTTTCTGCAGCAACAGACTCCTTTTGTTCTTCTCTTCGAGTTCTCTTTGTCTTTGCGAGGCGTAGATATTTGCCATCCGTTGCTACTCCTCAAACTTAGAATCGTTCGGTGAAGAAGTGGCAATAGGGGGTTTTTCCCGTTTTTGCGTAGTAGTCCTGATGGTACTCCTCCGCCTTCCAGAAACGTCCTGCTTTTCGTACCATTGTTACCACATCATAGCCCTTCTTCTTCAACTCCTCGATTGTCTCATTCGCTATCTTTTTCTGCTCGTCGCTGGTATAGAAAATTTCAGAACGGTATTGAGCGCCTACATCGGGCCCCTGACGGTTCCACTCCGTCGGGTCATGGATATCAAAGAAATACCTGCACAATTCCCGATAGGAAACCACATTCGGGTCAAAGACAACTTTCACAGCTTCAGCATGACCTGTATCCGTGTAACTGACATCTTTGTAAGTGGGATGAGGTTTATGCCCGCCGGTGTAACCCACTGTTGTTTCCAGTACACCCTTCTTTTCTTTCAGCAAAGCCTCAACACCCCAGAAACAACCCCCGGCAAAAATTGCCACTTCCTTTTCGGGTTTGGTTTCTTTCACTACCGGCGGCAATGGTTCCCCTTTCGGAATAAACAAAAGAGATATGGAGTTTACGCAATTCCTGGTATTCTTCGGCGTAAAATGTTCTCCGAAAAACACATGACCCAGGTGGGCACCACAGTTGGCACAGACAATTTCTGTTCGACGACCGTCCGGATCCGGAATACGCTTCACAGCACCTTTAATCTCGTCATCAAAGCTGGGCCAGCCGCAATGTCCATCAAATTTATCGCTGGATTGGTAGAGTGGCGCACCACATCGTTTGCAGACATAGGTCCCGTTCTTATTGAATTTGTCATATTTGCCACTGAAGGGGCGTTCTGTACCCTTATGTAGAATGACTCTGGCTTCTTCCGGTGTCAGTTTTCGGTATTTCACTGGTTCATCTCCTCTCAAAGATAAGCTGGTTAATAGTAATGTCACCAGCAAAAATAGTTTTCTATATTTCATTTCATCCTCCTGAATAGTAAATTCCAGTTCCTATTAATAATCATACGCAGTAAGAGGATAGTTGTTCAAGAAAAACTTTACTTTTTTTTCCTCTTGACTTGTTCTTTCCTTTTTTGTAAGGTTTTAATGTACAATAATAATATGTACTCGGAGGAAACATGTTTGACAAATACAATCCACTGAAGAAAAAACAATTTCGCCTTATCAATCCACAGGGAACATTGGTAAATAAAAACGAATTTACTGAGGACGCGGATTCTATTCTTGAAGAAGGACTGAAACGAATGATCCTTGCCCGCACCGTGGATCTGAAGGCAGTTTCATTTCAACGCCAGGGAAGAATGTATACCTATCCACCTAATCTCGGACAGGAAGCCATAGCTGCCGCTGCAGGACTGGTGATGAAAGACGAAGACTGGCTGGTTCCCGCATACCGCGAACTTGGAGCATGGATGGCAAAAGGAGCTACCCTCAAAGAAATGTTCCTTTATTGGAGCGGCTTCGAAGAAGGCGGCGCCTTTAAAAACGCAAGCAATATGATGCCGGTCTCGGTACCCATTGCGTCCCAACTCCTGCATGCGACAGGAATTGGTTTTGCTCTGAAGTACAAAAAGGAACCAGGGGCTGTATTTGCTTTTTGTGGTGACGGAGGGACATCCGAAGGTGATTTTCATGAAGCATTGAATTTCGCCGGCGTCTGGAAGGTCCCTGTGGTTTTTGTCGTTCAAAACAACGGCTATGCCATTTCCTGTCCCGTATCACGGCAGACTGCAGCCGAATCAATCGCAATTAAGTCGGTGGCGTACGGAATCCGGGGGATTCAGGTGGATGGAAATGATCTCGCTGCCTGCTATCAATCAATGAAAACCGCCCGGGATTTTGCGGAAAAAGAGCAAGAGCCAATACTGATTGAATGTATGACGTACCGCGCAGGCGCCCACACTACTTCGGATGATCCCGGCCGATATCGTTCAAAGGAAGAAGAAGAGAAATGGAAAAAGGAGGACCCCATAGCCCGAATTCGAACATTTCTTGTTAAAGCGAACCGTTGGTCCGAATCAGAAGAAGAAAAACTGGTAGAACAGTTCGGGAAACAGGTGGATGTCGCCTTTCAGGAAGTGGAAAGCGCCCCACCCTATCCCCTTGAAGACGTCTTCCGCTATCAATTTGCTGAGATGCCCGAAACTCTGAGGCGGGAAATGGCCGCTTATCAACGGTTTGCAAGCTGGAAGGAGGCGCAGGCATGAAGGTCATGAATCTCGTCCAGGCAATCAACAGCGCACTGGATATCAAACTGAATGAAGACCCTTCCATGGTGTTGTACGGCGAAGATGCCGGGGTGGAAGGCGGCGTATTCCGCGTAACAGAAGGACTCCAGGAAAAGTATGGTGAAGGTCGCGTCTTCGACTCCCCGCTGGCTGAAAGCGCAATAGCGGGAACAGCTGTCGGAATGGCTGCCGCAGGGCTCAACCCCGTGGTAGAAATGCAGTTCTCCGGGTTTGTACTGCCGGCCATGAATCAAATTGTTTCCCATGTGGCACGGATCCGGAACCGAACACGGGGTAAGCTTACCTCCGCGGTTACGATTCGCATGCCCTACGGTGGTGGAATTCGCGCACTGGAACACCATTCCGAAAGTCTGGAGGCAATTTTTGCTCACGTTCCAGGCCTTCGGGTTGTCATTCCCTCCACTCCATACGACGCAAAGGGCCTGCTGATTTCGGCCATTGAGTCTGAGGACCCTGTAATTTTCATGGAACCAAAGAGAATCTATCGCGCGATCAAGCAGGAAGTCCCGGAAGAACGCTTCACGATTCCCCTTGATACGGCCCGGGTGGTTCAACCTGGAGAAGACATCACAGTGATCGCCTATGGCGCAATGATCCGCGAATGTCAGAAGGCGGCCGCCCTTGCCAAGAAAAACGGAATTTCTGTAGAAATAATTGACCTCAGAAGCATTTTCCCCATTGATCGGGGCACCATAGGTGCATCGGTGAAGAAAACCGGACGCGTACTCGCTGTCACGGAATCCGCAGCCACATGCGGTGTGGCATCCGAGCTCGTCACGATTGCCACCGAGGAGGCCTTTCTCAACCTTGAGGCACCTCCCCGCCGACTTGCCGGGTTTGATACCATTATGCCCCTGCCAAAGGGAGAAAATTACTACATGCACGAACCCGCACGAATTTTTTATGAAATCCGTCAGTTGATGGATTATTGAGGGCTGACATGAGATATATTTTTAAGTTTCCCGATATTGGAGAAGGCATTACAGAAGGGAAGATCCTGGAATGGTACGTGGATAAAGGTTCCGCAATCCGGGAAGGAGACTCTGTGGTCAAAATGGAAACGGATAAGGTGGTGGCGGATATTCCCTCTCCAAAAACCGGGACAATTGCCACCCGTTTCGGAAACGTGGGAGATGTCATTAATGTGGATGACCCTCTTGTGGAAATTGACATTGAAGGAGTCGCCGGGGCTGCGGCAGTAGAAGTGGCAGCTGAAAAACCAGCTCCTCCTTCCGACCATGCTGTGGAAGAAGCCAATTTTGGCGTGGTCGGTACTCTGGAAGTTGCAGGAGATGGTGCCTTTCTTCCTTCAAGTCAGGAAGGTCAAACGACTTCTGCTGAACCGGAAGAGAAAAAGACAAGGCGAAAGGCACTTGCAACACCCGTGGCACGTGCCATGGCAAAGGAATATGGTCTGGATATCAACCGGATTCCCGGGACCGGTCCGGGCGGCCGGGTAACAAAAAAGGATGTCGCTGGATTTCGAGATATTTCGACTAAACCTTCGGCATTGCCAGCGTCCAACACCTCAGCACAGGCCGATGGGACACGGATAGAACCCCTCTCCCAGATCCGGAAAGCAATTGCCCGGAACATGACCATTTCAAAGCAGACGATCCCCCATATGAGCGTGTTTGAAGATGTGGAAATCAGTCGCCTGGTTGAATTTCGTTCCCGACAGAAACAACGCTTTGAAGCAGAAGGCCGTAAACTCACCTACCTGGCATTTGCGGTTAAAGCCGTGGCACTGGCCCTGGGCCGCCATCCGATACTCAACGCGCGTCTGGACATGGATGCAGGTGCAATTGTTTATCAGGAAGCTATCAACATCGGTATTGCCATTGATACAGAAGAAGGACTGGTGGTGCCGGTAATTCGCCACGCGAACCGTCTTTCGATATCTGCAATCGCTGACAGAATCCGGGAAATGGCGGATAAGGCAAGAGACCGCAAACTTGAACTCGCCGATTTAAAGGGCGGTACCTTCACAATTACTAATTTCGGAGCTATCGGTGGCCTTCACGCCCAGCCCATCATCAATCCTCCCCAGGCCGCAATTCTGGGAATCGGGAGACTTGTTGAAAAACCGGTCGTAGAAAACGGGGCAGTGGTTGTAGGCCAGGTTCTCCCGCTCTCACTGACCGTAGATCACCGAATTGTCGATGGAGGAGAGACCACACGCTTCCTCAACCAGATAATGGAATATCTCCGGGACCCCGCAGCAATGCTGATGTAAGTGAGAAAATACAATGAAATATGATGTCGTTATAATTGGAGCAGGACCGGCTGGCTATGTGGCCGCCATAAGGGCTGGCCAGACCGGGCTGAAGACAGCTGTTATAGACAAGTCGGGCGTAGGGGGCATGTGCCTCAATTGGGGCTGTATTCCCACGAAAGCACTGATTGAAAGTGCGCGAGTTTATCAAACAGTCAAAACAGCTGATACCTTTGGCGTGGCTGGAGTCGACAAGAAAGCACTGTCATTTGATTTTTCCAAGGCAGCCGCCCGGGCAAGTCGAATTGTAAACAAACTGACCCGAGGCGTCGGATTCCTCCTTGAAAAGAACGGAGTGGACCGAATTGAGGGAGAGGCGAAAATCCTCAGCCCGAGTCAGGTGACTGTGAACAACCGTTTGCTGGAAACCCGGTATATCGTTATTGCCACCGGATCAAAACCGGAAATCCCTGCGGGAAGTTCGCCATCCGGTTGGACACATATCCAGGATCTTCTGACACTTACGGACATTCCGGATTCTGTGGTCCTGGCAGGCAATGGGCCGCGTACGGTTGAACTTGCCCAGTTTTTCCGCTTAATTGACAAAACCGTTGCCGTCATATCACCGGAAGAATCAGTGTTGGATATCCTGGACCCCTATCTTCAGGACTTTGTTGTTCGAAAACTGAAAAAGATGAAAATTAAGGTCCTCACCGGGACCGTGTCGAACCTGGTGGACGATTCCATTATCGTAAACGGAGAATCCATTCCCTGCGGCCTGCTCATCAACACCTATCAGCGAAAGGCCCTCATTCCAGAAAATCCATTGGAGCTGATCGCTGAAAAGGGTTTTCTCCCTGTGAACCAGGACCTTGAAACCGCTGTTCCCGGTATTTATGCCATCGGCGACGTCAACGGGAAGAGCAGCTTTGCCCACGCCGCGTCCGCGCAAGGACTCCATGTAATCAATCACATCCATGGAATCAAGGACGAGCTGGATTTCGACAAAATTCCAATTAATATGTATACGAACCCGGAAATTGCCCAGATCGGTCCCAGCCTCGCGGATCTTCAGGCCCGGGGCCTGGATATCAAAGTCAGTGAATTTCCACTTTCAGCCAACGGCAAGGCCATGACAGAAGGACAATCCGAAGGCTTTGTCCGAATTCTGTCTGAAACCCGATATGGAGAAGTGATGGGCGTGCAGATGGTGGCGGATCACGCCACTGACATGATTGCTGAAGCAGGCGCTCTCATGGAAATTGAGGGCACTGTCTATGATCTTGCCCGGGTGGTTCATGCCCATCCCACCGTGTCTGAGATATTTATGGAAGCCGGTTTTGAGGCTGTTGACAAGGCAATCCACAAATGAGTCCGGCTGTTTTAACTCCGACTCGGGGAACATCCGCATTGAATTGCCCGGTTCTGCCTTATTCGCTGCCAGACCTGGCATTCTTTCATTCCCGGGAAACGGAACTCGATGCCATGTGCTGGGTCCCGGACAGAAGAATCATTGTGCTGGGACGCGGCAGTCAGCCGGAGCAGGCCTTTTTTCCTGAAGAGGCTGTGAGAAGAAACGTCCTGGTCATGCGCCGCCCCTCCGGCGGTGAAACCGTCCTCTTGTCTCCCGACACCATACTGATCGCCGCGGTAAGAACTGGCATAAAACTTCAGTCTCCCCATCGCTTTTTCGCCGAATTCAACCAGCGAGTCATTTCCGCACTTCGATCCTGTGGTGTGGAAGAATTGAATCAAAATGGCACATCGGACATCTGTATTGGCGGAAAAAAGATACTGGGCTCATCCATCTACTGGCACCGAAACAGGCTGCTGTATCATGCCGTTTTGAATGTGGGAGAGCCATTGGAAAATATAGATATTCTGCTTAAACACCCGCCACGGGAACCGGAATACCGGAAAGGGCGCTCCCACAGCGATTTTGTCACCTCTCTCAGATTGGAAGGTTGCCGCACATCAATGGGAATTCTGCAAAAATCGCTGATTTCTGAACTTATTTCACCCGGACAACCTCAATGGAGCAGCCATGCCAGCACGCCCGCTACCAACAATGCCGGAATCATATTGAGTACCTGAATCTTACGAATTTCGAGAATATTGATCCCCAACCCGATGAGAAGCAGTCCTCCGGTTGCCGTAATTTCGTTCACAACAGGGGGGGACAGCACAGTTCCCAACTGCCCGGCCAATAGCGTCAATCCGCCCTGATAAATAAGAAGTGGGACTACTGCAAACAACACCCCGGCTCCCAGAGAAGCGGAAAGTGCAATGGATGAAAATCCATCCAGAACGGATTTCGCCAGCAGCAGATCCGGCTTGCCGCTCATCCCCTCCTCGATTGCTCCCAGAATGGTCATGGAACCCATGCAAAAAAGAAGAAAGGCCGTGACCAGTCCCTCCGTAAACTTCTCATTTCTGGAATGGACTTTTGTCTTCAACCAGTCACTCATCCGGGTAATTCCCTTTTCCAATCCGAGCAGTTCACCTGCAACGGCACCAATCAAAATCGAGAAAATCATAATGAGGAGGTCCTGGGTTTTCAGCGCCATCTGCATGCCGATGAACAGAGTGAACAACCCGATTCCCTGGAAAGCAATACGGGTAATTCTTGGAGGAAAGCGTGAATGGATCAACAGTCCCACAATGCTCCCCACAACAACTGCCAGCGCGTTTACCAGAGTTCCCGTCATATTTTCTCCCGCACTCTTTAATTAATTCCTTTCGCATTATATACTGAAAAAGCCAAAGCCTCGCAAAATAGTTCCCCCGAAAGGAGTCACAATACAATATGGTGAAAAGCTGGAAAGAACTGGAGGGAAATGCCAAACCCGGCATTATGGGTGCCGTGGGCCACGAAAATGCCATCATGGATGACATAATGGAGCTCCTTTCCCTGCGAAATAGCTATACCAAACAAATCCTCTATCAACGCCTTACCAGCGAAAACCGGGAGTTTTTTCAGGAAAGAGCTGCCATTCACCAGTTTGAAGGACGATGCACCCGCGAAAACGCAGAATGGGAAGCACTGAGAGAAGTTGTACTTGGAAAGTTAGTGCATATCGATAAATAATTTTATTAAAGTTACAAAGACTCTTTCAAGTCGAGAAGAATGTCGGCATAGGCCTTCGCCAGCTCCCTGCCTCCTTCTTTAATTCGCCGCATGGAAAACTCAAAGAAATAGACGTCTGTATCATTCAATCCAGCCGACTGCAGGGCACGATATTTCTTATCCAATTTCTCAGTGAGTGCATGGATGGCATCCTTTGAATATTTTCGCTTTTGAATCTCACGTTCCAGTTTTGCGTCTGTTTTATAGTAGTTATTCAATTGAACAAACTCGCTATGTGGAACTTCACCGGAAAAATATGGAATAGCTTCAGAACAGAGCTTTTTCACTGACTCAGACTTTCCGGAGGCCTTCACAGCCGTCACAACGACACCCCTGTACTGTTTCCAGAGTAAGCTCAAAAATTCAGGATCGGCCAGTTCCTTTCTTGCCATCTCCTGAACCTTTATTTTTTCCTTCTGCCATTTTTCCCAGGTTATGCCCGGACGATTACCGATGAACTCAGCATTCATTGCAATTCTAACCATGTTTCGAAACATGGCCAGGTTAAATTCCTTACCTGCGTTTGCCAATGCTTCCTTCAACAAGGCCCCAGTGAACATTTCATTGAATTTCTGTTGGCCCTCAGTAAATGTTACAGACTCCTCTGGTTTCGGTTCGGGAAGCGGTTCAGGAGTTACAACTTCCACCTTTTTTTCAACCGGAGCTACGGGAGTTTTGTTCCAGAAATACCGGTACCAGATGAAAACCCCTCCAATTGCAACCACTCCGATAAAGATCCATATCGGAATCCAGTTCCGTTTTTGTGTCTTTTCATACGTCTCAAGTTCTTTTTCGATATAGGGAGCATCCAATGTTTCTTTGTTCATTTCATCGTCAAATTCTTCTACCATACTCTCACCCCCAGATAGGCTACAACGTCGCCGTCATCTCCGGTCACTTTCCCGGAATGTGTATATTCAATTATATCACTTTTTGAGGCCCCGTTTTGCATACAAGAATTCATCATCACATAAGCAGGATAAATTCCGCACATGGATATTTGCTTTTCAAAAACAACATCCATCATACCGTCCGCGTCCATCTCTCTGATCCGGTCCATCACCATGCCATCCGCTTCTTTTGCCACTGCGGCCGGAACAAAATGGCTCATGTCCGAACTGGCGAAAACGAGGGTATCTGTTCCAGCAACCAGTTTTGCAATGTGGCGGGCAAATTTCCGCAATATGTCACGCTGCCCGGTTCCCACGGATACCGCCACAATTTTGACGTCAGGATTCAGAATTTTCAGCAGAGGGAGTTGTACTTCCAGAGAATGTTCAAGCCTGTGCGCTTCACTGTCAAATGCAGCACCTGCAAATGAAGCGACCTTTTCTGATAGCTCCACGTCAACCGACACCGGTCCCAACGGCGTATCCCACTCATCTGCAGGGCTCACTGCCAGTGGATGTCCCAGTCCCCTGTGATTGGGACAGAGCAGCACTACCCGATCCGGTATATTCACAGAGGAAAGAGTCTTGAATGCAGTTTTTCCGGAATAGATGTGTCCGGCATGGGGACAAATCACACCATAGGCCTGTACCGGTACGAGGGGTGGTGTCACACTCCTGAAGAACTCAACAATGGCCGCTCCATCCGCCGGATAAAAACTACCGGCAAAAACAGCCTGTCTCATTTCAGCCTCCCTGAATAGGCAGTGAGTCTCTCTGACTGCCTATCTAATCCGCGAATAAAAGTTCCGCGAATTCTTCAGCATTGAAGGGGATCAGATCATCTTCCTGTTCCCCCACTCCGACAAATCCGATGGGAACGTTAAATTCCTGAATAATGGGGACAATTACCCCCCCCTTTGCAGTTCCATCCAGTTTTGTGACAATGAGATCGGTAAATCCCGTGCTCTTCATAAATTCTCTCGCCTGACTCAGGGCATTCTGGCCATTTGTTCCATCCAGAATCAACAGTGTTCGGTGAGGTGCATCCGGAATAACTTTTGCAATCACCCGCTTCATCTTCTCGAGTTGGGCCATGAGATTATCCTTTGTATGAAGGCGCCCGGCAGTATCAATCAATACCACATCCGAGTGCCGGTTCAATGCTGCCTGAACGCTGTCAAATGCAACAGCAGAAGGGTCTGCCCCTGGCTTATGCCGAACCAGTTCAGCCCCGATTCGGTCCGCCCAGATGACAAGCTGCTCAATGGCAGCTGCCCGAAAGGTATCAGCTGCACAGAACAGGACCTTTTTTCCGCGGGCCCTGAACAAACTGCCAAGTTTTCCAATGGTCGTGGTCTTGCCCACGCCGTTTACGCCGACAATCAAAATAACCAGTGGCTTTTCCCGGCACTCCATTAACGGAGTTCTGTCTGGAATCATCACCATTTCTCTGACTTTTTCCTTCAAAGCACTGATCAGAGAGTTTCTGTCCTTCAATTCTTCTCTGGACGTTTTATCTGCAATCATTTCAAGGATTTCATCTGTTGCGCGGACTCCAAGGTCCGCTTCTATCAGCACTTCCTCAAGTTCCTCAGCCATCCCTTCATCTATTTCTTTTCGGCCAAGGAAGACCCTCTCCAGTCCTTCAGAAAGACGGCCACTGGTCCTGGACAGGCCCTTTTTCAGTTTGCCGACAAAACCCATTAAAAGAACTCCTCATTCACGTGGGCCGCCAATTCCTCCATCCATTTTTCCGCATAGCCGGCAAAAGAACGCCCGGTGAAATACATGGAAAGAAAATAGTGATGCTCCAGAAGTAGCGTAGCAGAAGAACCGCCCTCCCCTTTCAGAAAAAGAAAATCCATATTCTTCTCTTCAATCTCTTTTGCAAGCAATACAGCCATCTGAGCACCGAAGAGCTCCACGTCATAATTGTCCAGCTCCGGTTTCTTGGCCATTAAAATCATTTCCCCCTCTTTATCCAGCAACATGATCGCCCCGAGGTCCCTCACCTTCTCCAGCATATCCTGAAAACGTTCCTCAATTTTCATATCAATCTCCCAGAAACATCTTTTTTGTCAATTCTTTCTTCAGCTTATCCATACCCTCCCGTATCTTCTGATTGGGATAAAGCAATGAAAGTTTTGTCAGAATGCGCCGTGCCTCACCGTAATGTTTCAATTCATATTGACACCTGGCTTCCAGCAACAATAAATCCGGCTGGTCGGGGAATTGTTTCTGAGCTTTTTTCACTGCATTGTATGCATCGCCATACTGACCACTGTCCGCGTAAAGCGAGGCCACTTCAGCGTAAGCCCTGTAAAAATCCGGCTTCAACCGGATCGCTTGTTCAAACGCCATCTGGGCGGCATCTTTCTGACCTTGCTTCAATTTCAACAAACCAATATTGAAATACGGGAAGTAGGGCGTTGGGTACGTCTTATCCTGAATGACTTTCCCATATTCTGCCAACGCTTTGTCCAATTTATTCTGCTCCGTATAAATCATGCCCAGATTATTATGGGCATCTGTCAGGTCCGGATGTAATTTCAGAGCCTTTTCAAAAGACGACTCGGCCACTTTGAATTCGCCCATAAAACTCATTGCCAGCCCAAAGTCATTCCAGTAAGCGGCATTGTCCGGTTCTCCCTCTGCTGCTCGCTTGAGATAACCTGCCGCGCTGCTGTATTCCTTCTGATGCAGGAGCATTACGCCTTTGCTGTGATTAACAAATGGATCGTCCTGTTCTGCCTGTACGGTTGACTTGACTTTAGCGGAAGATGGCGCAGGGGCGCATGCCAGGCCAGCCAGCATCAGGCTCCCCGAGAACGCACATACAAGTATTTTACTATTCATTTAATCCTCCATATTTGTTCAATGTTTTACTGCGCCCGGGGATCCATCCGACCGGCCTCATATGCCTTCAGAAAGGCATTCACGATCTTTCGATCGTATCGGATTCCGGCGAAACCACGAATTTTTTCTTTCACATAATCCGGTTTCATCGCATTCTGGTAGGGACGATTTGTCGTCATTGCATCATAGGTGTCCGCCACCGAAATAATACGGGCAATCATTGGAATTTCTTCCCCTTTCAACCCCTCGGGATAACCGGAGCCATCCCATTTCTCATGGTGATATTTAACGCCATTCACGACTTCTTTCAGTTCCTTAATCGGCTCCAGAATTTTGTACCCAATTCCGGGGTGCAGCTTCATGTGATCAAACTCTGCCTCTGTAAGGATACCGGGTTTTCGCAGCACCTTATCATCAATTCCAATCTTTCCAATATCATGAAGGAGCCCGGTCAGGCGCAACCGTTCCATCTCCACACTGTTCAAGCCCAGACTTTTACCGATTTCTATGGAATAACTGGTTACCCGTTCTGAATGACCACGTGTATATTCATCCTTCGCATCAATTGCCGCCGCAAGTGCACGGATTGTGGAAATGAACATCTCTTTGTTATATCGAATCAGATATTCAAGCCGCTTCACATATCGCTCAATTTCACTGAGCATGAAATTGGTGCGCTTGGCCAGCAGTGTAATTTCATTGTTTCCTTCAACATCGACCCGCAGCGCAAAATTCCGCTTGGCAATCTGCTCGGTGGCCTCTATCAGCACGGAGAGCGGTTCGTGGATTGCGGAAGAAAACACAATGCTCACCAGGATTGCCAGAAGAATCGCCAGAAGTCCGAACCCGATTGTCTTCACCTTCATATTATGAATATGGCTGTAGGCAATTTTTGTAGGGATAAACGTGACAACGATAGTCTGAAAATCTGGAATCAACGTACCGGACACAATGATTTGCTGGCGGTTGTGATCAACTACACTTACCTTCTGATCCAAAATGTCCTGCATATTCTTGTAAAAGGGGAATCCAACCATTGGTTTCTGTGTAGAACCGAGAATCGTCCCGTCCTTTCCAACCATGTAATAATTGTATCCGGGCGGAAGTTCTACCTCGATGGAGTCAAAGAGACGCTCCATATTCACTGCTACCGCTATGACGCCTCGCTCGTTTGCCGTTTCTACCGGATAGAGAAAAAATATATAAATCTTAAAAATAGATCGAAGGACAATGGGCCGCGAACGGATCTCGCGATTTTCCTGAATGCAGGTTGTGATCATCGGTTCCAGTTCTTTGTCCAGTACCTTCTGATCGTTGTACGTTGTATTCAGCGCAAACGTTCGCACACCGGAATCGTTCTGGATCAGAACATAGTCAATCTCAGGTGCATTTTCCATAAAAGAAACGAGCGTTTTCCGTTGTTCAAGGAGCGGTATCACGCCACTCAGTTCGTTGTTGAGTGAATTGAACAGGATTGCAGTCTTAACCGATTCAACCTTACTGTCCACGACCTTCATGAACTGCTTGGCTTGTGCCGCGATCAGGGCGGAGATTGTCTTATGTGTCTGCTTCTGGTTTTTCAGCAGATTTCTCTGGGTAATGCCGATCAGGATATAGTCTGAAAATATCAGAGGTACAATCGCCAGAAAAATAGTAACAAACATCAATGAATGGCGAATATAGAACCGGTTGATGAATCTCTTCAGAAATCTCATATCAGATCTCAATCTCCTTCCAGTTTACTTCATATACGGAAATCGGCGCCGGTACACCCTTGACCTGGGCCTCCCCGATTTCCCTGCATCCGTCCCGCTTCTTTAACAAATCCCAAGTCTGTTGTCCGATTACAATTCCTCCCGGTGTACAGACATCCGACTCAAGCCGGGAAGCAATATTAACCGTATCACCAAGAACAGTATATTCCATACGTTTCTCAGATCCGATATCTCCTGCCACCACCGTGCCGGAGTTTATACCAATCCGTATTTCGATCTGACGATCCTCCCGGAGTTTACGGTTCAGGGCCTCCAGACTGTGATGAATCTCCACAGCACACATAACAGCACTATCTGCATGATCAGGTATATGGTTCGGAGCACCAAAAACACTCATAATAGCATCGCCGATGAACTTATCCAGTGTACCATGATGTTTAAAGATGACATCTGTCATTTCAGAGAAAAACAGATTGAGCAGTGCGGCGACCTCGGCCGGAGCCAGACGCCGCGACAGGGGTGTAAAGCCGACGATATCGCAGAACATTACCGATACCTCGGCTTCCTCCACCTTCAATTGCAATTCTGTAGTCCCCTCTGTTATCAAACGGCTGACAACGGCGGGTGAATGATACCGGGAAAGCCATTGCCGCAGCTTAACCTCCTGGCGCATCTTTGCCGCCAGACGGATCTGGCTGATGCCGATGGCCGCGAAAGATGCAAGGACAGAAAGAAGTTTCAAGTCTTCAGATGAATACACACACTCTTTCATCAATGAGTCGAGGTAAATGACCCCGATTGTATTTTCCTTGTCCCACATGGGAACACACATGGCTGAGCGGATTCCCTGGATCATAATGCTCTCTTTACCGGTGAATCGGGGGTCCATCATAGCGTTGCTGGTAAGGATACCCACCCTCTCTTGAAACGCCTTTTCAGAAATCGTGGATGAGAATTGTTTTTCCATCCCGGAATCCCCCTGGTCCGAACGGACAGCCGCCGGGACAAGGGCGTTTTTTTCTGAATCCCACAGCATCATGATTGATCTGTTAAAGCTGATTCTGTCTCCGATTGCATCCAGTAATTGTCCGGCAACAATGTCCAGATTCTGTTCTCCGGTCAACAGATTTGCAATCTTGACGAAAATATCGATAAGATCCTTTTCCCCGTGGGTCAGTTCTCCAATGTCCCGTACAAAGGTACTTTCATCCAGGAATGGATTGCGAATCTCCGGCCGAAGCCTCAGGCTTATTGGGCCAATTTCCAGTACATCACCGGGATGCAGCTCCGTTTCCGCTATTCGTTTCTGATTGACATAGGTTCCGTTTTTGCTATCCAAATCACGTACAAACACATGGTTTTCTGACAGATAAATAACGGCATGGTTTCTTGAAATGCCCATTCCCCTCAGTGCAAGGGAATTTTCTCTGGACCTGCCAAGGGTCACCTCATCTTCCTTGAAGGATCTCGAAACCCACTTTTTGCCATCCAATACTTCTATCTCTATCATGTTGCATGAATTTTAACATAATTCGGAAGAAAAGAAAGACCAGTCTAAGGTTAAGGTTAAGGTTGAGTGGAGAATAGAGCAGATGACCGGCCCTCCGCCTTTTCTAAAACTTAACCTCAACCTTTCCTTTAACTTATCTCATCTTGTCACCTAAACAAGTGATTTTCCGAAACGATCCTGCCATTCCCGGGAAGTGAGAAAGTCTGTCCGCCCTTCATTGACAATTCGCTGGGCATCCTCTCGTGCCATGACCACCACATCCCGGTCCCGCATAATATCTGCCACACGGAAAGACGGCATCCCTGACTGGCGCGTACCCAGGAACTCGCCCGGTCCCCGGATCTTCAGATCCTCTTCTGCGATCCGGAAACCATCTGATGTATGCGCCATCATCCGTACCCGGCGATATGCCGTGTCTCCTTTAAGCTCTTTTACCACCAGAAAGCAGTATGATTTTTCTTTCCCCCTGCCAATTCGTCCGCGAAGTTGATGGAGCTGGGAAAGACCGAACCGTTCAGCATTGTGAATGACCATGATGTTAGCGTTGGCCACGTCCACCCCGACTTCAATTACGGTTGTCGCAAATAGAATGTCGATCTTCCCTTCCTTGAATGCGTCCATCGCCGCTTTTCTCTCTTCCGTCTTCACCCTCCCATGGACAAGGGCGGTACGAAATTCACGGAAATATCCATTCTTCAATTCTTCATACGCTATTTCTGCACTGCTTACGTCCAGGGCTTCCGATTCTTCGATAAGAGGAAACACGAAATAGGCCTGCAGTTCCCTGGCTTTCACCATTTTTCCCACGAATTCATATACTTCGCCGATGTTTTCCTCTTTTTTTACAACAGTCTGAACCGGTTTTCTTCCCTCCGGCATTTCCCGGATTGCATCATAGTCGTACTGCCCATACAGCGTCATGGCCAGGGTCCTGGGAATGGGTGTCGCAGTCAGTGAAATAATATGAGGAACTTTTCCCTTTTGAACCAATTGTTCCCGTTGTTCCACCCCAAAGCGGTGCTGTTCATCAATAATTACAAATTCCAGATTGTGGAACTGAACGTCCGGTTGAATCAGCGCGTGCGTGCCCACTACAAGCGGAATTTTTCCGTTTGAAAGGCCTCCTCGAATCTCATTTGCTTCTTTGGTACGAGTGGAACCTGTCAGTAACCGGACATCAATACCGCTTCCAGTCAGCAGGGTGCTCAAGGTCCTGAAATGCTGTTCCGCCAGAATTTCAGTCGGTGCCATGAAGGCTGCCTGACCTCCTCTGGAAAAGAACGGCAGGATTGCAAGGAGTGCAACCACGGTCTTTCCCGATCCCACATCACCCTGCACCAGCCGAACCAATCGTCGACCTGCCGCCATTTCTTTGTAAATTTCCTTCAGAACCCGTTGTTGTTCCGCCGTCAAATTAAATGGCAGCATTGCCTCCATTGCCTTTTCTTCTCTTTCGCTGACTTCTATCCTCGCTTTTTTTGTAACCGTAAGCTTCCTTCTTACCGCCAGAATTCCCGCAAAAAACAGGAACAGCTCTTCGTATACCAGCGCTGCTTGAAATGGCGAAGTGAAGGCTTCAATTGATCTGACCTGGGCTGAATCAGCCGGGAAATGAATTCCTTTCAGGCATGACCGCTTGTCGGGAAACCCCCTGACTTCAACGATATCTTCGGGCACCTGAAACGAGCAGGGCAATACCCCCTCAATACAAGTTCGAATCAATCCCTGGAGAAAGCGGTTCGAGACCCGTTCCACCGAACTGTACACAGGCTCGATGCTCGGACCTTTCTCCAGCAGTGTTTTCGGGTCCAGGATCTGAAATGTGGGATTGATCATTCCGGTTCCATTTCGTCCCGTCTCCAGTTTCCCGTACAACAGCAGCTCCATCCCTGTTTTCAGGGTTTTTGAAAGGTAGGGCTGATTGAACCAGGTTACGCGCATGGATCCGGTCTTGTCAGAAACAAGGGCTTCAGTAATCGCAAGACGTCGGTTTCGGGCCATTCTGTGATCTTTACTGTTCAAACGGACATGGAGGGTTGCCGTCTCTCCAAAACGAAGTTCTCCTATCAGCTTTCGGACTGTTAAATCATTGTAATGAAGGGGGAAATAATAAAGGAGGTCTTCAACCCGAACCAGCCCTTTTGCAGCAAGCCTTTTCACCGTCGCCGGTCCAAGACCACGGACATTCAGGTCTTCCAGTTTCAGATACGGGCTGATTCCTTCCATAAGGTCCTTCTTCGGGGGTTAAGTCTCAAATCCCTGCAACTATAAGATACAACCAATTTATCACGAATCCGCAAAATAGCACCACCCGAAACCAGAAACCCTCCCGTTTTGACAGGGATAAGTCAATTTTTTTCCCAATCAATTGACTGATAATCCCGTATCCAAACCACAGGCCGGCAACAATTCCCGAAAGAAACAGTCCCGGATTCCACCAGAACGCGTCGCCTAAATCCAGATGAAAAAGACTCAGTACCAGACGTGTGGACCCACAAGTCGGACACGGAAACCCCGTCATTTCCTTAAATGGGCAGAGAAAAGGAGGAAGCGAATGCAGACGAAACAATCCATAGGCAAATCCAGCGAGAGTAATTGTGATTATCAGATAGATCAGTGGAAGATTTAGTTCTCCCTTTTTTCGCGAAACAATCTGAATTTGCATTCAGTTCCTTATTTCTAGTGCTGCGCAGCCAATCCTGCAATCAACGAACCGAACAAGAAAACCATAATCACAACCAGGCAACAGCAGAGAACAAAAGGCATCAGAACGGCAAAAGCCCCCTTCCATCCGTCAGTTTCATGGGCACCGGACAGACCGATAATGGAAATGACAAGGCTGTAAATCCATGCCACAGTTCCGCCGCAGAAGGGAATTACCAGAAACAGCTTGGCTGACATGGCGTAACAGGTTACATTGAATGTTGTTTCAAAACCCCGTTTTGCACCGCTGACCATCATCAGAAACAGATGATACAGTCCCGCCATGATAAACAGACTCAATACAATCATGATGGGTGCAATCAGCAACGATACCAATCCGCCAATACTGGTAAGCATGAACTGGCTCCCAATGCGGTTCATCGGTGAATTACCAGCCTCCGGGATATATTTGCTGATGGCAGACATAATGGACGCGTTGAATATCAGACTCCACAAAACCCCGACGGCCGCGGAAAACCATCCCACGACCAGCGCAAAAACCATGGGCCGGCCAATACCTCCATCAAAACTATAGTTGCTGAAAAAGGACGACGGTTGAAACAAACTCATTTTTATCGTGTCAAACAACCCGTTGAAGAAACCGGCAGCCGGATCTTCAAATGGCACTGTCTTCCTACTTTTTTCCACCTCCGGATTTGGCATGCCGGGAGCACCTGTAGTTACTCCAGGTGGTGCAGGGGGCGGTGCCATTTGTTCGCCGGACGCTTCCGGGGCACTCTCATGAATTACCTGACTGCAATGGGGGCATACTGAAGGATCACCTTCAAATTCTTTTCCACAGAAAGGGCATTTTGACATCTTATCTCCTCCATTCAAAGATACTTATGGCATTCCTGGCATCATGACTGTCTGCTTTCGATCCGGCCCCGTGGAGACAATCAAAATCTGGCACTGCATCTGTTCTTCAAGAAACCGCACGTAGTCCTGCGCCTGTTCTGGCAGCATATCAAAGCGGTCAACTCCCGTAATCGGAGCCTTCCAGCCGGGGCGAAAACTGTACACAGGCTTGAGATTCTCCAGTACCTCCAGCTCTGCCGGAAATTCACGCATAACCTCACCTTTGTACTGATACCCGGTACATACAGGAATCTCTTCAAACTGGCTCAACACATCCAGCTTTGTCAATGCAATTCCGGTATAGCCGTTGACAATCCGCGCGTATCGGGCTGCCACCACGTCAAACCAGCCGCAACGCCGGGGCCTGCCTGTTGTAGTGCCATATTCACTGCCGGTCTGACGAAGAGTCTCTCCAATTCCGTTTGTCTGCTCAGTTGGAAAAGGGCCACTCCCTACCCTTGTAAGGTAAGCCTTGAATACGCCCATGATGCTCTTTATGTGGATCGGGCTGAAACCTGTTCCAGAGCCGACCGCGCCGGCGATCACAGACGAAGATGTCACAAATGGATAGGTGCCATGATCAATGTCAAGAAGAGAAGCTTGGGCTCCCTCAAAAAGAATGGATTTTCCTTCATTGCGAAATCTTTCCAGAAGATAAACTGAATTAACGATGTAGGGAACAATTTGTTCCCGGACGGAAAGAATACTTTCAATCACATCGTCCACCTTCAGAACATTGGCTTTATAGTATCCCTTGAGAAGATAATTGAAATATGTGAGATTCTGCTTGGTTTTCTCAATCAGCCGGCTTTCCGACAGAAAGTCTGTCGCCCTGATTCCGGAACGCATTACCTTGGACGTATAGGCCGGACCGATCCCTTTCCCTGTTGTGCCAATTTTCTTCCCGCCCATCAGAGCTTCTGCGGCCTGATCAATGGCCTGGTGGTAGGGCATCACCAGGTGGACCCTATCACTGACAAGGAGGTTCTTTGGAGAAACGGCGATTCCGGCTTCCTTTAACCCCTTTATTTCTTCAAGAAAAGAAATTGGATCAAGTACAACGCCGTTTCCGATTACGTTTATCTTTTCAGGATGAAAAATGCCGGACGGGATCAGGTGAAGAAAAAACTTCCTGCCATTGATGACCACAGTGTGGCCTGCATTGTTGCCTCCCTGATAGCGAACGACAACATCAAATCGATCTGAAAGAATATCAATGACCTTGCCCTTGCCCTCATCCCCCCATTGTCCACCAGTCACAATCGCATGCTGCATGTTGAGTCTCCCGTCCCGCGTAAAGCGCGGTCAGATTTTGAACGTTCAGACTTGCGATATTTTAGCACAAATTGGAAAAGATGTGTTCAGTGTTCTGACCAGAGAAGTTTAAGGTTGAGGTTAAGTAAATAGAGAAGTGTTCTGTTCGCCTTCGGCGCAAGTGTTCTGTGTTCTGA
>CAZRHT010000016.1:0-10784 GCA_964599895.1 uncultured Holophagae bacterium
GCGTATTATGAAAAAACTGCTATTAATTTTACTTGTCATTTCCGGATTGCAGGCCACAGCCGGCGAATATGTGATCGACGGTGCACACAGCCACGTTATGTTCAAGATCAAGCACATGACGATCAGTTCGGTAACCGGCCGTTTTGAAAAGTTCAAAGGATCATTTACCTTTGACCCGAAACATGTGGAACAGTCCACTGGGAATGTAACGATTGATGTCAACAGCGTGAATACTGATGTGGCAGATCGGGACAAGCATCTGAAATCTCCCGAATTCTTTGATGTTGCCAAGTATCCTGAGATGATCTTCAAATCTACAAAGGTTATCGTCAAGGACAAAAACCATTTTCAACTTAAGGGCAACTTGACCCTCCATGGCGTGACCCGGGCCATTACGCTGGACGTTGAATACGGTGGAACAGCTGTTGACCCCTGGGGGAATACCCGTGTGGCTTTCAGTGCTACCGGAAAGCTCAACCGCAAGGATTACGGGTTGATGTGGAACAAGCTGCTTGAAACCGGTGGACTCCTCGTTGGTGAAGAGGTCACTATAAACATTGAGGTAGAAGCCATATTGCAGAAGTAGTCAGTTGTTAACCTGGGAGACCTGATTGTAACAAGGTAGCAGACGAGAACGTTTGTTGAAGGAGGACCCAATGGCACAAAAGATCTTTCCGGCCAGAGAACGCGGAAAGACACGAACGGACTGGCTCACGAGCTATCATTTGTTTTCATTTGGAAACTGGGACAACCCGGAACGCAGAGGTTTTGGTTCGCTCCGTGTATTCAACGAAGATAGAGTTCGCCCCAAAACGGGTTTCGGGCTCCATTCTCATGACAATATGGAAATCATATCCATTGTGCTTGATGGCCAACTGGAACATCTTGACACAACCGGGAATCAGGGAGTTCTGATTCCCGGCGACATTCAGGTGATGTCAGCCGGATCTGGAATCAGACATGCTGAACGAAATCCGTCACACGACAGGCCTGCACGCTTTCTGCAGATCTGGATACACCCGGACAAGCCGGGATATCATCCGTCCTACCACCAGATCCATGTGGGTACTGATCCCACAAAAGGCTTCAAACCAATTGTTTCAGATGGAACAATTCCACAGACGGCTCCCATCAATGCCGACGCGACAATCAGCATCGCTCATTTGCTTCGGCATGAAACAGTCGTCTTTCCCTCATGCAAACCGTATCGCGGGTTGTTTCTATATGTTGTTGAAGGGAAGATTACATGGTCAGATTGTACACTCGAAAAAGGGGACTCCCTTCAATGCACAGAGACCAAGACATCTCAGTGGGCGGCTAATGTTAAGTCAACAGTGGTTTTGATAGATGTGCCGATCCATTGATGCTTGCTTCTCTGTCTTTTCTTTTTGTCGGTATGAGTAAATTGCCGGCCATGGAAGTGGCTTATTCAGGAACCCACCGCGGAAAAATGTGAATGAGGTGAGTTTGGAGCCGGTCGTTTTTCAGCGGGGAAAAGCCTTTGTCAGGGTTCGGGGACAAGGTCCACTTTATCCAGGTCAATCATCCTGAAAGCCTTGATGACCTCAGGCAGATAGAATTGTCCCTCCATGGCGGAAAGCTCATCTCGTGTCTCCACCAGTGTTTTCTGTTCTTTGTATTTTCTGTGGGGGCTGGTCATAGCTTCAAAGGAGTCGGCGAGTGAGATGATATTGGCAGCGATAGAAATATCCCGAGTCCCTCCAGGGTAACCGCTTCCATCCATGTTTTCGTGGTGTTGGAAGACAATGCGGGCAATGTCGCGAAAATTAAGTTTTTCCAGGATATCTCTGCTGAAGATCACATGGCGAAACACATAACTCAGTTCATAATCGCTTAATTTGCCGATTTTGTTGATCAGGATCCACGGGAGTTTCAGTTTCCCGACATCATGGACATATGCAGCAAGATAGAGAGTCTGGAGGTCCAGCTGGTTCTGGACATACGGAAAGAGGGTGAGCATCTTCTTGCCAACCATGTAGGACAGGGACGCGACCTTGCTGGAGTGCTTTTTCCCTGTGTACCAGTCTTTTTCTTCCAGGAATTCCACAAACTGTTTCAACAGAGAATTTCCTTTCATGTAGAACTCGCTGACATTTTTCCTGTTTTCCGGGAATGACATGGAAAATTTCTGGGCAATATCAAGAAATACATCCATGACGTACAGTTCCATGAAAACGTCAGGGGTGTTGAAGGAAGCACGGAACGCCAGTTTTGCGTCGCTATACGCGTTGGAAAAATCTGAATGGTAAGAATGCAGGACCGCACGCGCGGCATAGTAGTAGTACCCATGTGCGGTCAGGAAATCCTGGTTGGCATTGAGCATGCGAAATGCTTTTTCCAGAGCGTCCTCAGATTTGCTGGGATATCCCATGCTTGCACAAATCAGGGCCTGCTGACAGAGATAGAAAAAACGGTGTCGTTTTTTCCCGGCCGCATTTAAGTTCCGGGAATAAGTAAGGGCGTTTTCAAAGATTGTTTTCCTTTTTCCTGAGCCAGCTTTTTCTATGGTGGCCATTTCCAGGGAAGCAATGGTATGAATGTGAGTCAATCTCTGTCGGAGTTCAGGACCGGACAGGGGAAGTATCATGGAAAAAGAACTTCCTGATTTGGTCTTTTCCAGGTAATTTAATGCTCTTCTACTTGTGGAAACAGCCACATTGAAGTTTCTGCGTTGAAGCGCAATCATGGACTGTGTTGTCATGTTGAACACATAGCAGGGTGTAATTTCAGCACCGGATGATTTAAGTGATTCAGCGAGAAAATGATCGGCTTCCTCATCCATACCGAGTGCGGCGAACAGGTAAGCGATTGCCGCTGTAATCAGCAGTCGGGGTTTGCTATTCAGTTTCGATTCGAAGGTTTCATGCACCTGTGTCAGAAGTTTCAAGGCGGCGAGAAGATCTCCGGTCTCGATGAAATTTCTGGTGTACTGGAAGAGTTGTTCCAGATAACTTTCAAATTCTTCTTTTTTTGCCATAGACTGTTCGAAATGATTGACGATGGACTCAAGGATGAGCGGCACTCGTTCCGAGTATAACTCGAAATTTTTCTTGGAAAGGGTCTTTATGTTACTCAGGCGACTCAGGACAATTTTCTTCACTAACCCATTGTAAAAAATGTGAACGAAATAATCAAGGATAGTTCTTAAAATTGATAATAGTATCTTTGTTATCTGTTAGATTCAATCTCTATATGAATATAACTATCCCCTTGAAGGACAAATACGAGAGAGGATGCTGGAAAGCCCAAGTAAATAGTCAGTGCATGAGGGCATGGGGACGGACGGTCAATTCACTGTTTTTACTTAAGCATAGGCTTGATACTGTCAACCCTTGTCCCCTTTTTTCCCTTGCCTGAACGGCCAAATATTCTAAAATATCAGATATAGATAAACCAATGAGGAGGATGAGATGGTGAATAGAATACCTGATACAGGGGCGGTGGCCCCGGGATTTTCATTGATGAATGCGGATGAGCAACCGGTTGAGTTAACAGATTTCAGGGGGAAATGGCTGGTCCTGTATTTCTATCCAAAGGACAACACACCGGGATGCACCATAGAAGCGCTGGACTTTACCACCCTGAAAAAAGAGTTTGAAAAGGCCGGGGCGGTGATTGCAGGTGTGAGCCCGGATTCGTGCACGCAGCATCGCAGCTTTATCGGGAAAAAAAGTCTGACGATTGAGTTGCTCAGTGACCCCGAGCATCAGGCGCTGGAGGCATACGGGGTATGGCAGTTGAAAAAGAATTATGGCAGGGAGTACTATGGTGTTGTGCGCAGTACTTTTCTTATTAATCCTGAGGGAAATATAGAAAAAACATGGACAAACGTTCAAGTGAAGGGGCATGCAGAGGCGGTTCTGGAAGCGCTTTCCAGGGCCAAAACAGAGAACAGGAGGGTATGATGGCTGAAAACTTTGAGATTGTGGAACGGGTGGGAGTATCTTCGGTAAGTATCAGCGACGCGATAAAGTCCGCTGTTTTCGGGGCAAGGAAGGAACGCCCGGTAGCATGGTTCGAAGTGATCCAGCAACGGGGGCGTGTGACTGACAATGGTGATCTGGAATATCAGGTGACTGTCAAAGTAGGACGGAAATTGGGATAATAGACAGGATCGGAAAGAAATTCAATGTACCCGAACCGTGAATCGGGAGCAACAATAGCCAATCAAACAGATTCCGATTCCGTAACGCGCATAAACATTGAATCTCTTCTTGTTGTCATTTTCCTGCTGATTCTGTCTCTTTTCAGTATTGCTGCTGGAAAGCCACTGTTTCAGAGTCTGGTTCGGATGCGGTTGACCTTCGGCACGTTGTTCATATTGCCCTTTTTTGTCGTCATTGTAGTTGTCTTAAGGAAATGGCGTCGCCTCAGGAAGATGGCGGTGGAATGGTGGGTAATAATCGGGGTGCTGGCGGTGTATGAGAGTCTGAAACATCTCCACGCCAACTGGATTACTACCTTATTGGGGATTGCCCCGAAAGACGGGGTCATGATAGCCATTGACAGTTTCCTGTTCACAAGGCCTTTGCCCCTTCTCATGCAGAATTGGACTGATAAGCTATTCATTCACACAATGTGGGTATTTTATGTCTGGGTTTACTATCTGTTTCCTGTTTGCCTGATGGGATATTTGTATTTTGTGGTTGGAGATGAATCAGAATTCCGTCGCTTGAGAAGAGGTCTGGTAGTGGTGTTGCTGGGAGGATACATCGGATATATTCTCGTCCCGGTTGCGGGACCTCTTTTTACGATAGGGGCACAGTTCACTCAACCAATCCTAACCCAGCCGGTACTGAAGAAACTGTTTTTTGACACACTCAGATATAATTGGGACTGTTTCCCGAGCCTGCACACAGCGGTTCCCTGGCTGTTTACTTTTCTGCTCTGGCGAAGAGGCAGGTGGTGGCTGCGTTCTCTCTGCGTGGTTGCGGCCGCAGGAGTGACATTGTCCACTGTGGTTCTACGGTTTCATTACGGGATTGATCTTATCGCCGGCCTGGTGTGGGCAGCTTCAGTTGCGGTTCTTATCGGGAAAACTGAACGGTATTCATGGCAGGTGCGAGTCCCGAAACTTTTTGAAAAAAGGATCAATGGCGGTTAACTTTGAGTTCGATTCCCCCCTTTTTTACTGAACTGGAACTCTGAAAGAACTGTGATCTTTCCGGCGCTTTTGCCTGTAGAAAATATTTTTTAGTGTTATAATCCAACTGTCACTGCTTATTGAGGAGGACATATGGCAAAAGTAAAAGGTGCAGTTGTCATCAACACGGAGAACTGCAAGGGGTGCGGTTTGTGCATTCATGCCTGCCCGACAGATACGTTGGGCTTTTCTAAAGAAATCAATTCAAAGGGGTTTAACTACTCCGAAATGGTGAAGGACGAATGCATTGCCTGCGTGAGTTGCGCTCTGGTGTGCCCGGACGCCGTAATTACGGTTTACCGGATGAAAAAGGACGAAGCGGTTTAGGAGGATGGTGAAGTGAGTGAAATGCTGTTGATGAAAGGAAACGAAGCGATGGCAGAAGCCGCTATCCGAGCAGGGAGTGAGGGATATTTTGCATACCCCATTACACCGCAGTCTGAAGTGGCGGAATACATGGCGCGTGAAGCGCCGAAACATGGAACGGTTTTTCTGCAGGCGGAGTCGGAACTGGCCGCAATCAATATGCTCTACGGTGCGGCAGGAGCAGGATTTAAAGTATGGACATCCTCATCTTCTCCCGGCATCTCGTTGATGCAGGAAGGGATTTCATATATTGCCGGGGCAATGTTGCCCTGCGTGATTGTCAATGTTAACCGGGGTGGTCCCGGACTGGGAACCATTCAGCCCTCCCAGGGTGATTACTTTCAGACAGTAAAGGGTGGCGGTCATGGTGACTACAGATTAATTACGCTGGCACCATCCACGGTTCAGGAAATTGCTGACTACATGGGTCTTGCTTTTGACCTTGCGTGGAAGTACCGGAACCCGGCTATGATTCTCATGGACGGCGCATTGGGTCAGATGATGGAAAAAGTTCAATTCAAGCCGTACACGGATCCGGGCAGAGATTTCTCCTGGTCCACCCGCGGGAAAAAGGAAGATCGGGAAAGCAATTTCATTACCTCTCTGTTTATCAAGCCTGAAGAAATGGAGCAGGTGAACCTCCAGCTCCAGAGAACATACCGTGAAATTGAGAAAAACGAAGTCCGCTATGATACCTATGAAATAGACGACGCCGATCTGGTACTTGTGGCTTATGGGTTGTCCGCGAGAATTGCCAGCAAAGTCATGCATATCTTGCGGAATAAGGGACTGAAAGTCGGGCTGGTGAAACCGGTCACACTGTGGCCCTACCCATACAAAGTCCTGCACGACCTGGCAGACCGTGTGAAAGGGTTCTTCGTGATGGAGCTGAACGCAGGCCAGATGGTGGAAGATGTCCGTCTGGGCGTCAACGGCAAGAAGGAAGTGGGTTTTTACGGCAGAATGGGCGGTATGATCTACTCACCGGAAGAAGTTGCGGAAAAGGTCGAAGCCTTTGCCCGTAAAATCGGGATGTAAGGAGAAAGAAATGGGTATTACAGTTTCCCTTGAGAATATGGACAAGATTTACGAAAGACCAAAAACACTGAAAGACCAGGTCATGCACTACTGCCCCGGCTGCGGTCATGGTGTGGCCCATCGCCTTGTGATGGAAATTGTTGCAGAGTTGGGCATTCAGGAAAAAACGATTGGTATTGCACCGGTAGGCTGTTCGGTTTTTGCCTATTACTATATGGATGTGGATATGCAGGAAGCGGCACATGGACGGGCCTGTGCGGTAGCCACCGGAGTCAAGCGAATGATGCCGGACCACTATGTTTTTACCTATCAGGGCGACGGCGATCTTGCAGCCATCGGAACCAACGAAACCATCCACGCCTGCAACCGGGGCGAAAACATCACAATCGTTTTCGTCAACAATGCCATTTACGGTATGACTGGTGGCCAGATGGCCCCAACAACATTGATTGGTCAGACTGCCACCACCTGTCCGTTTGGCCGGGAACAGGTGGCAAACGGCTATCCCATCCGGATGTCAGAACTGGTGGCCCAGTTACCGGGCACCGCTTATGTGGAAAGGGTTGCAGTCAATACTCCGGCACGGGTCCGGAAGGCGAAAAAGGCGCTGACGAAAGCATTCAAGAGCCAGGAACTGAAGAAGGGCACGTCCTTTATTGAGATCGTATCAAATTGCCCGTCCAACTGGAAAATGACACCGGTGGAATCCAATAAATGGCTGGATGAAAACATGTTGCCGTACTACCCTCTTGGCTTGTACAAAGATGAAATCAGTGGAGAGTGAGACATGTTAGAAGAAATTGTATTTGCTGGATTCGGCGGTCAGGGTGTTTTATCCATGGGCCAGATCATTGCCTATTCAGGGATGATTGAAAACAGGGAGGTTTGCTGGATGCCTTCTTACGGACCTGAAATGCGTGGTGGAACCGCCAATTGTATTGTATCTTTGTCCGATGAACCGATTTCATCCCCGATTCTGGCACTATTTGATACGGCAGTGGCATTAAATCAGCCTTCCTTTGAGAAGTTTGAACCGGAAGTAAAGCCCGGGGGACTGCTGATTTATGATGCGACAAACATCAAGATTAAATCAAGTCGTACCGACATCGAAGTGCTGGCAATTCCAGGGAGTGAAAAGGCAAATGAACTGGGTAACCCACGGATGATGGGGATGATTTTGCTGGGTGCCTACCTTGCGAAAAAACCTGTTCTGAAAACAGAAAGCATTCTGGCGGCACTGAAAAAGGTATTGCCGGAACGCTATCATCACATGATTCCATTGAACCAGAAGGCACTGGAAACCGGCGCATCTTTTGTTAATTAACGATGAATTCGCCCCCTCTTTCGGGAGGGGGTGTTTCTTTTGTATACAATGAAAAAAATAGCAATTATCCTTTTTTATGTTCTAACAATTCCGACTGTGGCCGTAGCGGGAAATCGTCCACAGCAACTTTTGGGGAAGATGTTTCATGCCGTGGAACAGAATGTTTTTGCCACAGGCTACCGGAACCAGAAACAGATGACGGTTTCCGGTAATGTTGCGGTCACGACTCCCCCATCCACCGTTTCACGTAAACTGCAGATGATCAACACGAACTTGAGTTTTTCATTCGGCATGGCCGGAATTGTGCTTCCTGACGGCAGATGTAAGCTGGATTTTTCCGGAGATATGGGGGACGTCACAATGGCGAAGACAGCTCGCCGGGAAATCCTCTATTCTACGGATTTCAATGCATATTCTGTAACGAACAAGAGTACAACTTCACACGCATTAAATTTTCACACCTACTTTATCAGGAAATTGAACAACATAAGTTCGGACTTCATGACCTCGGGGAGATGGAGTTTTCAGCTTGGCCATGAGGTCGTCTACGGTGCGGATAAGTGCTACGTTGTTACAGTGGCAACTGAGTTCAAAGAAGGGACACGGCGTAAAGCCAGGGCGCGTGTGCAAAACCTTGACGACCTGATTACATTCTGGAAACGGGGTAAAATCAGCTTCACAATCCGAAAAAAGGACTTCATGCCGGTACGGATTGTATATGAAAATCCGGAAGAAAACATAAATTCTGAAATCACATTTGCTTATGACGGCAAGACTCACCGTCCCCTTCGCCTCGATGTCACCGGAAACGCGGCTGGTGTGGCCGGTAGCGGACAGGCGTCCATCTCCTATTCACCCACCGGTGAATTCAGTACTGTTTCCCTCCAGTTTGACAACGCCCTCGGGCAGTCTATATCCCTGGATCTGAACCTTGAATTCTCCGGAACCGCAGACATGTCCATCCTTGGTTTTCTGCCACCTATGGATGCCCAACGTATGGTAAAGCAGAACCTCAAACTTCTCATGCTCACCAACATCGCCGGTTCACTGCTTCGAATGCAGCAGGCCGGCATCAACATTAAAACCATCAAATTCTGATTTTTTCCGCGTTGACACGCGGGAAAAGTGAAAGTGCGTGTTGGCGAGGGAGGGAAAGAAGTAAACCCGGGACTAAGCCAATTCCCTGATTCTTCTTCCACGCACAGACACTCGCACCCGCACTCTCCCGTTCGCTGCAGCGAACCGGAGAGTGGCCAGAAACTGATTACATCTCACCAGAAACTGTTGCACTCCGGGATAATCCACTATTCAAGAACTATATTAAAAATAATGACTTAGCTATGTTTGCCGTTGTGGCACAAGTCTTGCTTTTAATGAAGTGCGAATACTGAACGGAGGTACGCGGGATGCAAACCAGAAGATTCATGGTCATAATTATCGGTTGCTGGGTCGGATTGGCGGGTTTGAATACTGCAGCACAATCACTAGAAACTAAAGACTCATCTTTCTCTTCATACCTCAGTACAACGGATGCTTCTGCCGAATCCAACGAAAACGCAATTACCACCTTGGTACAGGAAGCGCTCATGAACAACCCGCAGATCAAGGCGCAATTGTACCGGGTTCGGGCCGCTGAGAAACGACCGTCGCAGGCCGACGTACTGCCCGATCCAACAGCGGATGTACAATTCATGATGCTTCCCATTAATGGCGGCTTCAATGCCAGTGATGCTCTCACGAAGGGGGTGTCCATCGGTATTACGCAGCATTTTCCATATCCCGGAAAGTTAAAACTGAAAAAACAGAAAGCCCAGCGTCAGGTGGACGTAGCCAGGATTCAACTGAAGGCACTGGAAAGCAGTTTGAGAGGAAAAGTCATATCGGCTTCTTACCAGTATGCCCTGTATGTTCATCTCCTGGACATCAACGACAAAATCCAGGATGCTTTAAAAGCAGCGGCCAGAGGCGCGGCAGCCATCTACGGATCAGGGAAAGGCAGTCAGGCAGACGTGCTTATCGCCCAGACGGCGCTGACCAGATCCAAATCCGAGAGAATTACCCTGAACAAGCAGCTCAATATTGCCCGTGCCCACCTTGATGATCTGATCGGGAGCCCGGTACCCATTGACTTAATCACCGGAATCACAATCCCTGAACCCGAGAGCCTGCCGCCTTTTGAGACCCTCATTCAAGACCTGCGGAATACGGCCCCCATGGTATTGAAAGCCCAGGCAGAGGTCGACGTTAGGGCAAAGCAGGTTGACATTGCGAAAAAGAATTTCAAGCCCAACTTTTTCGTGGGTGGCCGCTATCGTCATAATGATGTAACGATGGGTGGTCACGACTATTTTACGGCCGTGGTCGGTATGACGCTTCCCTTCTTCCACAGGAAGAAGCTGTACATGCCGGCGCTCCAGGAGGCCAGTCTCATGAGGGAAAGCGCCACGCGAGAAGCTGACAGCGTTCTTGACGAAGCCCGGTTCATGTTGACAGATGCCTACCAGACCGGCAGTCATGATCTGGATATCTACTCGCTTTACAAGGATGGATTGCTGATTCAGGCAAACAAAGCTTTCCAGTCCGCCCTGGCTTCTTACACCGTAGGAAAGAGCGACTTTATGACCCTGCTCAGATCACTTACCGACTACTACAACTATCAGTCGCAAGCACTCATGTCCAAGGTTGATTATCATGTTTCCGTGGCACGGATGGAAGCCGTGCTGGGTCGTTCAATCCGGACAATGAGAGCAGCAGGACCGTCAGGGGATGCGCATGAGAAGAAGACAGAAAAAGTGCCGGATGATTCGGCGCAAGAGCACCGTTACAGGGAGGACAAACACAAATGATTACAAAAGATTGCACATTCTCAAGTTCAGGTTGCTGGATTTCGTC
>CAZRHT010000016.1:10884-49620 GCA_964599895.1 uncultured Holophagae bacterium
GCTGGATTTCGTCGGGTGCTTGAGAGGGAGGTGTCACTGTGAAGCGAATTATTTTTGTAATGGTCCTCGCCGTTTTCCTGGCGTTCATGTTCGGTCGGTCGACAGCGGAGAAATCTCATGTGGACACCCTGAAAGGTTCTGAAAAGACCACTGCCCCTCATGTCAAGAAACAACTTTATACGTGCGGGATGCACCCTCAGGTCATCCAGGACCACCCCGGTGATTGCCCGATCTGTGGTATGAAATTGACGCCTGTTAAGAATACGGATTCGAAAGTGTCTGAAAAAGATAAAAACACTGAGCGAAAGGTCCTCTACTGGCGGGCACCAATGGATCCGACGTACATCTCCAAGAAACCGGGAAAATCACCCATGGGAATGGACCTCGTACCTGTTTACAATGATGAAGTTTCTTCAGGCGAGATTACCATCAGCCCTGCTGTGGAGCAGAACATTGGCATTACTACTGCCACCGTCCGGAGCGGTCCGCTTTCCCGTGCAATTAAAACTTATGGAAGCACTACATGGAATGAGAAAACGCTGTCCGCAATAAATACAAAAATTGACGGCTGGATTGAGAAGCTCTACGTGAACGAGACAGGCCAGCGGGTCCGAAAGGGGCAGCCACTCCTTTCAATTTATTCCCCACAGCTCGTCGCCACACAGCGGGAGTACCTTGCGGCACTGGATACTGCCCGTGCCCTCCAGAAGAGTTCCGACGCGACGGTGGCCCAGGGTGGCAAGGACTTGCTCGTAGCGGCGCGCCGTCGTCTCACATTGTGGGACATTTCCGGCAAACAGATTGACAGGCTTGAGAGGACCAGAAACGTCCGGAAAAACCTGACACTTTACTCACCGATCAGCGGGATTGTGACCCACCGGGCTGTTGTTGTTGGAGACCATGTGAAAGCGGGTATGAACCTCCTGAAAATTGCTGCTCTCGATCCAATCTGGGTTATCGGTTCCGTCTATGAGTCCGACATTCCGCTGGTAAAGAAGGGAATGGAAGCGAAGGTGTCCTTTGATAACCTCCCTGGAGAGTCTTTTAAGGGAAAGGTTGATTATTCTTATCCCTATCTCGAAGGCGCTTCCCGCACCGGTAAGATCCGAATTGTTATGCCCAACAAAGATGGGAAAATCCTGCCTGAAATGTATGCCTCTGTGGCTTTGTCTGTTCAACTTTCTCCGGAAACGCTCCAGATTCCATCCAATGCGGTCATCCGGGCGTCCTCGAACGATACCATTGTTTTTATTGCAAAGGGCGATGGAAAGTTCGAAGGCAGAAAAGTAGTCCTTGGACCGATTGGTGACGGTGACACGGTGATGGTGAAAGCCGGACTTGAAGCCGGCGAAAAGGTTGTTACCTCGGCTCAGTTCCTTCTCGATTCCGAGAGCAACCTGAAGGCGGCCATTCAAAATATGCTGGATTCGCAGAAACAGGGGAAATCACAATGATTGGTCGCGTAATAGACTGGTCCATCAAGAACCGATACCTCGTGCTCATTCTTACTGGTCTCTTCATTGCAGCCGGAGTTATTGTCATGCGCAATACCCCGGTGGACGCTATTCCGGACCTTTCCGACACCCAGGTGATTGTTTTTACTCAGTACCAGGGTCAGAGCCCCCAGGTGGTGGAAGATCAGGTCACATACCCGCTCACAACAGCGATGCTTGCGGTGCCCAAGGCTACCGTGGTGAGGGGATACTCGTTCTTCAATTTTTCCCTTGTTTACATTATTTTTAAGGACGGAACCGACATCTACTGGGCGCGCAGCAGGGTTCTAGAATATTTAAATTATGTTACACCCAGGCTACCCGCTGGAGTTGCTCCGCAGCTCGGCCCCGACGCCACGGGTGTTGGTTGGGTTTACGAGTATGCCCTTGTGGACCGGTCCGGAAAGCATCGCCTCGACGAACTGAGATCTCTCCAGGACTGGTACCTGCGCTATCAGTTGCAAACAGTCCCTGGCGTTGCCGAAGTGGCCAGTATCGGTGGGTACGTCAAGCAATATCAGATTGAGATAGATCCCAACAAACTGGCGGCTTACCACATTTCCATGAATCAGGTCAAACACGCCATACAACGTTCCAACAATGATGTCGGCGGCAGGATTGTGGAAAGAGCCGAGACGGAGTATATGGTGCGTGGTCTCGGATACATCAAGAGTCTGGATGATCTGCGAAAGATTCCCATCGGGCTTGATCCGGGAGGTATCCCCATTCTATTGGGCCAGGTGGCACAGGTCCATCTGGGACCGGAACTGCGCAGGGGACTGGCCGACCTCAACGGTGAGGGCGACGTGGCGGGCGGTGTGGTTGTCATGCGCTTCGGTGAAAACGCCCTGAAAACCATTAACGCGGTAAAGGCAAAACTGAAGGAATTGAAAAAGGGGTTGCCGCCCGGCGTTGAAATTGTGGAGGTGTATGATCGCTCCGGTTTGATAGACAGAAGCATTGGCTTTCTTAAGAACAAGCTGATAGAGGAGCTGCTCATCGTTTCACTGGTGTGCATTTTGTTTCTCTTCCACTTCAGGAGTGCCCTGGTTGCCATTTTCATGCTGCCGCTGGGAATCATGGCGGCCCTCATTATCATGTATTTCCAGGGACTCAACAGCAACATCATGAGTCTGGGAGGCATTGCCATTGCCATGGGGGCCATGGTGGATTCTGCCATCATTATGATTGAGAATGCCCACAAGAAGATGGAACACGGGTATGATCCCAAAAATCACTGGACAATTATCGCAGAGGCATCCAAAGAAGTGGGGCCAACCCTCTTCTGGTCACTGCTGGTCATCACTGTTTCCTTTCTCCCGATTTTTGCCCTGAACCAGCAGTCGGGTCGTCTCTTCAAGCCCCTCGCCTTTACAAAGACGTACGCGATGGGAGCTTCGGCCTTTCTGGCCGTCATCCTGGCGCCGGTTCTGATGGGATGGTTCATCCGAGGCAGAATCCGCACCGACGCTGAAAATCCAATCAACCGATTCCTCGTCTGGATTTACCACCCTGTGGTTGACTGGGTTCTGAAACATCGTCGTCTCGTATTGGTTCTTGCCCTCATGTGCATAGGAAGTACAATCTATCCCATACGCCATCTTGGTTCCGAATTCATGCCACCCATCAACGAAGGCGATCTGCTCTATATGCCCACAACACTGCCCGGCATCTCCATTGGCAAGGCGAAGGAATTGCTCCAACAGACCGACCGCATTATCAAGAAATTTCCCGAGGTCAAATCGGTGTTCGGAAAAGTGGGTCGGGCGGAAACCGCAACAGACCCGGCACCGCTCACCATGATCGAAACGACCATTCAACTGTGGCAGAACAAATCTCACTGGCGAAATGTTTCGGAGGACCGCTGGTACTCAGAATGGGCCCCGGAATGGGCCAAAAAGGGCCTCCGCCTGCTCTGGCCGGAAACCAGAAAGATCACCCAGAAGGAGCTCATTGCGAAGCTCAATGACGCTATCCAGTTTCCCGGACTGGTGAATGCGTGGACCATGCCCATCAAGACCCGAATCGATATGCTCAGTACCGGCATCAAAACCCCCGTGGGTATCAAGATTCTGGGTCCCGACCTTGACACTCTCTCGAAACTGGCCAAAGAGGTGGAAGCCGTCGTAAGAAAGGTACCGGGAACACGCTCGGTTATTGCGGAGCGCGTGACAGGCGGGTACTACATGGACTACACAATAAACCGTGATGCGGCAGCACGCTACGGCTTGACAGTGGGTGATATTCAGGACGTGATCCAGTCTGCCCTTGGTGGTATGAACGTAACGCAGACTGTAGAGGGCCTTGAACGGTATCCAGTTAACCTCAGGTACATGCGGGACTACCGGGACAATCTGGAGGCTCTGAAGCGGGTTCTAATCACAACACCCACCGGTGCCCGTATCCCGATTTCCCAGGTTTCATCATTTTCCCTCCACCAGGGGCCACCGGCAATAAAGACGGAAAACTCCAGAAAAACGGCGTGGCTCTATGTGGATCTTGAGAGCTCTGACATCGGGGGCTATGTCGAGCGTGCAAAGAAAGCTGTAGACGAACAGATAAAGCTGCCCGCCAAATACAACATTGTCTGGAGCGGACAGTATGAATACATGGAACAGGCAAGGAAGCGCCTGATGGTAGCTGTGCCGGTGACATTTGTTCTTATCCTGCTTCTTCTGTTCTTTAACACGCACTCATTCAGCAAGGTTGGCATCGTGGTCCTGGCTGTTCCCTTTTCGCTGGTCGGGTCGTTCTGGCTGCTCTACATACTGGGATATCACCTTTCGGTGGCGGTTTGGGTTGGGATCATCGCCCTTGCCGGGCTTGATGCCGAAACCGGTGTGGTTATGCTTCTCTATCTGGACCTCGCCCATGATCTCTGGGCCAGGCTTGGGCGTATGAAGACACTTGGAGACCTGAAACAGGCCATTTTCCATGGGGCAGTTAAGCGTATCCGGCCGAAAATGATGACGGTCGGAGCCATTGTCGCGGGATTGATTCCCATTATGCATGGAACCGGAACCGGTTCTTCCGTTATGAAGCGCATCGCCGCGCCAATGGTGGGAGGCGTTGTCACATCTCTCCTGCTGGAACTGGCTATCTATCCCGTGCTCTATTACTATCTGAAGCGCCCGCACCTGGATCCATCACTGGAGCCTACGTCGGAGGAACTCGTTCACGAAACCCATTGACGCCTCTTTGTCGGGGAGAATAATGAGAGAAGGCTGAAAATGGAACCGAAAAAAAAGAAGCACGTATGGTGCAAATGATTGATGAGGTTGCCGACTGATTTCACAGGTTCCAGACTTTGTACATCCAACACCCACGGTACGATGAGTCGATATCGGCTGCGACATACCAAATATTGCATTCCCGAATGGAAAGTGGCACAATGGATTTGCCAGGCCCCCTGTGGGGTGAAAAGGGAATCCCGTGGAAATCGGGAACGGGCCCGCCGCTGTAATCGGGGACCAAAGCCGGAAAATGCCACTGTTTGCCACTAGGCGAATGGGAAGGCCCGGCGGAGGGTTGATCCGGAAGTCAGAAGACCTGCCTGGACATTTCAGCTGACGGAGGCTCGGCGAATGATTTTATCTACCATTCATTCCCCGACAGTCCAATTTATTTGTTTCAGCATATGAAGGAGGATTTGTATGCGCGTGGTTCTTTCTGTATTGTTGGGGATTTTGTTTCTGGGTTCACCGCTTTTTGCGGTGGATTTGGCGACGAAGATTACAGATGAGGTTACCGTTACCGCCACAAGAAATCCGGTGGAGACGAAGAAGCTTTCTCGGACAGTGAAGGTGATTACCCGCAAGGACATTGATGCGAGCGGTGCTACAACAATCATGGATGTTCTCCAGATGGTTCCGGGCATTGTGGTGAACCGGAACGGGGGCATCGGCAGTCCTGCATCGGTCTATGTCCGGGGATCGAAGCCGGGCCAGACATTGGTACTCATCGACGGGATGGAGCTCAATGATCCAATGACGCCGGACCGGTCAGTGGACCTTTCCGCCTTTCCCCTGGACTCGGTCCAGCGGGTGGATGTGGTATTTGGTCCTGCCAGCGCGACCTATGGCTCCGACGCGGTGGCAGGTGTAATTAACATTATCACCAGCGGCGGTACAACCGGGGGCAGTATCCGGGTGGAGGGTGGCGCCAATGCTACGTGGACAACGGGTGTCGGTTACCGGGACATATTTTCCCTCGGCAGTTACTGGATTTCGGGTACATTTTTTGATACAAACGGCATTTCCGCGGCGGACCGTGCGGACGGTAATACTGAGGCTGATGGCTACACAAGCCGGTCGTTTTCCGGGGGCACGACGTTTAGTTTCGGTCGTTCCACGATGAATTTTACTGGTATTGTGGTCAACGCGGACGGAGACTTGGACACAAGCGGTGGCCCCGGCGGTGATAATCCGTTTTACCGCTTTGACCGTACTGAGAAACATTTTAAAGGTAGCTATGAGTTGTCCAACCCCTTCGGCATTGACGGTGTGAGCCGGTTTACGGTGGCTTACGGGGATAATGAACGAAGTTATCACAACCCTTCAGAGGCGTATCCCCCCACAATCAACAGTCGTTTCAACGGTTCCCTCATCCGATATAACTGGCACAATCAACTATTGTTTTCAGAAAATTCGTCGCTGTCTTTCGGTTTGGAATACAGCCGGGAAGCGGGGTCATCTGAATATCACAGCGAATCTTCCTATGGGCCCTATGATGATATTTTTGCTCCCCGTCATGCCATTACCCGAAGCGCTTATGTGTCCGGGTTACAACATGTCCTGGGTATGGATGTGAACATTGGATTACGCTATGACGATCATGAGATCTTCGGTTCAAAAGTGACGGGATCTTTTGGCGTTGTCCGGCCCCTTGGTTCTTCCGGCTTTCGTGTCCGCGCCAGTGCGGGGACATCTTTCAAGTCCCCGACCCTTTACCAGCTCTATTCGCCATACGGAACGGTGGAGTTAAAACCGGAAAAGGGCAGGTCCTATGAATTGGGTCTGGAAAATGTGCTGATGGATGAGCGTCTGACAGTATCGCTGGTCTGGTTTCACAACCGCTACGACGACATGATTGATTATGATATGAATACGAACAGCTATTACAACATCTCACGGGCCACCATCAGAGGGCTGGAAGCCGGGGTGCGCTACGGGGGTGAGACGTTGTCCTGGCAGGTATTCTACAACTATTATAATACAAAGGATGATACAACGGGAGAAAGGCTATTGCGACGACCGGATTCTTCTTTCAACGCGAAGCTGGATTATCTGCGGGGACGGCTGGGCGTTCACCTCAACATGATGGCCAGCGGTAGTCGGGATGACATGGATTTTTCCGCCTGGCCCGCAGCCCGGGTGGTGCTTTCCAGCTACACGCTGTTCAACCTGAAGGTGGATTACCGCATCATGGAGAATCTGACCGCCTACCTGAAAGGTCGGAATGTAACAGATGAGAATTATCAGCTTGTCAGGGGATACGGTACACTGGGAGATACCTGGTATGGCGGTTTTGTGTTTCGTTTTCATCGGTAAGGGGAGGAGATGTTGAATCGAGTTCGGTGGATTGCATGTTTAAGTTTATTGATTTGCCTGCAGGGGATGGCCGGAGGGATCGTTTCTCTCCTGCCGTCTGTGACAGATATGGTTGTAGATTTGGGTTCAGCAAACCGTCTCACCGGCATCACCCGATACGGCGTTGTGCCGGAGGGAGTTTCCGTTGAACGACTTGGTGGCATGTACGATTTGAATGTGGAAGCTGTGTTGCGGTTGAAGCCGGACCTTGTGCTGGCCTACCACGGGGCTGAAACCCGACTGAAACCTGTTTTGGATGCCGGAATACCGGTTGAATACCTGAAAATCAATACATTGGATGAGGTGATAGCCAGTTATCTGCGAGTGGGGCAACTGCTGGGGAAAGCAGAATTGGCGACAAAGCGTGTGGCACAACTGAAATCTCTGCTGCAGCCCGCCGAAACCCCGGTAGAAAAAGTGCCGTCCATGCTGGTGATCACAAGTGAAGGTGGTATGAATGCGTCCCGGATTTTTGTTTCCGCCAATTCTTTTTACGGCAATTTATTGCCCCGCCTCGGCGCAAGGAATGCTGTGGATTCACAAGTTGCCTACCCCTCGTTGTCACTGGAAGGTCTGCTGGATGCAAATCCCGATATTATCATTCTGTTGAGTGAAAAAAAGGGGCCGATCGCAAACTGCGGGGAAAAACCATTTTCTTTCCTGAAAGCGTGCCGGAACAAGGCGATTTTTAATGTGTATGATGCGAAGATGATGCATCCCGGGCCCATCGTTTTTCAACTGGTCCCGATTTTAAAAAGGATATTGAAAGCCTATGCTGACCATTCGACAGCTTTGCTACCAGAACATATTGAAATCCATTGACTTCACTGCGAAGTCAGGGGAATTCATCGGTGTCGTCGGGCCGAACGGGTCGGGAAAAACCACATTGCTGAAATGCGTGGCGGGGATTCTTCGAGATGTTTCGGGCGGAATTGAGCTGGATGGACAAGACAGTGCGACTCTTTCCAGCAGGGAGATAGCCCGCCTTGTTTCCTATGTCCCCCAGATTGTGGAAACTGTCATTCCATTTACCGTTATTGAATTTCTGCGTCTTTCCCGGTTCCCCTACCAGGGAATGGCATCGAGACAAGTCAGGGTACCGGATTTTGACAGTGTTCTCCAGCAAGTGGGGGTTTTCCATCTGAAGAATCGCCAGGTGGCATCTCTCAGCGGAGGAGAACTGCAGCGGGTTCTGGTTGCTGCTGCACTTGCCCAGGATACCCCCATTGTTCTACTTGATGAGCCTACTTCTCACCTGGACCCGTTACGGGCAGGAGAGTTTGTGGAAACGCTGGCTTCTCTGAAAAGTGAGGGAAGGCATCTTTTTCTCATGGTTTCCCACAACGCTGAAGAAATGGCCCGGCTCTGCGATCGGATTGTCGGATTGAAAGGTGGGGGGAAAAAGGGGGAATTTGCCCCGTCATTTCTGAGTGATCCGGCATCCCGGTCCCTGATTTATGGTAACGGGGAAGGGGGGCGTGGATGAGACTTCGTTATTTTGCCGGAATAGCCGTGTTGGTCGGCTTGACATTGCTTCTCCCTCTCTTCTTCCCGGTTCCCCTTGTGGGACGACTGTCTGACACAGTAAGCCGGCACATCCTCTGGGAAATCCGTCTTCCCATCATCTTGACGGCTCTGTTTGCCGGTGGCGTTCTTGCTGGAGGTGGTCTTTCCTTTCAGGCCCTGTTTCGAAATCCGCTGGCCACGCCCTACACCTTGGGAATTTCCTCCGGTGCTGCCTTTGGCGCTGTTATCTTTATCGTGTTCATCCATCCCGGCGGAAGCGGTGCGGCCGTACCGGTCTTTGCCTTCGCCGGGGCACTCTGTTCCGCCATGCTGGTGATGTCATTCGCATTTCGAAAGCGAATGGTGTCGTCGGAAACGATTCTCCTGGCAGGTGTGGCAGTCAATTTTCTTTTTGCCAGCATCATCATGTTCTCCCAGTATGTGGCGGCCCAGTATGAAGTGTTTCAGATTACCCGCTGGCTTCTGGGTGGAATCGGAGGTGCCGGACCTTTGTCGGTTGTGTTAACAGGGTTGGCATTCATCGGGCTCCTGATCGCACTCCTTTGGCTTGCACCGGGTCTGAACCTCTCTACACTGGGGGATGATATGGCAGCCAGCCGGGGATTGGATGTTCGCCGGTTCAAGCTCGTGGTAATCACCCTGGTAAGTGCTGCGGTGGCGATCACCATCGCCTTTACAGGCCCCATCGGATTCGTGGGCATCGTCGTTCCCCACATGGTACGACTGAAGATGGGGACAGCTGAACATCGACGACTGGTTCCCATGACCATGGTTGCGGGAGGTCTGATGCTGGCGATCTGTGACACGATTGGTCGTACTGTTCTCTTTCCTGTTACAGTTCCCACCGGGGTCGTCACCGCGCTGATCGGCGCCCCCTTCTTCCTCTGGCTCCTCTCCCGGAGAGGAGGAAGGTAGGAGTAGGAGTAGGATAGTGAAAGTGCGAGTGCGTGGGTGAGGGCAGTAGGGGTAGGAGTTGGAGTGGCGGTAAGAAAAAAAACAGGGAATTGGCCATCTTTATCTCTTTCCCACTTAACCTCAACCTCAACCTTGTCCCTACTTCTCTCATTCCCTGAGATATTGGAATTAAGGGCTGAAAATGGTAAACTGCTGTCCATGAAAAGGATGAGTAGCCTGGTGATGATTGTAGCGCTGATGGCAATTGCAGGGTGTTCCGGCAGCAGGGACCTGGTTCGCTGGATTCCTCTGGAAAGGGCTCTCTCTCTACAGAAGCAATCGAATCAGCCCATTCTTTTCTATTTTTTTTCCAAGAGTTGTGTGTACTGCAAGTTGATGCGGTTGAACACATTTTCTGATCCTCAGGTGGCAAAGCAGATCAATTCCGTCTTTATCCCTGTGAAAATGGATATAGAAGAGAAGCGCGAGGGAGAAATGCCGTCCGGGAGTAAACTGGCTTCAGCTTTCCACATCCGGGGGGTTCCCGCCTTTGTTGCAGTAAATTCGGACCACCGGACACTGGGTCGCCGGGCGGGGTTTCTGACCGTTCGCAATTTCCTTTCCTTTATTTCAAAAATTTCTGCCACTGACGGGAAGACCCCCGTTAAAAATGGGATCGCCGGTGAATAGAAAGCGTTTTGTGAGGACGAGTGTACTGTCTGTATTTTGGGTTTGCCTTCTGACTGGCATTCTGCAAGCTCAGACGGTCAAGAATGTCGAAATGCCGGACAATTCTGAACTTCTCCCACTGGTCAGCATAGTCTCAGGAAAGGAGCTTGATACGTTTGAGGTGGCTGGTACCATTCACAATCTGTACAAAACAGGTCTTTTTTCAGATGTTCATGTGGAAGAACAAAAAAACGAAGACGGGACCATAACCCTGCGTTTTCTCACCGCGCCTCAACCCTATTTTGGCGAACCCCAGGTAGAGGGAAAAACGGGAGTGAAGAAAAAGAAAATCACTGTTTTTCTGAGAGAGTTTTACCCTCTGGAAAAACCTTTCACAGAGGAGCGGTTTCAGCATTTTTTATCGGATATGCGGAAATTTTACCGGAGAGTGGGGTTTCCGAAAGCTTCTCTCAGCAGTGATGTGCAATTTTCCATAGACGGAGAACTGGCATTCCCAATTGTAAGGATAACTCCGGGCCCTCCATTGACTATCAGGCGCTTTGATTTCAGTGGGAAAAAGCAGTACAGGAGAGTAATTCATCTGGAGGAGGGAGATCGCTATAATGTTGATCAATTGCAACATGACATTGGCAGGTTAAAAGTCCGTTTGAAAAAGCAGCGCCTTTACGATGCCGTAGTTACAACAGATGCAAAGGAAACAACCTCGGGCGTGGACCTTTCGGTAGGTGTCATCGAGGGGACGGCTTATGAATTTGTGGTGGAAGGCGTGAAACTGGACCCGGAGGAGTATCAGGAAGTGTTCCAGTACATTCTTGAGAACGGATTGAGTAACGCGGCTCTCCACGTTACGGAAAATAGCCTCTATTTCAAGTTACTGGAAATGGGCTACTGCCATCCGGAGATTAAGTTTCGTAAAGATGGCTATCGGATTATTTTTCATGTGGAAAATGCCGTCCGGCTTCCGGTGTCAAAGATTGAGATTGACTCGACTCAACCAATAAAGATTTCCAAGCCGCAGTTTTATAACCGAATCGAATTAAGCCGGGTTGAAACAGAACTGAGCGAATCCCTGAAAAAAAGGGGTTTTCTCCATCCTCGTTTCAGTTTCAATTATGAAGAAAAGCAGAAGGTATTTCAGGTGTCGGTGAAAGAGGGAAAGCAGCTATTCTTTGGCAGAGTTACACTGCATGGAGGGGATGGGATGTTCAACTCGGTTCCGGGGATTGTGGAAGGAGAGCCGTTTTCTGATGCAAAACTACAGAGCGCCGTGAAGAAAATGGAAGGCGTTCTCGGTGAAGCAGGTTTTTATCGTCCGGTTGTCTCGATCCGGCGGGGAAAAATGAGCAAAGAACGAGTGGCGGTTGAATTTACTGTCGAGACCGGTGGAAAACGCAGAATTTCAGCTATTTACGTTCACGGAAACCACAAAATTCGGAATTCAATGCTCATGAAATTGATAGAAGTCCAGGCGGGAAACTTTATCAATGCTGATGAAATCGGAGACATTGTAAATCGACTGGAATCGTCCGGTTTTTTCTCAAAAGTAGAAGTCGTGCCCTTTGAAATCAGAGATAACAAGCTGGCACTGTTCGTTCGGGTCAAGGAGCAGCCATTGAAAACAGTCCGCTATGGAGTGGGTGTCAACTCTGATGAAGGACTTCGCTTTTCCACTACCTTGATATGGAACTATTTTCTTCACAGGCAACTGACCGGTACGCTTCTGTTCAGGATTTCTCCAGTCCGCCAGCAGGCATACTTCAATATTTCAGGTCAAAACCACTTCATGTCTTCCGTTTTTGCCACTCGTGAAGACAAGAGCGATTATAGCTTTTCCCGCTGGGGTGCCAGTATCAGTTACAATACAACTCTTGGAAAGTTCACCAACACTATTTTTTCACTGGAAGCCAGGCGGAACCATCTCACCAACGTTTCTGTTCCATACGAAGAGATTGAAAAGGAACTTCAGCCCAACTACACGCTCTCACTGAATTCACAATTACTGTACGACCGCAGGAACAACCTGCTTTACCCCACGAAGGGATACTACATCTCTTTAAAAGTAGAACCGGCAATGGACCTGTCAGAATCCCAGTTCTTTCTGAAAATACTGGAAAAAACCGCGTTTTTTGCCGGTAGGTTCTCCTTTTCACAGACCATTGGACAGATATCGGCGCCTTCCCCCGACAACTATTCTGTTCCCTTACCGGAGCGCTTTTTTTCGGGGGGAGTCAATTCGCTTCGCATCAGTTCCTTTGAACAGGCCGGCCCACTTTTTTCCACGGGTAAGCCCATGGGCGGACGCTTCCTTGCACTTTTCAATGCGGAATATACTTTCCCCCTGAGCGCCGATCTGAACGGTGTTCTGTTCACCGATGTCGGAAATGTTTGGGGGGAGGTCTCAGATGCAAGCTGGCAGAGTGCGATCAAGGACGCAGGGTTGGGACTCCACTTCAAGACACCTCTGGGCCCTGTGCGGGTTGAACTGGCGTGGAATCTGGATCGAGACACGTTTCCGTCCCATTGGAAACTATTGTTTTCGATTGGCCGGACATTTTGAGTTGAAAAGAATATATCTCCATGATGTGGATGGTGTATGATGGGGCAGATTCTCTGGTGAGCCGGGGATAATATCAGTTTACTGACGGAGGCACAATGGGCAAAACCTTTGTGGAAAAGATACTGGCCAAAAGAGCGGGAAAGAACTCGGTAGTGCCGGGTGAAATTGTGGTGGTAAAACCGGATTATGTCATGAGCCATGATAATTCGGCGGCCATTTACGGGAAATTCAGGCAGATCGGTGCCGAAAGCGTTTTTGATTCGGAGCAGGTTCTGATCATTCTGGATCATTGCGTTCCCGCTGCCAGCGAAAAGTACGCCCGCAATCACCAGGAAGTCCGGGAATTCGTGAACCAATACAACATACCGAATTTCTTTGACATTAATACCGGTGTCTGTCACCAGGTCGTCATTGAAAAGGGATTTGCAAGGCCCGGACGGTTGATTGTGGGTAGTGATTCCCATACTGTTTCCTATGGTGCAGTGGGGGCTTTTTCCGCCGGCATTGGACGGAGCGAGGCTGCGGCAATCTGGGCCACCGGTGAAATATGGTTAAAGGTGCCGGTAACTCTCAAGGTCGTGTTCAACGGTGCGCCGAAACCAGGTGTCACGGCAAAGGACATGATGCTCTATCTCATTGGAAAAATCGGGGCCGACGGGGCCTTGTACAAGGCAGTGGAATTTGCCGGGGAAGCTGTTTCCCGGATGACAGTGGCAGACCGGATTGTGTTTGCCAATATGACGGTGGAAATGGGTGGCAAGAATGGTTATTTTGCTCCGGATAAGACCACTTTTGACTATTTGAAGGCCAGAGACATTGATGAAAGTGGCTACGAAGTGATCCTCCCGGACAGTGATGCCGAATACGAAACAGTACTCAATATTGACGTTTCCGCCATTGAACCTCAGGTTGCAAAGCCCCATACCGTGGACAACGTGGCGACAGTCGCAAGTGTGGCCGGTACAAAAATAGACCAGGCCCTCATTGGCACATGCACCAACGGAAGAATTGAAGACCTCAGGGCCGCCGCCGCGGTGCTGAAAGGGAGAAAAGTGGCAAAACACGTCCGGCTTCTGGTGTTTCCCGCCTCTATGGAAATTTACATGCAGGCTATGAAAGAAGGGCTGTTTGAGACCATGATTGAGTCCGGCGCGGTAGTTATGAACCCAGGCTGTGGCCCATGTCTCGGTGCCCATGAGGGAATACTGGCCCCGGGTGAAATCTGCATATCGACGGCAAACCGTAACTTCAAGGGGCGGATGGGGTGCAAGACCGCGGACGTCTATCTTGCCAGTCCGGAAACTGTTGCCGCGTCCGCACTTTCAGGAGAAATATGTGCTTCGGAGGCGGCAAAATGAAAATCTTCAAATATGGCGACGATGTGAATACCGATGTGATTTTCCCGGGGAAATATACGTACACGATCTCCGACCCGAAAGAAATGGCCGAACACGCCATGGAGGATCTCGATCCGAACTTTGTTAAAACAGTTCAGCAAGGCGACATCATTGTTGCGGGGAAAAATTTTGGCTGTGGCTCTTCCCGGGAGCAGGCAGCAACCTGTATCAAATATTCCGGTGTTGCCGCGGTGATTGCGAGGAGCTTTTCGCGAATTTTCTTTCGAAACTGCATAAATTCAGGTCTCCTGGCAGTTGAATGCGGGGAGGCAGTGGACAAGATTACTGAAAAAAGCAAAGTGGCCATTGATCGGGAAAACAACCGGATACAGGTGGATGGAAATTGGATTGACTTTCCCCCGATTCCAGAAGCGGTTCGCTACATCATAGATGGGGGTGGTTTAATTCCCTACCTGAAGAAAAAGTTTTCGGGAATTGAGCAGTGAGGGCATATTGACCGTTACAAAATCAACATGTTATGTGATAAAGACCTTTACCATCAACGATGCGGACAAAGTTGCGGTGGTGTTGACCGAATCCGGACTTAAGAAATCCCTCATTGCGAAAAACGGGGTAAGACTGAAATCTGCCGTAGCGGGCAAACTGGAGCCATTCAACTTTGTGGAAGCGGAATGGTTTGAAAAAGAGGGACAGAATCTCAATTCCCTGAACCATGTGACAGTTACGAAAAGCTACTTCAAGAGGATATCCGGTGACATGGCCCGTTTTATGGCCTTTTCATTCTACTCAGAGCTGGCGGATGTACTGGTTCATGGGGAGGAAGGGAGCCCGAAATTCTATCGTCTGCTGACCCATACTTTTGATTTTTTGAACACTAATGATGATCTGCAGACAGCCACTGTCTATTTCATGTTCTGGAGCCTGAAACTGCTTGGTGTATTTCCGGAATTTGAAAGTTGTGCTCAGTGCGGTTCACCTCTGACCGATGGCAGGGAGTGTGGTTTCAGCTCAGAAAAATTCTACTGTCCCCAGTGTCGTCCCCAACTGGATTCGCTTCCCGGAGGGGTAACCGGCCGGCTCCGGGATATGTCAAAACAACCTCTCTCAAAGTTGATGCCGGACCCGGACAATGATGTTGAATTGCTGACGCTGTGCGACCATATCTTTACTGGTTTCACAGGGCGGGAAACGAAGTCCTTCGCTCTTATGAAGCCTTTTGTGTTTCCCGGTTGAACCCTTGAGGAAAACAAGTGCGTGTAAAGCGAGGACTGGCAACGCGACGATGCCTGTCCCCTTTCCATTTGGATAATCAGAAAAAAAAGGGAAAAGAATCGGTACGAAAACTTGGCAGTTAGTATTGATTCTTTTCCCTTCTTTCAGAACACAGAACACCAAAAACAGAACACTTCTTTTCTTATCTGACTTCAATATCTCCTGAAACGGACATTGCGGATATCTGCCTTCCGCATCCTTCGCAATCTACTGTGAGATTCTTTTCAGCGGTTACGCTTCGTCCCTTAGGCCCTGTGAATGAGATGTCACCATGAGTTTTTGCTGTAAATCCATAGGGGTCCTTCCCTGTGATGTTCAACCGGATGTCACCGGATGTTGTCGAAAGCTTAATGTAGCGCGCAAAGCTCAGTACATCTGCCTTGACGTCTCCCGAGGTTGAGCTGGCCTGCAGATTACCCGTCACCTTGCGCAGTCGAACATCCCCGCTGGTTGTACTGAAGGACAGTTTGTCCCCTGTAATCTCGGTTATATCTAATTCACCGGAAGCACTGGCGCTGGAAAAGCTTTTCCCCGTGAGTTCAGAAAGCAGAATATCGCCGCTTGCCGACTGGCTACTGAAGTCGTCTGCTCTCACCGAGCGGACCGTGATGTCCCCTGAGGCTGTGCGGGCCCGGAATTCAACCAGACGGGAATCCAGGACCACGATGTCCCCGGAGGCGGTATTTGCGCTGCATCGGTCGGCCTGGATATTCTTTCCTGTAATATCTCCCGATGCTGTGCTGATTTTGCACAACTTGCCGGAATAGTCAGTGAAATTCACATCTCCGGAACTGGTTTTTATTTCCAGGGCTTTGCCATGGAACGCCTCCGCATGTACATCACCGGAAGAGGTGGCTACGCTGATGGCTCCAACGTAACTCGCGGGTACAGTAATGTCCAGTTTCATTTCACAGCGATAATGTACATTAAACCAGGCTCGACTCTGCCAGTCTTTGTCCCAGCTTGCCGTGATCGTCTGCGTGTCGCCGTTCTTTTCGATAGCAAGCTTGGGTTCTTTCATTTCCACGTTACCGGAAACAGTGCCATAAAGGTGCACAGATACCTTGTCTGTTCCGGAAACAATGATTCGTACATCAGCAGCCGTTTTGTTCAGAACCTCAATCTGGTTGATCTGGTTCAGATCTCCGGTTGCCTTTTTCTCCACATTGACAATACTGTCCCCGCTGTCTGCGAAGCTCTGGACTGAGTGCAGCAACAGTGCCGCAGCTCCGAAAGACAACACACACACAGCGGTAAGGGTTAGAAGAACTTTTTTCAGTTTCATACTGACCTCCTCCTTCGAATAAATTCGAGATTAAATTTAAGATAATCGGCCAAAAGCCTGAAACAAAACCTTGTCAGAAATGCCATGGTAATCACAAGAATCGCACTGAGGGAGAGCGCTCCGAGACCCAGGAAAAAGAAGCCCAGGGCCAAAAGGAACGGAGAGGCACCCCCCACGACAAAATACGACGGAAAGAGAGCATAAAGAACAGATGCCACGATAACTGTTACGGACACAAGGGCAAGCATGACAATCAGGGCCCATACAGCGACCAGAACCATGAAAAATATCAGGACCGGGCCGGCAACAAACAACAGGTTGAACAGACCCAGTCCGATAACCGCCGTTGATGCACCGGCCACATTCCTGAAAGTGGCGGACCGACCTGCCTTCGCGACCATAAAATCTGCCCGGAACATGCGACCGATCGCGGCAGGATCACCCAGCGCTATGGCGATATCGTTCTCGTCTCGTCCATCGGCCGTCCCTTCCTGAAAATGCATCCGGTAATCCTCAAGGATTTCATTTATCTCAGTTTCCGGAAGACCCTTCAGCGACATTTCCATTGATTCGAGAAACTGTTCCCTATCCATTACTTCACTTCTCCTTTTCCCTTTCCCTTGACCGGTGGTGCCAGAATCCGGCTCACTCCGGAAGTAAAAGCGGTCCATTCCTCTGCCAGCTCATCCCTGTATTCTTGTCCCTTCTCGGTGAGCCGATAATACTTTCGAGGCGGGCCACCGGCGGATTCCTGGAGGTAAGTCTCGAAGTGTCCCTCCGAAGCCAATCGTCTCAACAACGGATAAATGGTTCCTTCTGCCACATCGACATTTTTGGAGATGGTCTGGACCAGTTCGTAACCGTAACAGTCTTTTCGATTCAGAACTGTCAATACACACAACACCAAGGCGCCTTTCTTGAATTGTGTGTTCATTCCCACCTCCTTCTGTACAAAACATAGTACTGTGTATTGCAAGGTAATGTTTCAAAAAATCCCGAATTTATTTGGAAAGTGTTTTGTGTCCTGTTATTGTGGCTTTTTCATCTCCTGTTCCCGGTGGCGCAAAGCTCCACCTCCCGGACATTCGGAACCCGGCGATCTTTCACGCGAGCGTGAATCCCTTGTGTCCCAAACGTCCGCCACGCAGGGCGTGGGAACAGAAACTGAAGGAAATGACAAATATGTCTGTCATGAGGCAACCGCCCCCTTCCTTCCCATTGAAGCTCAAGTCTCGGCCCACCTGCGCGCGTTCGCTCCCTCCGCTGCTAAACTCGCGACCAGCAGGTCAGCTCTTTCTTGCTACAGTCCCAGACACCCGCATCTGACCCAATCCGTCGCGTCCCAGTCCGTTGGTCGGTGCATGCACAACTGAGTTGCGCACTCCCTCCCCGGACTGGAACTGTGGAATTGTAGTTTCTTTTAACCGGAAAGTTCAGTTCTTGCTGCTTCGCATGCTGGTTACTTCTTCGTTGCCTGTACCCGCTTCACGACGAACGTGATCGAATTGAAATCATAAGTGGTACGCTTGTGTCTGATTCGGTGAAATTAACCGTAGAAAAATGCGGATGGGTAGAAAAGTTGCTTTGGAAATTGAAGTAAACATGTTTTTGTAGATTTTTCTCCATTTCCGTTCTGTGCTTTCTCCGGTGGAATCCCTTTCCGGTTCTGCCGCCCACGCACCACGCCCACTCTTTGATTTGAACTCATCACCCTGTCACTCATCACTCCCCAATTCCAGATTGGGATTGACATACCGGGGGGGTGAAACTATATTGTGTGTGAGTCAAGGCCTTTGTGCGGTAGCCCGGTTGTATCCAATGGAACCGTCGGTTACGCTGACTGCGCAGAGGCCTTAAGTTTAACTGCAAATGAATTTCAAATGAGGGTGGAAAAGATGGAAGAAGTGACAGGCCGATTTCTGTTTGTGTTGCATTCGCATATCCCGTACGTGATGAATCATGGTGCCTGGCCACATGGAGAACACTGGCTATTTGAGGCAGCGGCAGAGACATATATCCCTCTTTTGAAGACGCTGCGACGCTTCCAGGGTGAACGTCGGACCCCCGCTATCAGTATTGGGATGACTCCCGTGCTGGTGGAGCAATTGAAATCCGAAGGGTTCAGGGAACGCTTCGGGGAGTTTCTGGATTACAAGTTGAAACTGGCGACAAAAGACGTGGAACTCCTGAAAGAATCGGGGGACACCCGTATGGCGGCCCTTGCGGGAAGGTGGCGTGATTTTTATCTGGATACGGCTCGAGTGTTTACGGATGTATGCCACCGTGACATTATTGATGCGTTTCGGAAGATTCAGGATGAGGGACTGGTTGAGATTCTGACTTCCGCCGCCACACATGGTTATCTTCCGCTTTTATCCCGGGATGCTTGTGTACGGGGTCAGGTGAAGGCAGGGATTGACGTATATGAAAGGGCATTCGGACGCAAACCAAAGGGAATCTGGATGCCGGAATGTGCATATCGACCTGCCGGAAAATGGACCAATCCGGTGGTACCTCTGGAAACTTTCATACGCAAGGGAGTGGATGAAATTCTGGTGGAAGAAGGACTGGAATACACAGTGATCGACAGCCCACTTCTCGGCAATGCAAATTTGCTCGGAGTTTATTCAGACGAAGAACTGGATTTTTCGGAAGTGAAGTTCTCGCGGACGCCGTATCTGCCCTATCGTCTTTCAAGCGGTCTTCAGCTTTTTGTGCGGGATCATGTGACGGGTTATCAGGTCTGGAGTCGGCACCACGGTTACCCCGGCGATCCCTACTATCTCGAATTTCATAAGATGAAGGACACCAGTGGCATTAAATTCTGGCGCATTACCGGGTCGGATGTGGACCTTGGAGGCAAAAAACCTTATGACCCGGAAATTGCTGAATCAAGAATTAAGGAAAATGCGGCACATTTTGCCCATCTTGCGAATCGACTGATGGCGGAGTTCAAGGCGAAGAATGGCGATCCCGGCGTGCTGGTGGCGCCTTTTGACGCGGAATTATTTGGCCACTGGTGGTTTGAAGGGCCTGAGTGGCTTTACCAGGTGCTGCGGCTTCTGGAGACAACCGATGGAGTTGTCCCTGTGACCTGCGAGGAAATGGCCCGTGAATCTGAAACGGCTGAGATTATTGACCTGCCGGAAGGATCCTGGGGAGAAAATGCGGATCATTCCGTGTGGCTCAACGGGAAAACAAAGTGGACATTTCGGGAACTTTACCCGGTGGAGCAAAAATTTGTTTCGTTTGTGCAGGAAAAACAGGAAAAGTGGAAGCAGGATGATGAATTGAAGTCAGTGTTGACCGAGGCGGCAAAGTCCCTCCTTATAGCGGAGGCATCGGACTGGCAGTTTCTCATTCACAAGGAATCGGCTTTGGATTATGTGGAAAAACGGTTTCGCCAGCATGTGGGCGAAGTGGCGCGTTTCCTCGGAATGGCCAATGTTCTAGCTGCGGGTGAAAGCCTGACGGCAGACGATCGGGTTTTTGTGAACCAGTGTCACCGGGACAATGACTGTTTCCAGAATCTGGATCTGAGCTGGTGGTGTGAAGATGTCTGAATTTCGCAAAGATCCGGTACTTAACCACTGGGTGATTATTGACCCGGATTATCCGATGGATGACCGTGGCCTCCATTCAGTGGATGTGCTGGATAATTTACCGGCCCATGACCCGGATTGCCCATTTTGTCCGGGTCGGGAGGGCAACAGTGGGCCGGACCTGCTTCGATACAATTTCATCCCCAAGGAAAATATTGACTGGGACATTCGCGTTTTCCCAAACCGGATTCCAGTTTTGCGGGTGGAAAAGCAGACGGAGAAGGAAGCAGACGGCATATACGACTGGATGAGCGGTGTCGGGGCGGATGAAATCATGATTGAATCTCCCTATCACAATGATTTGCCCCACCGCATTCAACCGAACCGGGTGGAGCAGGTTTTCTGGGCCATCCACGACCGGATTCTGGATTTACGAAAGGATACCCGACTCAATTATCTCTTCTGGTTCAAGAATTTCGGCCAGGAAGCGGGTGACACAGTGGTTCATCCCCATTCCCGGATGATTGGGACGCCGTTTATTCCTGCCGCGATAGAAGCGGAGCTGGTTGGAGGGGAAGAATATTTCGACCTGAAGGAGCGCTGCGTTTTCTGCGACATGGAAAAACAGGAAATGAAAGCGGGGCTTCGAATGGTAGCTGCCAACGATTATTTTGTTTCATTTTGTCCCTATGCTTCCCGATATCCCTTTGAGACATGGATTGTGCCAGTGGAACATCTGAGCCATTTTGAAACTTCCTCAAAAAATCATCTGTATTATCTGGCGGAAATCTATACGGAGACTTTTCAGAAGCTCCATCGCGTACTTGGAAATATCCCTTTTGCAATGGTGATGCACAATGGGCCGCTGCAGGAAGAGAATCTTCCTTATTTCCACTGGCATCTGGAGATCTATCCGATTCTCATCTGTTACCCCGGACAGGCAATGGGCGGTCAGATTTATACAAACCCAGTGGCACCGGAACAGGCCGCGGCCGCACTCAGGGGAGAAAGCGAATAGCGTCATGCATATTGTTTTTGGAGTTTCGGAATATTATCCCCTTGTTAAAGTGGGAGGAATGGCAGACTTCGCCGGGAGCTTTACTGAAAAGCTGGCAAGTTGTGGCCACAGAGTCAGCGTCGTACTGCCAGGTTACAGCGCCATTGAACGAAATCGGCTCAATGTAAAGGACACAGGGATCCAATTTACTATCCCAATCGGCAAGAAAAACGTGACCGGTTCTGTATCCGAAATCAAGATGTCGGAAAATTTAACTATCTATTTAATTGAAAACGAACATTATTTTGACCGTGATTACCTTTTTGGAACTGGGGACAAGGGCTATACCGACAATGCGGAACGTTTCCTGTTTTTTTCCAGGGCCATTCTGGAGCTCGCGGAAAAACTACCCGGTGTGGATGTTTTTCACATGAACGACTGGCACACGGCCATTGCTCTGTTTTATTTGAAGGAATATTATCAGAAGTTGGGAAAATTCACCGGCGTGAAGTCCCTGCTGACAATTCACAACCTTGGGTATCAGGGTCTGTTCTGGCACCACGATATGCATTTGCTGAACATGGGATGGGAGTATTTCACCGCAGATGGAATCGAATTTTATGATCACATCAATTTTCTGAAATCCGGTATTGTGTATGCGGATGAAATTACGACTGTCAGCCCGACTTACGCACGGGAAATTCAGACTCCCGAAACCGGGTTTGGACTGGACGGAATTCTACGTTCCAGAGCTGATCATCTGACGGGAATCCTAAATGGTGTAGATTATAAACTTTGGAATCCATGGTTTGACAAACTCATCAATAGCCGCTATTCCGGGAAGCAGTTTGGGCGAAAGCTTGCCAATAAAATGGAACTGCAACTGGAGATGGGCCTGGAGAAGGAACCGGACACTCCGTTAGTTACCATTATCACCCGGCTCACGGAGCAAAAGGGGATTGACCTGATTATGCCGGTGTTTGACATGATTATGGATATGGAGATTCAGTTTGTGCTTCTCGGAACAGGAAAAAATGACCTTGAAGATTTTTTTCGGGGTGCTGAACACCGGTACAAAGGCCGGGTTGTCAGTTACATCGGATATGATGAAACCGTTGCTCACCGGATTCACGCGGGTGGAGATATCTATCTGATGCCATCCCGCTATGAGCCCTGTGGCTTAAGCCAGCTCTATGCCATGAAATACGGCAACGTGCCACTGGTTCGACTGGTGGGAGGGCTACGGGACACTGTTATACCCACTGATCGGGGGATGGAACAGGCAACGGGTTTCGGTTTTGAATATTACTCCCCTTACACTTTTTATGAAACCCTCAAGGACGCGGTGACACTCTATCGGGACGACCGTGACGCGTTCCAGCAGCTTGCCCGTAACGGTATGGAGCAGAACTTCTCCTGGACTGAAACGGCGAAAAACTACCTGAAGATATACAAGAAGTGACTTGTAACCTGTAATTTGTGACTTATTTGGAAAGAAAAAGGGGAAAGTTATCTTTCCCCTTCAGTACCTGTACCGCGGCCCCGGACTCCCGAGTGCGGCATCACCCATCAATTGTCTCCTACTTTGTCCATATCTCCGGCTTCATGGCACCCGGTGCCATATACTCAATACGGTAGGGCTCAACGATAACTACACAATACTGTGGGTCATCAGGCCCTTCGAAGTAGACTTTCAAACCGTCGTGCCACAGCTTCTTCCTGTCTTCATCCGAATCACTGACTCTGGCGGTTCCGGCTATCTGCAAGTAACCGTTGGCCTTTTCCGGTTCTGATACTCCGCAATTGATATGAACATCAGAGTTCTGTTGAATTTGCCTCACTTTTCTGGAGCTGCGAAAGGTGGCAATCTGTATCGATATGCCGTTTTGGGCCCGTCCCATAACATAACGTACCCATGGTTTCCCATCCTCTGTCAGAGTTGCGAGCGACATCAATTGAGTGGGCTTCAGCATGCCTTCAATTGTTTTTTTCAGTTCATCCATATTATTTCCTCCCTGATTTATCAATGATAATCTATTATACTGGAACAGAAGGAAAATGTCCCCCGGGAGTGAGAAGAATGAAAGATGTACTCGTACTCAATTGTTTTAAGCGGGATGATTATGCAACAGATTTCAACCGGGCTATTTCCCGTTTGCCGGGGCAAGCTGACACTCATTCGGTGAGAATGACCGACCTGGAACCTGCACTCGAACTAACTCCTTTTTCCCATCTGATTATTTCCGGTTCCGAAACCTCTGCCCTGGAAAACTATGAATGGACGTCACCCCTGGAAGAGGTGATCAGAAAATGGGTGGAAACAAAGAAACCGGTGCTTGGCATTTGTTACGGACACCAGTTTCTGGTACGGTTACTGGCCGGGGTCGAGTGCGTTCGTCCGGCACGACCACCCGAATTTGGATGGGCAGACGTGACGCTGGCGCCCTGTGCTCTATTTGAAGGAATGAAGCGATTGACTGTCATGGTTTCTCACTATGACGAGGTTATCAACCTTCCATCAGATTTTACCGTACTGGCGGAAACGAAAAGGTGTGGAATCCATGCTTTTCAATACCGGGACTACCCGGTGTGGGGCATTCAATTTCATCCGGAATACGGACAGAAAGAAGCTGAATTCATTTTTCAACAGGTGAGAAAGAGTGACCCGGTGGCAGAAAAATGGTTCATTGGCACATTGCCTCAATCCGGTGAACTGGCACATTGCAAGCAAATTTTCGACAACTTCCTTGCCATGTGAGCAGACGTCTGGCGTGGGCGGCAGGGCGGGAAAGGGGAATTTCTATGGAACATGGATGGCTTGTAAGCCCTGAATTTACCGATTAAGTTTCTGAAACCTGTCATTCTTAGCGCCTTGACGAGAGATATCCCTTTCTTCATCTTGCCTTTGTATCTTTGTATTAAGATCTTTCCCGCCTTCCTTTCCCTCTCCGCGAGAAGGTCTCTATCTGTCTTTCTCTTCAAAATTTCCCATAGATTTTTGTTGTGCAGTGGGGGCAGTTGCCTTTTACAAGGCGGCTTGAATGAAAGGATAAGCGATGTCGCTGGATCAGATCCGTACGGCATGTTGGGCAGAAGGTGGTGCTCCCCTGAGCGTCGGCAATATTGCCGGTGTACACATAGTTCATGCCGCCATTCAGAGCGGTTTGCCGCAAGTCTGCCAGTTTATCCGGTGGTGTCGGGCTGCGGTCTGTCATTTTGTAGGTAGGGTAGAAAGCGCTGAGATGCCACGGGATATCAGGTGAAATATCCAATAGAAACCGGGTCAGTTTCCCGAATTCCTCTTCACCGTCGTTTAGGCCTGGAATGATCAGGGTAGTGACTTCGGTTACGATGCCATTGTCGAACAGCGTTTGAATGGTATCTATTACCGGTTCAGGCCACCCTCCGGCGATTGAACGGTAGAGTTTGCCGGATGCAAACTTCAGGTCGATATTTGCGGCGGAAATCACCGGTATCAGTCGGGCCAGAGGTTCCGGGTTTATGAATCCGTTGGACACGACTGAGCAGTACAGACCGGCCTCTTTTGCCAGTTCGGCGGTTTCCAGCATCAATTCGTAAAAAACCGTCGGTTCCGTGTAGGTAAAGGTGATATGGCTGACTCCTCTACGCTTCGCCATTGTGACAATATTTTGTGGACTGGTGGTTTCACCCGAGTCCAACAGGCCTGGAGTCGTTTGCGAAATGATGTGATTCTGGCAGTTCTTGCAGTGAAAGTTGCACCCGGCGGCGGCGATAGAGAAGGTTTCAGCCCCGGGGAAGAAATGATAGAGAGGCTTTTTCTCCATCGGATCCACATGGGCGGCAATCAGGCGATCCCCATTGACAGAAAAGAGAATTCCGCCGAGATTCTGCCGCACCCCGCAGATTCCATTTTCTCCATCCGCAATCGTGCAATTGTGGGGGCAGAGACCACATTGCACTTTATTTTCCGATTGTTTTCGGTAAAACAGAGCTTCCCTCATTATTTCCTCACATGAGTGATCTGTTGTCATTATCGCAGAGAGTGAAGGGAGAATCCAGCGGGATGGAGCTCATTAATAGAAAAGGCGGCCTTGCGGCCGCCAATAAACTGTTAAATTTGGCTTAGAAACTGTTTGCGGCATCTTCGACGCTGTCGAAGACTTCAAATACGGTGATAAGAGCAGTCAGTTGCAGCAGATCGTGAACCCGGTTGTTGAGATTTGCAAGTTTCAGTTTGCCACCGGCATTTTTCACGGTGGTAAAAGAGCTGACAAGCTCTCCAACGCCGGAAGAATCCATGTACTTGACGTCTTTCATGTCGAGGATCAGATTCCTTCGACCGTTCTCAATTTGTTGTTTAATGTTTTGTCGAAGGAGAACATCTCCTTCTCCAATGGTAATCTTTCCATGAAGTCCGAGAATCGTTGTGCTGTCCATATTTCTGATTTCTGTACGCATGTTACGAACCCTCCTCCCATTAATTCTGTCCCTGTGTTGATTGTAAGGAATCTACGCTGTCTTGACAAGCATTTTATCGGTGACACTCAACTCTACCCGCCTATTTATACGAATAACAGGGGCACCGGTTTCATCTTGTGAGGGTTGGAGATGAAGGATTGATGTACGTGGGATACTTTCCGGTCTCTGACCTGAAGCGATGTGTAAGAGGATGCACCTTTGAAGTTCAGGAGGGATCGTGTATTATGTTGTTTATCTTAAAGAATTCAGCGGAGGTTTTGGGAAGTGTGTACCTGGTTGAAAGTATTTGGGGAACGTAATTCAGGCACCACTTTTGTGCAATCGTTGTTGGCACAGAATTTGCCGATCAAGGTCTTACCTGGAGGCACTCCCCGGATTCTCTATCGTGGATTTCCGTTTGAATTTGTTCGGGACACATGGTTCTGGTGGACGGAAAAGAGAAATCTTGGATGGAAACACAGATTCCCGGACGAAATGAACATTCGTGACTTTTCGAAGAAAAAACAACTTTTGGTGGTATCTGTTTTTAAGAACCCTTATGCTTTTTTGTTGTCCCTTTTCAAACGTCCCTATCATTTAGGATTAAGATCTAAGACATTTACAGCATTTCTGAGAGAACCCTGTCCTGTCGTCAGGCGGGAGCATGCTAAGGGAGCGTTCAATAATCCCATTGAATTATGGAATGCAAAGAATCGGGCATTGCTCGATTTATCACAGTTGAATCTGCCAGTCATATTACTTCGTTATGAGAATGTATTGGCAGATCCTGAAGCGGCCGTAGAAAGAATTGGCAGGGTGTGCCATCTGAAACAGACAGAGTTGTTTCGGGGCGTTCCCTGTTCCACCAAGCGAGACAGGGAACGAAGCTTCGAAGACTTTCGATCCCATTATCTGAACGAAAAGTGGCAAGCTGATTTAACAAGAGAACACGTGGAAATAATAAACAATTTTCTCGATATCCATTTGTGTCGTGAGTTGGGTTATGCTGTATTGGACGCTGAATCATTTGCCAAGAGGACAACGGTCTGATGGCGATCCGATGGATAATCAATGGATATTTCAGAAGCGGAACCACCTTTCTTTGGGACAGGTTCCGTAAAGCTGTCAATGATGATGTACTATGTCTGTACGAGCCCCTGCACCCTGATCTGCCGAATTTTCTCGAAAAAGGTGGCCGGGACGATTCGGGAAAGCGGTTGCATCACCTGGATATGTGGTCGGATTACCTGCATATTCATCCTGATCATAGACAGCTGTTGTTGGACCGCCACCCAAACCGATCTGCGAATTGTGATTGGAGTGGGCAGGAACTGGCAGCCTATCTTGAGATTCTGCACACGCTGGATGAGGATGTGATGATTCAGACCAATCGTCTTCATTATGATTTTACTCAAGTGGCGGACATGACGGGTGCCCCGATCGTACATATTTTAAGAAATCCTGTGGAAGTGTTTCATTCCATAAGGCATACCTATTTTTCAAATGTTGGAAAAGCTCGTGGATTTATCAGAAGGCTGGCTTACCCATTGAGGGGCAGTCGCGTCTTTGAGACGGATGCGTGGATGAACAGGGCGATGAAGGCTTTTCCACGGCTATACTCTGTAATGAAAAGAGACCCGCAAAGACTATTATCTTGTTTTGTTCCGGCGTGGATTGGAGCAAACTACGCGGCCGTCCAATCGCTTTCCAGCCATCAAGGGATCATATGCGCATACAAGGAACTGTTTCTCCATCCGGTAGCATTGGCAGAGAAGTTGAAGTTGTGCCTTAATGTGCCATTTTCCATAGTTGGTGAAGCGACTCCACGCCATTGTGCAGAGATAAGGGATAGAGACGGGAGTAGATTCAATGATTGGGTGGAACGCTGGGGCCTGGAAAATGAATGGAGAGTAATCAGAGGTGTTATGGAGGAGAGGGAAGGAAGATGACCTTGAGTCACGCCATGAAGTCGGGGTTGTGGAGAGAGAAACTGTCGAAACTGGGTTTCCCGCTCTGGCTTCTTTGTGTTTTAATATTTTCTTTTCAACTCTTTGAAAATTTCCCGTTTGTTCGAACTGCACATCTTGCAGAGATACCAGTCCTGTTTTTTCTCGGTCTGTTTGCGGTGGTTTACTATGGCAGAGGGATGTACGAGAAACGCACTTTTTCCCCTGCAGAAATACTGCTTGCCTGTTTGCTTTGTCTTCCATTCATTTCGGCCATATCGTCATGGATGTCATTCGATCAGCCAATATTAACCGGTTTCCTCGCAGATCGTAGATGGTTTCGGGCGATAGCAGGGCTTTTCGTGTTTCAACTGCTCATCTCCCAACGGATCAGCTGGAAATTGCTTCATCGTACTTTTCTTATTCTGGCGTTTGGCTCCCTTCTGGTTTATCTGAGTATGTGGATGTTCCTTGATCCAAATTCTCTTGCGGGCGGTTTCTTCTTTGTGGAAGTTCCTTCCAAAGGAATGCGGCTTCGAATCGTCCCTGTTTTTGTGATATGGGGGGCCATCTATTTTGTTTTGGGATGGCTTCGAAGCAGTATTACAAAACACCGGTTCGCTACTGCGATGATCGCCGTATTCATGGTGGGATACGTGGTTTTCATATACAAATCCAGAGCGGCCATTCTTGTTCTGGCAGCGGTCCTGGTTTTGATGATAGTGATGAAAGCAGAAACGGGACGAAGAATCCGGACACTAGTTATTTTGTCCCTGCTCACGGTTGTCGTAGTGGGCGGCATGTGGGCAGTAAGGCCGGTAAAGGTTCAACGTCAATTATCGGGATTTACGGCAATTGCATCGTCCCTTTATCGGGGAACCGGCGAGATGGATGCCTCTCTTGCCAATCGTCTGTCTCAAGGAACTGTGGCATGGTGGAGTATTTCCCGATCGGTAAGATCTCTGCTGTTTGGAAACGGCAGGCTAAGCCGACGGTGGGGAGGGGAACCCAGAGAGGATTTTGGCCATTTTTATCCCGTGGATATCGGCTGGCTTGGTATCATTTTCCTGTATGGTTTTCTGGGTCTGGTACTGGTAAATGTGCCTTTTCTGATGGCATGGAAGTTTTCCCGGGAGAAGCAATGCGAAAATGATGATATTTTTCTGGAATCATTGCAATGGTGGCTTGTTTACCTGTTTTTCCGTTCTATTTTGAACGCTGTTGTTGTTGCCAATCCGTCCCTGGTTATTGTTCCGCTGTTCCTGATTTACTGGCGATGTCAACTGGGCGCCCAGGGAGGCAAGTTATGAAACGGATACTTTATGCTCATCCTTTTTTGCCATGGCCGCCCGTCACAGGAGGCAAGCGCGTAAGTCTTGCTACTTTGAGGGAGGTTTGTGAAGGGTCTGAAGTGGATTTACTGTGTTTTGATCATGAGATCGGGCCTGGGGATGCAGGCAAGCTTCGGCGACATTGTCCGGGGTTGCGAAATATTTTTGAGATACCCTATTACCGTCGCTCAAGGGCATGGTTATTCCCAATGAATCTTATAGGCAAGTCTTATTTTCTGCACCGGGATGCGTCACGTGAGTATAGAGACAAGGCAGAAAAGTTGGTTCGTGAGGGCAACTACGACCTTCTTCTTTCTGATACGCTGCGTGTCTTTGTGAATGTAGCAGTTCCATTTTCCAAAAGACCATCTGGCACACCATGGGTGGCCCAGTTCCACAACGTGGAACATTTGCTTTTTCAGAGATTTCTGGATCGCAGACCCCGTTTGAAACCTCTATTGTGGCTGGAATCGGAGCTACTCAAACAGGCGGAATTTCGATACTGGAAATTGCCGGATCGGGCAATATTCATTTCACCTGAGGACCATCGTCAGGCAATGGATATAACAGGGCGATGGCCCCATTTAATAGAGGGCTTTCCAGGGGAAATGCTTGAACCGGATTTGATTGGATGGAGGGGAGGAAAAGAGGGCAGAATATGCCACCTTGGGACCGGCACGTGGGAACCAAATATCGACGGCGTCAGGTGGTTTCTGGAATCAGTATTTCCGCTAATCCGCAAAAAGTTTCCCCAAGCGGCTTTTTTCCATGCCGGCAACGCTACGGATTCCAGATTGAAGCGGCACGACAATGGGAATGACATAAGCATTCAGGGATTTCTACCTGACCTGACTTCATTTTACAGGGATGCTGCAGTGTTTGTGGCGCCCCTTCGCTATGGCAGCGGAATCAAAATCAAAGTTCTCGATGCTATCTCCAGGGGGATTCCGGTTGTTTTGACTTCCATCGCAAACGAGGGGCTTTCACTGAAAGATGGGGATGGTGTTTTTGTAGCGGATGAGGCGGAAGAATTCGCTGAGAAGGTTCTCATGTTACTGCTGAACCCGGAACTGAGAATCAGGCAGGGCAAATTGGCCTTTGGGGCAGCAAAAAGCATGGCGCGCATGTCCAGGCGAAAGCTACTTCTCTTCGAAGAAGGGTGATGTAAGAAACTGCTGGTTTCAGAGCTTCCAATTGGGTAAGATTGGCGGTAGAAATCGTGATGCTAACGAGAGGCGGATGAAAAGAATAGTGTATATTATGGGAAGCGGGAGGAGTGGTTCCACCCTCTTGGACATCATGCTGGGCAACGCTGAAGGTGTTTTCAGCTGCGGCGAATTGCGTCGGTTTGCCTTCCCCGGCGGACTTTCCAGGCCAGATGAGCAGAAACTGGAATCCGTCCAATTCTGGGGGAAGATATCAAAAAGACTTGGTGAAAAGCTCGCCGAACCGGACCTTTTAAACTGGGAAAAGCTATGTCATGGGATAGAGTACCACTCGCGTTTTGTTGCTCCATGGCGGTTGAAGCATAGAAAAATACAGAGCTATGCAAGGTATGTCAATACCTTGATGGATCTGGTTTTTGAGGAGAGTGGCGCAAACTGGATCGTGGATTCGTCCAAGTATCCAGGCCGTTTGCTGGCGCTATTGAAGGTCTCAAAATATCCCGTGTCGGTTGTTTATCTGACAAGACACCCGGTTGGAGTGATTCAATCGTTCAGCCGGAAGGATGTGGAACAGCCGGGAAAAGGTTTTCTGGCAGCCAATCATTACTATGGTGTCAATGGCTTTTTGTGCAGTATGGCCTTCCATCGGGTTCCAGCCAGTCGCAGGGTGAAGATAAGATACGAGGATTTGATTCGAAGCCCGGAATCCCTTCTTTCGGAAATCGGGAAGAAACTCGGGATGAACCTGGAGACGCCCATTTCAATTGCTTCAGCAAGAGGGTCGTTTGAAGTTGGATACCTGGTCGATGGCAATCGGATTCGAACGCAAAAGGATATTCGGTTGCAATCAACTGAACATGAGCCTGGCTGGGATGTGAGGTCAATCGTCACACGCATTCTCAACCGTATCTGGTACTGAAGGAGACGCATAGTGTTTGAAGGTCCGTTGTTCATCGTTGGATTGTCCCGTAGTGGCACCACGCTGCTTCGAAGCCTGTTAAATCAAAACTCCAGAATTTCCATGACCCCTGCGGAAAGTCATTTTATTCCTTATCTGCTCAAAAAATACGGGAAGGATCCCGATTTTTCAACTGAGGGGGACAGGGAAAGGCTAAAATGTGACCTGGAGAGAACTCTTTTCGTCAAAAGAATGCAGTTGAAAGGCCACTTCATGGATTGGGATGCGCTTAAAGAAAGGATGAAAACAAATAACTGGAATGAGATTATTAAGTATGTTTTTCAAACATTTGCGAAAAAAAAATATCAATCTGGAATGATCTGGGGGGACAAAACGCCCCGCTATCTTCCGTATGTTCCGGAGATAAAGGAAGTCCTTCACGATGCGCGGTTTATTCACATTGTGCGGGATCCAAGAGACAGAGCAATGTCTGTAAAAGCCCGTTGGGGAAAGCTTTTTTCCCGCTCTGCCAGTGAGTGGAATCAACAACTCACTCTCAGTCGGACGTATCACGGGTTATTGGGAAAGGACTATAAGGAAATTCTCTATGAGGACCTCCTCACAGACCCGGAAAGAACATTGACAGACATTTGCAAGTTCGTGGAAGTCGGGTTTGAGCCGGAGATGCTTACACTGGAAAAGGCTGAACGGCGACATGGAGATACCCGGGGCAAGTTGCATGTCGTTGCAGAAAATTTTAACAAGTTTGTAGACCGATTGCCGGAGAAGGGAATCCGGCGCATTGAGGAAATTACATTCCCAATGATGCGGGAAATGGGATATTCCGTGACCGTTGCCACTGGATATGTTCCTGTGGGCAGAGTAAGAGGGTTCTTTATCAGAATACTGGATATCGTACTGCATGTGTGGTCAATTTTGAAGGAGTTTGGTTTTCGGGCAGGGGTTCGGCGCTCACTCCATGTTTTCAGAACCCGTGTGTTGTTGAAAAACAGTTCAAAATAGCAGACACTATGACATTGCATGTGTGGCTTCCCAACCGCCCAAGCAACAGGCATTCCTTACTGGCCGTCAGGATTGAAGTCAGCGGGTGAAATCTTTTCCTGCCGCTGCAAGAAGTTTCTGTTGCTTTTATACTTATTGACAAGCCATCAAAAAAGTCAGATAGGAATACAGTCAATAGAATGGTACTATCTGCAATGATGGAGGAAACTCAATGAGTGTTGAGCTGAAAACAGAAGAAAGCGGCAGATCAAATTTTCAGACGGGGAATGTACTGTTGATTTCCAGTGCTCATCTGGTTCACGATATTTACTCTTCCTTTCTTGCGCCCATTCTTCCCCTGTTGATTGAAAAACTCCAGATCAGTTATACCCTGGCGGGTTTCTTGACGGTGGTACAGCGGGCACCATCCCTGTTGAATCCATTGATGGGGATCATCGCTGACCGTATCCGGGTGCGATATCTCCTGATTGTTGCTCCGGCCATCACCGCTGTTTCCATGTCTCTTCTTGGCATGGCTCCCAACTACGGTGTTCTTGTACTGTTACTCTTGGCCATGGGAATCGGAGCGATGTGTTTCCATGTGCCCAGTCCGGTAATAATCAAAGCGATGTCAGGGAACAGAATGGGCAGGGGAATGAGTTTTTACATGATGGGAGGAGAGGCCGCCCGGGCCATTGGGCCGCTGGTAATACTCGGAGCTGTGTCTCTGTGGGGGTTGGAGGGGACCTGGAAATTGATTCCCTTTGGCTTACTGGCATCCGGGTTCCTTTTTCTCCGGTTTAGAAAAATGACATTCCACAAGGAGAGGGCCGGGCAGGGTGTTCGAACTGGTGTGCGGAGAACTTTGAAAGGGTTTTTGCCGTTCCTCACCATTCTTACCGGTTTCACAATTTCCCGTGCTTTGATTCGATCAGCGTTGATGGTTTTTTTACCAACCTATCTTGCCTCCAGGGGAGAGAACCTATGGTTTGCCGGTATTTCACTGTCAGCATTGGAGTTGACTGGAGCCATCGGAACATTCTGGGGTGGCGGCTTGTCTGACCGGCTGGGAAGGCGGAAGATGTTGCTCATTGTCTCTTTCGTTTCTCCGATTCTGGGCTGGGCATTTCTATTGAGCCGAGGGTGGCTGTCCGTTGTTGTTTTACTGCTTCTGGGATTTTTCCTCATTTCTGCCGGGCCGGTAGTTCTGGCATTGGTTCAGGATGTAAAATCAGATCGGCCCGCATTCCTGAACAGCATTTACATGACTTTGAACTTTCTGGGTGGAGCGGGCGCGGCATTGCTGGTGGGCTGGGGGGCGGATCATTTCGGCATGGAAATGACTTTTAGAATTGCATTTACTTCATCAATTCTGGCAGTCCCATTTGTCTGGCTTCTTGGGGACCGACATATGACCATACTGCCCGGGAAGGTGAAACAATGATAGCAATAGATATTCCAGATTTCGGAAAACTTGATCTGAAATTCCTTGTAATGGATTACAACGGCACCCTCGCGGTGGATGGGGAGTTGCAGCCCGGTGTGGCAGATCGGCTGCGGATACTGTCAACAACGCTGTCACTCTATGTGGTAACAGCGGATACTTTTGGAACGGCTAAGGAACAGCTCCATCAATTACCGGTGGAGATTGTTCTCTTGAAAAGCGCCGATGATCAGGCAAGGGTCAAAGAGAAGTTTGTCGAGGATCTGGGGCCAAAGCAGACAGCGGCCATTGGAAACGGGAGAAATGACCGACAAATGCTGGCCAAAGCCCGTGTGGGAGTCGCGGTTGTGTTGCGGGAGGGAGTATCGTCGGCTACGCTGGGAGTATCTGATATCATCGCGACTGGAATTGAGGACGCACTGGACCTGTTTATTCACCCCATGAGGCTGGGGGCAACACTGAGAGGGTGAGGGGGTGTGTTACAAACTGTTACGTACCTGAAATATGAGAGAAACAACAGAGTCGGATGATATACTGGTAAAAACAACGGATGGCCGGGGGAGCGCAACATGAGGGAAAAGACCAAATCCCGCTTGATGATTATTGATGACGATGTGAATCTGAATGAACTTCTTGAAAAGTATCTGTCAGATTTCGGGTTTGATGTAAATACGGCCACCCGTCCCCGAAAAGGACTCTTGAAACTGGAATCCGGTGAATACGACCTGGTTGTACTGGATGTGATGATGCCTGAAATGGATGGTTTTGCTGTACTGAAAGAAATCCGTGAAAAATCAAACATACCGGTAATCATGCTGACTGCACGAGGAGAAGTCATGGACAGGGTACTGGGTTTGGAACTCGGGGCCGACGACTACCTGGCCAAGCCGTTTGAGCCCAGAGAGCTGGTAGCGCGTATTCGAAGTATTCTGAAGCGCAGCGGGTCAGATGAGGAAAACGGTCGAGAAGAGATTACAACTAACTCTGGCCTTGAATTAATTCCTGCGCGAAAAGAGGCAAAAAGAAACAATGAATTGCTGGACCTTACCACGATGGAGTATGACATGCTGGAACTGCTGGTTACCAAGAAAGGTCGAATTCTCAGCCGTGATTTTATCATGGAGTCCCTGAAAGGGTACGAGTGGGAAGTGTATGATCGATCCATTGACGTGGCAATCAGCCGGGTTAGAGCGAAACTGGGAGATAACCCGGGCAGTCCCCGATTCATAAAGACGGTTCGCGGAGCCGGTTATATGTTTATCGATTGACATGAGGAAAATACCCTTAAAGCTGGTGTTGGTGGTCGCGGTTTCAGCTGCCATTATCACATTATTGTTGTTAACTCTCTTTTTTGTGAGATTTCAGGAACACCGTCTCAGCACCCTGAACCCGGCGCAAGGTCGGTTTATCCAGTTTCTCCTTCGGGAAATTGCGGCCGACTCAAGCCCTGAAACAGTCCATCGGCTGGCTTCCACGTACAGGTTACATATCCTTGTTCAGAAGGCGGGTAACACGATATCGTCCGATCCGAAGTACTTCCTGTCAGAAAAGTACCTGCAGCTCAAACGGGAGCCATGGCCAGGACGGCATCTTCGTCGGCCGAATCAGCCTGGACCGTCCGAAATGTTAATGCTGAAGGAAGGAAAGGCGCCGGTTGGAATAGAAGTAAGCCGGGGCCCGAATCGATTTGTCCTGGTGAAATACGGAGATGACAGCCGGGTGAGACGAATGGCCTTTCTGGTTACTTTCAGCGTAGTCGTGATATTGGCATTTCTCTTTTTCCTGGTGAAGCGTTGGCTGGCCGATCCCCTGAGCGAACTGGAAACTGCGATTCGCGCATTTCCGGAGTGCATGTACACAGGAGAACCGATACATGGGTCCGGAGACCTGAGACGTCTATTTGATGCGTTCAGCGAGATGAAAGAGCAGGTACGCCAGACAGTGTCGGATAAAGAACGATTGCTCAGAGACGTGAGTCATGACCTTAAATCTCCCATAACCCGGATGCGCGTGGCGGTCGAGATGCTGTCAGCGTCTCCCATTCGGGATCGGATTCTAAGAGACTTGTCAGAGCTTCAGGGTCTTGTGAACCAGGTGCTGGATGTTCAGCGTCGCAAGAACTTCAGACGTGAACGAGTGCAAATGGATTTGTTTCTGAGTGAATTTCTGACAAGCCATGAACCGGGGTTTCCGGTTCAGCTCGATATCCGTGCACCGTTTTCAATGAGAGGTAATCAGGAACAATTGAGCCGCGTTTTGGAAAATTTGCTGGATAATTCGGGCAAGTATGCCGACACAACAAAAGGTGTGGTCATTTCCTGTTACCGGGACGAAAGTGAAGGGGTTGTCGATGTCTCAGATTCCGGAAATGGGATAGGCGAGGATGTGATTGCCCGCATTTTCGATCCCTTTTTCAAGGAGGATGAATCGCGTCGCCAGGACATTCAAAATGGTTCGGGTCTGGGTCTTGCAATCTGCAGAACCATCGTGGAAGCTATGGACGGGGACATTCGCGCGGGAGCGTCCCGAAGCGGCGGTCTATTGATACAAATGCGTTTTCCCATAGAAGAATAAGGTGTGGAAGGTAGAGAGGTTTAAACCTGAAGTTAAGCTATGCTTGAGTTAAAAAAGAAACAGGGAATTGGTCATTCTGTCTTCAATGGCCAATTCCCTGATGTTTCGTTTATATCAGTTCACTTTCACGCCTCTCGTGGCCGAAGGGGCAACCTTTAGAATGTTATTGTGATGCTGCCTTTAATATCGGGGTTTTTCTTGTCCACCACTTTCAGAACCGCAGTATCGCCTTTCTTGATTCCGGGATTTTTGAAATACAATTTCGTTTTAACTCCCGTTGAGGAAGTTAATGTGACATCATTCGGCGATAGTTTCCTGGGCTCTGTCCGGGCAGGGAAAAAATCAACCCAGGGCTGGTATTTGTAGTTGGACATTTCCGAAGGGAAAATATGCTCAATTTCTCTTGCAAACAGTGTCATGTCCATGACATCACGGTTGTAGTTTTCCCGTAACTCTTTTAGAGTGGGCATATGATACTCTTTTCCCTGGTAGACAAGGACTATGTCATTTCGATCCACAACTGCTGACGTACCGACATCAGTTCCCATGTACGCGATGAAGGGAAGGTACTTCCGGTTGAGATTTTTTGCGGCCACTACTGCATTCACGGCAATATTAATCTCTCCGTCCGTGTTGATGTAACTGTAGTTACCCAAATGGCGGGTTTTCCCGAACCCGAAGGTTCCAATCAACATCACTGTTAGAAATAGAAGAGCTTTTTTCATGTGACACCTCCTTGAGGTTTTTTTGTACAAGTATGTTCAGTATGCAAAATCTATACCTGAAAACTGTCCGGAATTGTGGAATCGATCAGAAACTCGTTCTGTGACATGCCGCACAAATGCGTAAATACCAGTTGAACAAGGGAGAATCATCCTCTAACATGCAATTATGTAGGATAATAAAGGATGGGCTTTGTATGAAAAATTCCAGAAATGGGACAAGAACACTGTTATCTGTGTTGATTTTGACTTGGGCTGTGCTTGGTCAGTCTGCCACGCTGTATGTGGCACCCTCCGGTAATGACAGTGGTGGTAATGGGAGCATAACCTCTCCTTATGCAACAATCAGCCACACACTGGACGTTTCGAGCTCCGGAGATACAATCCAGATCCGGGAAGGAACATATGATGAAGCGGTAAGAATTCGCAATGCCAATATCATCCTTCAGGCATACAACAATGAACACGTAATAATTCATACTCCCATTGATGATGAGAACCTGGATACAACGGTAGCGTTTGATGTGGATGCCGATGGAGGTACACTGAAGGGCCTTGAAATCACGGGGGGGTATTACTATGGAATCATGCTTTTCACCCGATGGGACTACGGAGACCCCAATGACCGTACAGGCGTATCCCATGTAACGATTCAGAATTGTAAAATCCATGATACAGGTCGGGATTGCATCAAAGTAACCCCGGGGTGTGATTTTCTCACGGTTGAGAATTGTGAGATTTACAATTCGGGAAAGCGCTACGACGGTAACGCTGAAGGAGTGGATAATGTTAATTCGGACTACATGGTGGTTCGAGATTGTTACATTCATGACACAGCCACAACCGGCATCTATGCCAAAGGGGGGGCAATTAACGTCCTTATTGAACGGTGCGTTATTGAAAACTGCGGTGAAATTGGAGTTGCGCTGGGATTTGATACCAGCCCGGAATACTTCGATTTGACGGCAAATCCGGACCGCTATGAAAACATCGGGGGTGTGGTACAAAATTGTCTCATTCGAAACACTGCCTATGCGGGGATTGCCTTTTACGGAGCAAAAGACGCATCAGCTTTCAATAACACGGTGATCAATACTGCTCGGTCGGGCCACAGTCCACTCTATTTCGGCATCACCCTCCAGGATTGGGAAGCGGACCCTGATCCAAACGACGGAATTGGCTACCGCCCGGCATCCGTCAATATTCATGTGTTGAACAATATTGTACTTCAGGACACGTCCGGCACAGCGACGATGGTTTTCATTCGCACCTTTTATCACGAAGGAGATGTGAACCGGGTCAACGGAATGGAGGGAATGCCTGTTATGGACCACAACTGCTACTGGGGCGGGGACACCTCCCTCACATTTACCGATGAACGACCCGGTTTTGAGATGGAAAATGGAACTTTTGCAGACTGGCAGGCTCATATCGGCTCAGAAACACACTCATTTGTGGCTGATCCGCTGCTGGACGGAGAAGACAAGCCGGGTGTTGGCAGCCCCTGCATTGACGCGGGAGACAGCTCGGTACCGCTTTCAGACGATCTGGGCAAAAACGCTCGAACCGCGCCGTTTGACATCGGCGCATATGAAGCAGCCGGAAGCCAGCCTTCACAGGAAGGGACGGTGTACCATATGCCTCACATTGCCCACGGTAACTACGCGACCTATGTTCTTGCCTATGCCCCTGTAAATGAGCAGGCAAAGTTCCAGATAACGCTGTATGGTGATGATGGTGGGTTGTTGCAGCAAAACAGCTATAGTGTCGCTCCCCGGAGCTCAGTGAAAATTGATGTGTCTTCTCCGTCCGGGGGTGCGGCAATGGGCGCAACTGTCACGTTGACAGAAGGAACAGCGTTTTTTAAGGGCGTCTATTTTAATAGCGACGGGGGAATGGCAGAATTCCTTCTGGACGATGAGCTATCGGACAACCTGATGTATTTGTTTCCATCGTACAATGGGTCTATTAGTTGGAACGGACTTGCGTGCTGGAATGCTTCGGATACGG
>CAZRHT010000017.1:0-1074 GCA_964599895.1 uncultured Holophagae bacterium
CAAAAATGCGATGAAAGAGCGCACGGAAGGACGGCGCAGTCGGTTCCTGATATCCTTTAGTCGTATCCGTGAAATGGACCCGGATCACCAGATGATCCACTGCCGTGAGACTGTTCGCGACGGGGTCGTAGTTGAAGGGACGGATTGTGACACTGGCCCCCGCTGTACCCCGGATTACAAATACTTCTCCGGGCGACACCAGTTCCGGTTGCGAATGAGTTTCACCGTACCATCCCTTATCTATGGTGAAGGGGCGCTCAGACAGTGGCCGGTCCTTGGGCCACGGCATCTGCACCGGATAAACCGGGTTCTTTAATTGGAGATCTCTGCTGCTCCTGTCAACGATCGTAAGTTCCGGAAGATTATTCCCCGGTATTGCAAGATTCACTGCAAAGAGCGGCAACTCTGCCTGACCCACAACCGAGGTCACCCCGGCTTTGTCCACAACAATACGCTGAAATTGCCTGCCATGAACCGCAATCTTTTCCATATGGACTTTTGGCAGATTGAAGGTCAGCAATAAGTCATTGCCGTCAGGTTTGACCGTAACGGGATTGACTCCATTTCCGGCCATCAGAAAACTGCTGATTAGTATATAAAACAGGGAAAATAGAATACGCCTCATGTGGTGCACCCCCGGTGTATTAATCTTCCTTAGTTTAATTGATTATTGGATTGGTTCAACTGTAATTTTTTATTTATTTGATTTTTTTGACAGCCGTCACATTGGTTTCTGGTGCGAAGCATCATTCATGGAGGTCAAATCGTTGACGCAGCCCGCCGAGGACCGCGCCAATCATAAGAAAAACAACGTAGGAAGATACGAGAAGTACCGGTGACAGGGACACATGTATCAGGGGCAGCCACCGCCATTGAGAAGTCAGTGCCAGCAGGGTCAAAACGACGCCGAAAATAGTGGCGGGAACAAGGGAGACCGTAAGGGCGCCCTTCACTCTCCCGACTACCCAACCGCCGACCAGGCCTGCAATCAGACCGCCGAGAACCGGTATCCAGAACACAAACATGGAAATCGTGTACATCCAGAACAGTCCTTCAATTAAATGACCTTCTCTG
>CAZRHT010000017.1:1174-46465 GCA_964599895.1 uncultured Holophagae bacterium
CCTTAATCTTTCCATCCTCATCTTTATTCCTCTCATCAGGACAATAAAGTGGTACCAATCTTGCAGTTTCTAGAGGCGACATGAAAAAGCCGAAAGGAGGGCGCCATGAAAAGGACCAAAATTACACATAATATTATCCGAAGCGGACTGGCACTGGCCGTGCTGCTCACATTCTCCATTTTCACAGCAGCACAAACAACCGACGATGAACAACCTCTTTATGGCAGCGGAGCCGCATTTGCAAGGATTACCGTGCTGGAAGGTTCTGCCACCGTATCCAGGGAAAGCGCGGGAGATATGGATGTTTCCCAGAATTTCACGATTGAACCCCTCGATATCCTCACCACAAAGGGTAATGGCCGTACGGTTGTGCAATTCATTGATGGCACGCTCCTGAAGCTGGACCAGAATACCAGAGTGGAGTTCCTTGAAATCGGCGGCGCAGACGACGGCAAGAGCCTGTCTATCCTCGCTCGCTTGTGGAATGGTTCAATCCTCGTGGATGTATCCGATGACAGCACTTTCCAGGAGCGCAGTTTTCGAATCGACACCGAAGATGCCAGCACCTATCTTCTTTCCAACGGGAAATATCGTCTCGACAGCACCGACAATGAAACGACGCTCAAAGTAGTCAGTGGAACAGCTGAAATGTCTGAAGGTGGCGGATCCACTCTCTTCCATTCCGGAGATATGGGCCGCGCCAGCCAGGGATACGCCAATATTTCAAAATCCTACTTCAACACATTTGATATGGATAATTTTGACCTGTGGGCCAGAAACACCTACGACCGCAAACCGACTGCGAGTGCCCAATATGTACCTGCAGAAATCCGTCATTATGTTACCGAACTGGATTCTAATGGCACCTGGTACTATGACACTTCCCTCGCCACCTATGTCTGGCATCCCAATATTGTGGATACCAGTTGGGAACCTTATTCCAACGGGTACTGGGCATGGTCTCCCTACGGAATGACATGGACATCCTACTACAACTGGGGCTTTGCACCGTTTCACTACGGCGCATGGGACTTCTCCCTGAGCTTTGGCTGGGTCTGGGTACCGGGACGGTATTATTCTCCGGCGTGGGTCAGCTGGAATTGCTGGGACAACTACATCGGATGGTATCCGTACAACCGGCATTACTATCGGCGCTATCACCGGGGACGCAGAGTCGGCCGTTACGGGCAGCATCATCGGGTTGTGTATACATCTATTGACAGACTGACGCGACGCCAGCACCGTTTGACCAGCCGGGAACTTCCCACTGGCCGGAACGTCATTGGATCTACTCGGCCCATCGCCCCGAACCCCCGGCACTTGGGCAAGCAATCCCGGGAAACGATTCGAGGCGCTGTCACCCGACCGATTACACGGCAGATTATTGATAAACAACGAGTTGTAAGCAGGGAGCAGGCCACGGGACGAATTACACGGGGATTTCAAACATCTGGAAATACTTCTCGAACGACCGCGCAACGAAACGCAGAAAATCGGATTAGAGTTCAGAACCCGACGGTGAGAAATTCCAGTTCCATTATAACTCGAAGGGAAGTCACGCGTTCTGAACGAATTTCCAGGGAAGGCTCTCGATCAGGAAACCGTGTCGGTAACACAACCGTTACGAAACCTGTTACTCCCCGGAAAAGCATTACCGTTCGCACTCCCGTGATCAAGAACCGGAACCAATCCACTCCAAATACGGGCAATCGCATTATTCGCCAGGATCGTTCCAACAGTCCAAGTCGGACAATTCGCAACTCAGATTCGCCACAGTCCCGTTCGATTCGAAACGGTTCCAGCTCAGAACCCCGCGTGATTCGGACCCCCCGGCAGACAAGCAACAATTCAACTGTAGAGCGCTCCTATTCGAGAAGCATCACCGTCACAAGACCCAGTCATTCGTCCGTACCTTCCCAGTCTACCCGGAGTTATACCCGACCAGTTCGGACGACTCCCACGGTCAACCGTCCCAGAAGCTCTAACAGCACGCGAAGTTACACAAGGCCGACAGTGACAAGACCGACCGTAACGAGGCCGGCAGTGACAAGACCCAGCAAATCGAGCACTACGCGTTCCTATAGTCGGCCGACCCGAAGTACGCCTACCAGATCCAGTTCCACACGTTCCACTTCCAGGACCAGGACCACGTCCAATTCTTCATCTTCATCCTCAGGGAATCGTAACCATCGCCATTGATTTTTCAAAATCGAAACGTAAAAAGGGGAGCCATCCGGCTCCCCTTCGTTTTGTTTCAAAATTACAAAGCTTCAATCAACGGACCGCCACTCTCCGGTTTTCAGGTAATTATCCATCGCTTCGGCAGCCTTCTTCCCGGCGCCCATTGCCAGGATCACCGTTGCAGCCCCTGTCACAATATCACCACCGGCAAAGACACCTTTTTTCGTAGTGTATCCATCGTCATCCGCCTGAATATTACCCCACCGATTGGTTTCCATTCCCTTTGTTGTTTCCTGAACCAGCGGATTCGGGCCCTGGCCGATTGCCATGACAACAATGTCTACCGGAAATTCAAATCGCGAGCCTTCAATGGGAACAGGACGGCGCCGACCGGAACTGTCGGGTTCTCCAAGTTCCATGCGAATGCATTCTAAACCCCTCACCCACCCCTTATCATCCCCTTTTATGGCAATAGGATTGGTCAGGAGTTGAAAATTGATACCCTCTTCTTTAGCATGATGGACTTCTTCAATCCTTGCAGGCAACTCCGTCTCGGACCGGCGGTACACGATGTACACCTCCTCACAGCCAAGTCGAAGCGCTGTACGGGCCGAATCCATTGCGACGTTTCCGCCGCCAACCACAGCCGCCCTTTTTCCAACATGAATCGGTGTATCGCTTTCAGGAAAATCAAAGGCCCGCATCAGGTTGGAACGGGTTAGAAACTCATTGGCAGAATAAACACCATTGAGGTTTTCACCGGGAATTTTCATGAAATACGGCAATCCGGCACCTGTCGCAATATACACTGCGTCAAAACCTTCCTGCTCCATCAACTCATCCACTGTGAACAATTTTCCAATTACATATGATGTGTGAATAGTCACTCCCATTTTGCGAAGATTGTTGACTTCCAGCTCCACAATCTTCTTCGGCAGACGGAATTCAGGAATTCCATATACCAGCACTCCTCCAGACTTATGAAGTGCCTCAAAGATGGTGACCTCATGACCCTTCTTTGCCAATTCACCGGCGCAGGTCAAGCCGGAAGGGCCCGCACCCACAACTGCCACTTTTTTCCCTGTCGGAGGATCTATTTGAAAAACTTCTTCATTACCGCTTTTAATGAACGCGTCTGCCGCGAAGCGTTCCAGGCGTCCGATTGCAACCGGCTTAAACTTCTTGCCCATGATGCACACCGCCTCACACTGGTCTTCCTGTGGGCAGACCCGGCCGCAGACGGCGGGCAATGCATTGTCTTCTTTCAAAGCCATATATGCATCTTCAAACCGTCCTTCACCAATTGCTCGAATGAACTTCGGAATATCAATGCCAACGGGGCATCCTCCCACGCAAAGGGGATTCTTGCACTGGAGACACCGGTAAGCTTCTTCCACTGCCATCTCAGGCGTGTACCCCAATGCCACCTCGTCAAAATTGTGAGCCCGAACTTCAGGTTCCTGCTCCGGTATGGCCGTTCTCGGTGTTTTCGGCTTCGGTATCCATTTTTTATCAGTCATGATGGCCTCCACAGCAGCCGTTGGGATGTTCTTCTGTGTACTTGTCCATCGCAATTGCCTCTTCGGTCCGGTACATCTGCTGGCGCTTCATCAACTGGTCAAAATCCACCAGATGGCCATCAAATTCCGGGCCATCCACGCAGACAAACTTCGTTTCTCCACCCACTGTTACGCGGCAGGCGCCACACATCCCTGTCCCGTCCACCATAATGGAATTAAGGCTGACCACCGTGGGCAGTTCGTATTTTTTTGTGAGGTTGCATACCACCTTCATCATGATGGCCGGTCCGATTGCAATTACCAGATCTATCTTCTTCCCGCTGTCAATAATGCTTTGGAGTTCATCTGTAACAAAACCATGACGTCCCCGACTGCCATCGTCCGTCGTAAAGCGGATTTCGGTGCTGGCCGCAGTCATTTCTTCTTCCATGGTGAAAAGATCTTTGTTGCGGGCACCCAGGATTGTAATCACTTCATTTCCGATCTCTTTCATCGCCCGGGTAATCGGATGCATCGGCGCCGTACCGACTCCGCCGCCAATACAAACCACCGTGCCCAATTTTTCAATGTGCGTTGGTTTTCCCAGGGGGCCGACCACGTCGAACAATTCTTCACCAGCCTTCCGGCAGGCCATTTCGGCTGTGGACTTCCCCACTTCCTGGAAAATGACGACAATCTGTCCCTTATCCGGGTCTTTGTCCGCTACAGTCAGTGGAATTCTTTCACCTTGCTCAGTATTGATAATGATTACAAATTGACCCGGCCTGTGCTTCTTCGCGATCAATGGTGCATCAATCACCATTCGCTGAACCTTCGGTGAAATTTCCCGAACTTCTAGAATCCTGTACACCATTAACTCCTTCGTGCAGTTCTCGCAATAATACTACCAAAAAATGGGACTTCTCCAAATATTTTCTGGCTGAATGAATCGTGACATTGAGAAAGCTTCAAAAGTTGGTTCTCTACCGCCTGCGCTGGCGGGCAAACTTGGGCGCGTTCTGCCTCACGACGGGCAATTTGTCCAGCATGAACTGGTACCACATCTCCCCATACTGCTTCATCTTCATTGGCTTCTTATTCTGCAATGCCTTCAGGTTTGATGCGAGGCGCTCATCTCCGGGTAGCTTTTTCAACCCCCTGTTCAGAATGGAAATCGCCTCGTCACGATCTCCCGTCCGGTTTATGCAATATGCGTAAAGTCCCCAGATCAGGCTTTCCTTGGATGCGGACTTGACCGCCATTTCAAAGCTCTGCTTCATCTTATCGTTCTGCTTCTTTTTCATATAGATAATGGCCAGCATCCCCTTGGCGATGTAGTGGGTGGATAATCCTTTCTTCAAGTAGTCAAACGCCGTGCCATAATCCTTTTTGTAGTAATACATTGTACCGATCTGAGCATCAATCTGAGACTTCACAAAAGGATGAAGCCACCGGTATCTGTATCCGCTCTTCAAGACCTCAATGGAACCATCAATGTTGCGTTTCTGGGCGAGTTTATTCACCTGTTCCATCAATTTGGTCAGTTTGTTTGCCATTCTTTTTGAAAGATAATAGAAAACCCCTATTCCCGCGGCTAATCCTACCGGAATATCAATTGCCGGGTGAACTTCCAGCATATACAGAAGAAAACCCATATCCAATGCAATAAAAACCGACATCATTATATTGATCATTCACTCACCTCTCCAATACTCATTAACAATGCCCGATTATACACAATTGTTCCGGGTAGTGCGAGTGAGAAAAGACTTGCACACGACGCCAATCTACGTCTTTTTTGTAAAACAACACTGCAATTATCTATAATGCGCGATTGGCAAGAGGACCCGGATTGACTTCGGGTCCTTTGTTGTGATTGAAAAAGCTTGTCTATCAGTCCCTTGCAATCAGGCCCAGAATGGCACCCGCAACAGTCATCTCCACAATGGAACTCAGAAACCAGCTAAGGGCGATGTAGTAAGGAAGCGGCATAGCTGCATAACTGCCATAACCCATGGATACACCGGTTCCTATTCCGAAAATCAGCCCGTACAACGTGCCGGTCTTGACATTCTTCTCCTTGAAGAACCGTGTGAATACCATGGCAAAACACACAACGAAGATAAAGGTCACAAGGAACATAAGCCCCATCTTCATCTCCGCCTGCGGCCGCCACAGCTGCGCGGAAGCCGCATAGGCCTTGCTCAGTAGTACATTGTGAATGAGAAAATCCATTGCCTTGAGAACAACGTAAATGGCAACAATCGCTGCTGCAACCCGTTTCATGAAACTCCCTCCATATGAGATTTCGTCACCACAGTGACGCAAGAAGCCGAATATCTAAACCTGCCGGCTCCGCTTTCATTAGTTCAATTCAGATTCTATGAATACCATATCCAAAAAGGCCGCACGAGTCAAGATGACTGGACAGAACATTTTTGTTGTCACTCTTCACCTTTCAGCTTCTCCGCACTCCCGTCAAATTCGGCATCCGGTCAACCGCTCGTAAGCTTCCATGTATTTTTCACGGGTACGGGAGATAACTTCATCCGGCAGCTCAGGTGCGGGTGGCTGTTTATCCCAGCCGGATCCTTCCAGCCAGTCCCGGACATACTGTTTGTCGAAACTGGGGGGATTTTCCCCTTCCCGATACTGGTCAGCAGGCCAGAAACGTGAGGAATCCGGTGTGAGCATTTCATCCACAACGCAAATTTCCCCGTCAATGACGCCGAATTCAAATTTGGTGTCGGCAATGATAATACCCCTTTTCAGAGCGTAATCCGCCGCATTGGCATATAATTCAAGCGAAGCATCCCGGAGTTTAACCGCAACTTCCTTCCCCACAATTCCAACCATTTTGTTGAAGCTGATGTTTTCATCGTGCCCGGAATCCGCCTTAGTGGACGGGGTGAAGATGGGCAATTCAAGTTTAGAAGCTATGTCCAGTCCCCTCGGAAGCGGATAGCCGCACACCTGGCCGGTTTTTTCATACTCTTTATAACCGGACCCCACCAGATAACCTCTAACTATGCACTCTACCGGAAAAATCTCGGCCTTCTTAACGATCATCGCCCGATCTTTAAAAAATTCAACTTTCTTCAATTCATCCGGAAATCGGCTGAAATCGGTTTCAACCACGTGGTTCTGCACAATTTCTCCAGTTTCTTTAAACCAGAAGGCTGAAATTCTGTTCAGCACTTTGCCCTTGTCCGGGATTTCACTTCCCAGTACCGAGTCAAACGCTGATATTCTGTCGGAAGCGACGAAAAGGAAGTGTTCGCCAAGATCATAAATATCCCTTACTTTCCCTCTCTTTACCGGTTCCATGGAATGTTGCGGCATCTAACTTCTCCTCACACTTGATAAACTGCTTTATACCACATATCATGGATGGAAACAGCAGGTTTGGGAGGAAAACCATGAAATTGATTGAAAAAATCCGATATCAGGTGAGTATCCGGGCTCTTTTTGATGCACTTGAAATTAATGAAGGCGCCCTTGGTTTTCACTGCCCGTTCCATGAAGACGCTGTCGGAACAATCATGCTGAAGGAAACGGAAAACCGTTTTAAGTGCAGCGCATGCGGTACAAGCGGTTCTTCTGTGGACGTAGTGAAGAAGGTAAAGAACCTGGATACGGACAGCGCGGTGAAGTGGATTGCTGAACGATTCAATATCGAAGCAGACAGTGGCGCACATGCGGACCTCCTTTCTTCATGGAAAAGTGACCACGAAGCCACAAAACCTACATTGGACCAGATGATGGGCAAGTCTCAGGACCGGGAAGTATCAGCAAAAGATGTGGAGCTTTTCAACGCTATTTATGAGCACGCTGAACCGGATCAAACCGCTGAAATGTTCCTGGAACATCGGGGCTTTACACCGGAACAGATTACATCAGTGGGATTTCGTCTTTTGGAAAAACCGAGAGTTCTCCTGGTTGAACTGATGAAGAAATACAGCAAGGATGATCTGGATGCTGCCGGCTTACTGGATCGAAATCGAGAATTCATATTTCAAAAGCACAATCTGCTGATCCCCTTTCAGGGTAAAACCGGGCTCCATTTTCTGGCTGGATGGGACATGGGTGCAACCCGCTATCCCCTGATGTTCCCACGGGGGAAAAACTGCCCCCCATGGCTCTCTCCTGAAACCGAAAACCGCGAACCTCTTTTTATTGTTGAGGATATCACTGGTGCGCTGACATTTTATCGTGCCGGGTATCCCGCATTGGCGGCACCGGGGAGGATTACGCCGGACCTTCTTTCCATGCTTTCCGGTGGGACCGTTTCGATTTGTGGAGAAAAGACGGACCGGGGCAATCGCTTTAACCGGGAAATAATTAAGCTACTCACGGAACACAATATTGATTTTCTCATTCGGGAAACAGAACCCTGCTTCGACAGCTTTCTTGAATACATCGCGGCGATGCGTAAATGACCCGGACTGAAGGACCATGGGCAGCAAAAAGGAATTAGTCGGAGCATCTCTTGTCGTGACCCTGTGGTCCGCCGCGAGCAAAGTTTCGGGATTGGTCCGGGACGCGCTGGTGGCCTTTTTTCTCGGGACCTCCGGGGCCGCGGATGCGCTGTACCTTGCGTTTCAATTGCCCAATCTCTTCCGCCGGTTTTACGGTGACGGGGCATTCAGCTCAGTGCTGGTTCCCCAACTTTCCCTGTTGTCCGATCAAGATGACAGAAATGCTTTCCTGTCCAGGAACTTTCTTTTCATGGGTTCAGTGGGAGCATTGCTTGCCTTTCTCACTGTCTGTTTTGCAGATCCACTGGTTATCGCTCTTTTTCCAGGCACGGTCCGGGATGCCGCAACCCTTGCTAAGGTGGCCACTCTTCTGCGTTTTATGTCTGCCTACCTGTTTTTTGTATCCCTTGCGATGGTATGCAAAGGAATGTTCGAGTCCGCGAAAATATTCAGCATCTCTGCAGCGACTTCCCTACTGTTTAACCTCACTGTCATCATTTTTCTCCTCTTCTTTCGCAGGTACGTCGCCGACCCGGCCCGCACCTTTGCCATTGGGGTAGCTGTCGGCGGAGCTGTCCAGTTTTTCACTCACTTGTTTTTTCTCCACCGCCTGTCTTTTCGCTTCACTTTGAAAATCAAACCACCAGGTCCGACAGGTCCTTACTTTCAAAAAGCCATGCCGGTGATGCTGACCATGGGCGTGTTTCAGCTCAATATGCTGGTGGGTCGGGGCGCAGCCTCTTTTCTCCCCACCGGACAGGTTTCCTCGCTGGATTACGCTTCCCGTATCATTGAGATTGTATTGGGGCTGGCAATTCTCCCCCTGGTTGCCACTATTCTCCCCCATGTTTCCCAGATGGTTGTTTCCACAGATATGAAAGCCGCCGAGGAACTTACCAGGTTCTCTCTAAAACTGATTACCATCATTACGATCCCTGCAACTGTTGGGCTTTGTCTACTGTCTCAACCGATTGCCGCTCTGCTTTTCCAGCGGGGACAGTTTGGAGTAAACAGCACCATACTGACATCAGACGCGTTGTTCTATTTCGCCATTGGCCTCTTGTTCCTTGGCCTATTCAAGGTACTGGCCCAGGTTTCCTTTTCCTTCCACGACACCGAACTGCCATTTCGCGCCGCTGGTTTCGCCTTCATGGTCAACCTTGCTTTCTGCATCCTCCTGTCCGGACCCATGGCAAACGAAGGAATCGCCTTGTCCGCCACACTGGGCGCACTGGTTGGAACGGGTGTTCTTATTGCTGGAATCGGTCGTCACGTGAAAATCCATTGGAGAAATATTGCCGGAATTTTCCTGCGGTCCGCGATAGCAGCCGGGTTGATGGCGGAAGGAATTTTCCTTCTCAAAGGCCGCATTACCGGCAAATTCAGTGTACTTTTGTTGATTGCCGCGGGAATCATTCTCTACGCCCTTGCATTATCCGTATTGATGATGGGAGAATGGAAGGAACTTATTGCAGTTACCACCGGGAGGCGAAAACCATGAAGGGTGTAATCCAGCGAGTTACGGAAGCAACAGTTGTCGTGAGAGGAGAACCGGTTGCCGCCATTCAAACCGGCTTGCTGGTTCTTCTTGGTGTTGAAAAAACAGATAATGAAGAATCCTGTAGAAAAGCCGCGAACAAAATCGCAGGACTTCGTGTCTTTGAAGATGACCATGGCAAAATGAACCGTTCGGTTGCGGACATCGGTGGAGAAATCCTGATTGTCTCTCAGTTCACGCTGGCCGGATCCATAGAAAAGGGACGACGTCCTTCTTTTGATAACGCCCTGGCGCCCGAAACTGCCCGACCCTTGTTTGAACAGGTCGTGGCACTGCTTCGTGATTTTGATATTCCGGTCCAGACCGGAGTGTTTCAGGCATACATGGAAGTGTCCCTTGTAAATGATGGACCCGCGACCTTTATTCTGGAGAAATGATGGACATAAGGGCAGAAATTGTTCAGGTTCAGGCCTCCGCCGGGTCGGGTAAAACCTACGAGCTTTCCCGCCGCTACATTGAAATCCTGACAAAACTTCTCAGGGACAGTACATCCGGTAAAAAAAAGCAGCGCCAAAGTTGCCGGATGGACGCAGACGGTGGAAACGGACCGGAAAGCGTACTGGCCATCACGTTCACCAATAAAGCTGCGGCAGAAATGAAGGAACGGATCCTTTATTTACTGAAAAGAATCGCTTTCCGGGACAATCCGGATAAGCTCTCAGGGTTCGATTTCCTGGACAGCAACACCGCAACGGAGCTCCTTTCCGCCATTCTCCTGGACTTCTCGGATTTCCAGGTTAAAACAATCGATTCATTTATGAACAATATCCTCAAAGCCTTTTCAGTGGATGCCGGGTTGTTCCCCGATTTCCAGCTGGAATTTGACGCCGATGACGTGTTCCGTCTGGCGATCGAAACGATGTTTGATACAAGGCCGGACCTGCTCCCGGTCCTGAAAGACATGCTGACCTCGGTATTGTCACAGGACAATACCCAGTCCGGCTTTGACCCCCGGCGACTCACTGAAAAGCTCCTTACGAAACTGAAGAAATTTGAAAATGAGATTGACTGCAGCCGGCTGGGTCGTGTGCCGCGATTCGATGCCGCGCCGGTCCTGAAAATATTGAAAGAAAATGCGATTGCCCTGATAAATGAAATGAAAGGACTTGGAAAAGGGATTTTCAACGGCCGGAGTTTCGCACCGGACCGGCATTTTCCAAAAATTGACCACGATGAAGAATTTCCCAACTGGATGATAGACGGCAGGCCATTGGCTGACTTGAAGAACAAGAATGCGGAAGTGCCGACTATAGCTGTTCTCCAGGAGAAACTGGACGATTTCCGTTTGCTCTATCGCGAATACGCAATCTCAAAGGCGGTGGAAGCGTTCCGGGCCCCTGTGCATGTGTTCAAAGAATACCGGGAGCTTGAACAACGATTTTTCAAAGAGCTGAATCGCTTTGAAATCAATAAAATGGCACCGGTTATCCACGGGCTTCTGGAAGAAGCCGGAGCCCCCGTGGCATTCTGCAGACTGGGAGAGCAGTATGATCACTATCTTGTGGACGAGTTTCAGGACACCTCAAGAAGCCAGTGGGACGCCATGGTACCGCTGGTTGCAAACTCCCTTTCCAAGGCAGGGTCCCTCTTTTTTGTTGGGGACACAAAGCAGGCAATTTACGGCTGGCGGGGCGGTGATTACAAACTCTTCAATGACGTTCTGAAACAGGAAGAAATCCGACTCCCTGTAGGGGAAAACTTTAAAACAGCGCCTCTTGGCATAAATTACCGGTCGGCAAAGGAAATCGTCGACTTCAATAACAACCTTTTTTCCGAAAAAGGCATAAAGTCCCTTGCAGACACCCTCAAGCTTGCCGACCTGATGGAAATCTATCAAAACGCGCACCAGAACCAGGCAGAGAATGCGGTAAACGGGATGGTAAATGTACAGCGATTTCACTCCACTGACAAGGATGCGTTGCATGACGAAATAGAAGAATGGGGTCAGGAAGTGATCCGGGATGCAGTGTCCCGTTTCGGTGCCGGTAATGTTCTGATTCTTGCCCGGGTTAAAGATAAGGTACGAACCATCGCAGGATGGCTGGTGGATCTGAACATTCCCTTCGTTACTGAGGATTCCCTGAAACTCTTTGGCAATTCCACGGTCAAATCCCTGCTGGCACTCCTTTCCGCCATGGTTCTCCCATCACCTGACAACTACTTGCTGGGCCTTATTGAAACAGGCTTTTTTGGAAAATTGTCTGAAACAGACAGCACAGACCTGTTGCGGGCTTATGCAGCTGCTTCCCGGAAAAAAGAGGATGTTCACGCAGATTCTCATATAAAGAACAATGCTCCCGAATTCTATGACCGGTGGATGGCTCCCCTTGCCACGCTCAAAGCCACCCACTCCGGCTATGAGCTTGCAACCCGGCTTGTTTCCTTCCTTCAGCTGGAGCAGTGTCCGGAACGCAACCTCATCGACCGCTTTCTTGAGGAAATCCTGGCCCTGGAAGAAAACGGCGTAACCGACACAGTGGATATTGTGAATTATCTGTATGAAAAGATGGACGACATCTCTCTTTCCATGCCGGAGACAAAAGATGTGGTCCGGGTCATGACCATCCACAAGGCAAAGGGACTGGAGAGTCCGGTGGTGATCATCCCCTTCCTGGGCTGGAAATTGAACAGTCCCAAAAGCATCATCATCGGAGAAGCAGAGCCCGAAAGCGGGAAATATCTCCAGATAACAAAGTCCATTGCGGATCTGGAGCCGTCCCTGGCACAAATCTATCAGGATGCCAGGGACAGGGAAACAATTGAGAACATCAACCTCATGTATGTAGCCCTGACTCGGGCTGGAAAGGAGCTACACATTGGCATACCCCCCGTGTCATCCAGAACAGTAAATTCCGCTATTTCAGGCCTGTTCCAGCAGATGATGGAAACCGCCGGGTTAGAATTTGATGAATCCGGGCATTTTGGGGTCGGCACTCCGGCATCAGAAGGCAAAGGTACGTCTGTCGATCCGCAGGACAAGACGATGGGTGACATGGGTGAATTGCTTCAGCCAATATTGCGGTCCGCCTCCGACCTCCTCTCCTACGCCGACTCACAGGATGAGTCGTTTGAATTTGAAGCCCGGCTCAGGGGAACTCTCCTCCACAAGGCAATGAGCTTTTTCCGGTACCTAAATGCAGCCGAATGGAGCAGGCTTGACACCATCGCAAAGCAGGCACTGGAACGTGCTGCCGCGTCTCTCGGTATAGACATGGACCCGGCGCACTTGCAGGAAGATATTGACGCTGTTTCCCGGACTCTTCTTGCTTTGAAAGAATGGTTTTCACCTGATTTGACGGCATGGAATGAAAAAGAATTTGTGGGCTCCGGGGGAGAGATGATCCGGGTGGACCGCATCGTGAAGGAGCAGTTCCGCTACCTTGTGATTGACTACAAAACAGGCTCGCCCAATCCGCGCTACCACAATCAGATCAGACGATATCTGAAGATTCTACGCCCACTGGAAGGCCCGGTGGAGGGTATGCTTGCCTATCTGGACTCGGGGGAGGTGGAACATGTTGACTCCTGACGCAACCCGTGTTTATGAACCTTCCCGCCTGGTCGCCGTGGACGTCGGCTGCCGGTTCATTGACCAGACTGTGGCAGCGGCTAAAGCACTGGCCGCAAAAACTGACCTGGAAATCCAGGTTGTTTTCCCCAACCGCCGCGCCGTGCGGTTTTTCAACCATGCCCTTGGAATCCCGTTGTCTCTCCGGATAGCCGCAATGTCAGGATCCGACCTGATGCGAAACATTGTTTTTGCCAACTTGAATCCGGTGCCGTTACTGCTGCAGGACATTGACCGATATTTTCTTCTCCTTGACCTCATGAAAAACCAGTTGCCGGATCTGTACACAAAACTTGGCGGGGACCCGGACCCGGTATTTCCCTGGTGCATCCGGCTGGCCGGGCTTCTGGACGAGCTGGACATGAACCTCGTGGATTCCGTCTCAGATTTTGAATACGTGGAAGAAACTGTTCCGGAGGCCGTAGAAATTCTTTCCCGGCTTGACAGGATTGTTCAGGCCTACCGCGATGAATTGGCCACAAAAAACTTCACCGCCAACGGCGACCTTTACCGGCGTGCCGTGTCACTTGCTGATTACCTTGAAGCACCATTCATCATTTCCGGCTTTGGCGCTCTGACCGTCAGTGAGCAGCGTTTCTTCCGCTCGCTGTTCCAGCGGGGAAACACTGAGGTCCTGTTCCAGACAGATCTCAAAAAACGACACGACGCCTTTCACCCCTACCGGATTTTTCAGCCCTGGATGTCCGGAAAATTCTGGGGTATCACACCGGAAACAATAGAATGTGAATCCCCTGATCCACCTGAACAGAGCTGCCGGTTTTTTGAAAGTTTTGATATTCATTCACAAGTTGGGCAACTGTACACCATGCTTTCCAACGAACCGGGTCGCTTTGAAAACACGCCCACCGATGCCGCGGTGGTAGTGCCCGGTACAGCTTCACTTCTCCCGGCTCTTCAGGTTATTCCACAGAAAAAGCTCAATGTCACCGCTGGCTATCCCTTCAACAAAACGGGCTTTTTCCGTCTGATGAATTCCCTGATGGAGCTGTCCCTCAAGACGGGCGGAACTGAGTTTCTGTATATCTCCATCGTACTGAAAATCATGAGCAATCCCCTGGTTCGGCCTCTCCTGACTGAAACCGGCCACCCCGACGGCTCAGCGACTCTTGAACACATCCTGATACAAAACGGAAAAAATCTGATGACGGAAAGGGAAATCTCGGAACTATTGCAACAGGAAAAATTCGGCAACGCCGAAGACTTTTTCAAAAGTGTCGTATTTCCCTTTCTAAAGGTGCGCTCACTTTCAGCCATTGGAAAAGTATTGGAAAAACTTGCCCTGGACATCATGAATGCCATACCGGACACCGGAAAGGAAGGGCCGGAAAAGCGAATGCTCAGAAATTTCATCGAACAGGTACTGCCCCGTTTCAACAACAGCCGATACCGGGAAACCCGATTTTCTTCTCCCCGCATCCTTTTCATGCTGATTCGTCACCTGGCAGCCGCAATTTCTGTCCGGTTTGAGGGAAACCCGCTGGAAGGACTGCAGGTTATGGGATTTCTGGAGTCCAGAATGCTTTCCTTTGAGCACATATTCGTCCTGGATGTAAACGAAGGCATTCTTCCAACGGAAACCCCGCCCGACCCGTTACTACCGACGGGGCTTCGCCCCGCCCTTGGATTACCGGGGCCGAAACAGCGGGAAATGGTCCACGATTACCACTTTTTCCGGCTCATAGATTCCGCACGCAACGTCTCCCTCTTCTACCGGAAGGGAGAGACCAGCGACCGAAAAAGTATTCGTTCCCGTTACATTGAACAACTGTTCTTTGAAGCGGAGAAAAAGGAATTTAATGAGATGGGAAAACTGGAAATCCAGCGTTTTGAGAAAGAAAAAATCCAGTCCGCCGCCCTTCATCTGGTACCGTTCGCCCGAACCGGCATCCATAACCTGACAGATGCGGATCTCGATACCCTCCAGTTTTACTTTAAGAACGGCATTTCCGCCAGTTTTCTGGATGAGTTGCTCCAGTGTCCCCATCGGTTCTACCTGAGACGTGTGCTAAAGCTGCCCGAAGAAGTAACCCTTCAGGAGGGACAGGACCCACGGGACGTGGGTACCCTCGTTCACGAGGCACTGGAAAAAGGTTTCAAAGTTGCCCAAGGCAAACTGTTGACCTTTGAACTGTTAAAAACCATCGAAAAAGAGACAATGAAAGAAGCGAACCGACTCCTTTCGGACAAACTGAAAAACCTGTCTCCCACCCACCTGGAACTGCTGCGTTTCCTCGCTGAAAAGAGGCTGGAGACCTATTTTTCTCTAATGAAAAAGGAAATTCGGCAAAAAAAAATCACGGTCATGGCACTGGAAGAAGAGTTGTCCGCTACGCTCGGCAATGTAAAACTGACCGGTTATATTGACCGGCTGGACAAGGTAAAGAACACGAAAACCGGTGAAGAAGAATGGCATGTTGTGGACTATAAAACCGGTTCATACGCAACCGTACCAGCTAAGAAGGGATGGGATGATTTCCTGGCCCAGGATATGGGAGAGAACACCCTGGACAAACTGTCGGCAAAGCTCCATTCCATCCAGTTGCCGACTTATTCCTACCTTGTTTCTCAAAACAGAGGAATTTCCTTTGATGAAGTAACTTCCGAACTATTTCTCCTTGGGAAGGGAAAAGCCGAAAACTTCAACGGAAAAGACCTTGGGCAAGAGAATTTTCGCAAAATCATAGAATTGCTGCTAAATCAGCTACAGCCAGGGGCCGCCATGCCCCCAACGGAAAACCACGATCACTGCAAATGGTGCCCCTACGCCAAAACCTGCCGATTCTCAGTCCACTCAGTGTGAGAAAGTGAAAGTGTGAGTGCAAGTGAAAGAAAGAGAAGAAAGAGAATGCTCTTTCCTTTTTCCCACTTTCACTTGCACTCACACTTTCACTCACACTAAAAAAGGGGGCGATTGCCCCCCTTTTCAGCTTCCTGAATAATTGCTATCGGCTATTTGACGGTGATGAACTTGCGCACCTTGTCAAACATCTTCTGACCGATTCCCTTCACCAGCATCACGTCCTCAACCCTCTTGAATTTTCCGTTCTTCTCACGAAAGGCGATGATGGCCTGGGCCTTCTTCTGGCCAATTCCCTTCAGAGTGGTCAACTGGTCTACTGATGCCGTGTTGATGTTGACAATTTGTGTCTGCTGCTGAACAGCATGTGCCTTCTTACCTGCTTTCGCCGGAGCGGCCTGTGCCGGGCTGAAAGAACCGAGTACCATTGCCAGTGCGATTACCATTGTCATTCCAAAAACTTTTTTCATCTGAAACCTCCAATAAAATTAATCACAGCTTGATAATGCGAGCCCCGTGCCAGGATTGAACAAGTGTTGCGTTATCATTGTGTTCGCCAATTTTTTGTCAATATCCCAACCATGCCAGATGTGTAATCTATATTTCACACAAGTCCGTATCTTATTGATTTATTTTAACCTTTGTAATTTCTCATTGGCAAATAAATTTTACACCTTTTGATGGAGTGGGCGTTTGGTTAAGGAATGTACGAAGAGCATGAATCAGACCCGGTACCGGCATGCTTCATTTTTCCCTGAAAATGATACAATCGGCGGACGGCTGGTCCACTGCGGAACCGGCGCCTTTCAAAGCTTGAAACTTGAAGAACGGAAAAGGACATTTTCATGGACACACGATCCCGGCAACACACACCGGGCAGGATGCAGATAATCTTTCGATCTCTGCACTACCGAAATTACAGGCTGTTTTTCGGAGGTCAGAGCCTCTCTCTGATAGGTACCTGGATTCAGCGAATTGCAGTCCCCTGGCTTGTGTACAAAATGACAGGATCCGCATTTCTGCTCGGAATCGTGGGGTTTGCCGGACAAATTCCGACATTTTTCCTCTCGCCCATCGCAGGGGTACTGACCGATCGCTGGAACCGGTACCACATTCTGCTCACTGTTCAGATACTCGCCATGGTCCAGGCATTTATTTTGACTATCCTCTTTTTTACCGGCGTCATTCAGATCTGGCATATCATTGTGTTGAGTGTGGTTCTCGGCCTGGTCAACGCATTTGACATTCCGTCACGGCAGGCATTGGTTGTAGATCTGGTAGAGAACAAGGAAGATCTCGGAAACGCGATCGCCCTGAATTCATCAATGGTAAACAGTGCAAGACTGGTCGGTCCGTCCATAGCCGGACTATTGATTGCTTCTGCCGGAGAAGGGGCCTGCTTCCTCTTAAACGGTATCAGTTACCTGTTTGTCATCGCCACCCTGCTGATGATCCGGGTGAATATGACCAAGTGTGATTCACCCAAACATCGTATCTTCCACGAACTGCGGGAAGGATTTTCCTACACGTTTCGAAACATCCCGATTCGGGCCATCATACTGCTTTTGGCACTGGCAAGCCTGATGGGACTCCCATACGCGGTACTGATGCCCATTTTTGCAAAGACGATCCTGAAAGGAGGATCCCACATCTACGGGTTCCTGATGGGAGCTTCCGGACTCGGGGCCTTCACAGGTGCAATCTATCTTGCTTCGCGAAAGAGCGTGCTGGGACTGGGAAGGATTCTTCCCCTTTCGGCCGGGATGTTCGGCCTTGGACTGGTACTTTTTGCCCTGTCCCGATATTTCTGGCTTTCCATGGTTTTGATGGTGGTGGTCGGCCTCGGCATGATGCTCCAGATTGCTGTTGGAAATACCATTATTCAGACCATCGTGGACGATGATAAAAGAGGCCGCGTCATGAGTATCTATGCAATGGCATTTGTCGGCATGATGCCGATTGGCAGTTTTCTGGCAGGAAGCGCGGCCTCTATCATCGGTGCACCCGAAACCCTGGTGATCGGGGGAATGGCCTGTATTCTGGGAGCAGTCGTGTTCGCCCGGAAACTGAATGAGTTGCGAAAACTCGTCCGGCCGGTCTATCAAAGCCTTGGCATTCTTCCGGAAATTGCCAGCGGGATTCAGACAGCCACCGAAGCATCCATGCCACCACCTGATTGAGGACGATTGTAATCCGAATATCGTTCCCCGTCTGCTCAGCAGCAGGGACTGAAGTTTTCGGATAAAAATATACAATTCCATATTTCGATCCCGGGCGGGAGCGAAACTTCAGTTGAGCACACCAACCAGCGCTATCCAACGAACAACAGACCTGAACCGGAACCTAAGCTTACGCGTATCGTCCTTATCACGAGTACAGTGTTCAATTCCTTGTCTATTAAGAAGTAAAGCTAAGATAACGGAAACAACAACGATAATAATGACCTTATCCAAAGCACCTCACCCTATTTCCACCATGCACTCCCCTCTCTGGCGCCTATGCGCAACGCCCACTTCTTTCTTTCAGAACGCAGAACACTGGCGCCGAAGGCGAACAGAACACATCTTTTACCATTCCAGAGACTGGCGATAGAGTTCCTTGCCATTCAGTTTGTACTTCTTCGCGAGGAACCGCGCTGCCTGCTTTCGGGGAATATCACAGTCTATCAGGAGCTCAAACTCTTGGCGGAGCGCGGCGTCATCCACATCACCAGCACCCATGTCCGGAGGTGCCACCACCAGCACGAATTCCCCCTTCTCAGCGTCAGTGAAAACGTCAGCCAGTTCTCCCGGCAATCCCCGCTTCGCCTGCTGATGGAGCTTGGTCACTTCCTTCACCACCGCCACCATCCGGTTGGGCCAGGCGGCCGCCAATACTGAAAGCGTTCGATGAATCCGCCGGGGAGACTGGTAAAAAACCAGTGTGGCCGGTACCTGTTCCAGTGATGTCAATACTTGTCGAATCTCACTTTCCTTCCGAGGCAAAAATCCGGCAAAGAAGAAGCGGTCGGTGGGCATCCCGGATAACTGCAGTGCTGGAAGCAGTGCGGAGGCTCCGGGAATTACGTCATATTCAATGCCATTCTCATTGAAAAAACGAACGATCTCAAATCCGGGGTCGGACAGGAGCGGCGTTCCGGCATCGGAAATGTAGCTGAGGGTTTTCCCTTCATCCAGCAGCAACCGGATTTTCTCCAGCCGCCCCTCATCGCTGAAATCGTGAAAAGATTCCAGGTGCTTTTCAATGCCATGGTGCCGCAGTAGTTTCAAGCTGTGGCGAGTATCTTCGCAGAAAATAACATCCGAAGCCTGCAGAACCTCCACAGCGCGAAAAGAAATGTCTTTCAGATTTCCAATGGGTGTGGAAACAAAGAAAAATGTGCCCATATCAGGACAACAGGCGCTTGACCATTTCGCTTGCAGCCTTGCCATCCACACGGCCCGCTGCTTTCGCTTGAATCTCCTTCATCACCCGGCCCATGTCCCTGAGGGAAGACGCACCGACTTCCGCAATCACATCCTTCGCCATTGCCTCCAGTTCACTATCTGACAAGGGTTTTGGTAGATAGGCCTTGAGTACCGCAATTTCCGCCTCTTCTTTCGCGGCCAGATCATCACGGCCACCACCTCTGTAAGCGGTAACGGAATCCTCCCGGCTCTTCACAGCACCCTGAATCACCCGGACAAGGTCCGCATCCGCCATTTCCGCCGCAGCCCCGGCACCGGAATCAATTTGCTTTTTCTTCACATCTGAAAGCAGCATCCTTAAGGTCCCAAGTCGGGACTTATCTTTGGCCCTCATGGCATCTTTCATATCTTCACGAATATTCTCTAACAAACTCACTTTACAACCCTCCTTGCGTAGGAAAAATGCTTCTTCCAGAAGCCATTATCCAGATCCTCCAGCACTACCCCCCGTGAAGTAGACGAGTGGAGCATCTGTCGGTGCCCCGCATAAATCCCCACATGGTCGGGATGGCCAAAAATCCACTTCATCTTAAAAAACAACAGATCTCCCGGTTCCAGCTTCGAAAATTTCAGAGATCTGGCGACCTTATTTCCTGTTTTGCGCTGCAGCTCTGTGGTAGCCGGAATCACAATCCCCGCTCTGTCGTAGCAATACCAGACAAAACCGGAACAATCGAATCCCCGGGGGCTTCTGCCGCCATATCGGTATGGTGTTCCCTTCAACGAACTCCCGGTATTCAACACAACCGTAATCGGATTCGTGTAATATGGTTTATGATGGCACCCGACCAGTAATGGCAACAAGACCAGCAGAAAAACAATCTTTCTCATGTTTTAGATTGTAGCACATATCTGGACAAACGTCCTCAGAAGTACGTGGATGGTGGACAGTGGATAGTGGACGGTTCAGAAAAGCAAAATCAGAGAACAAAAAGGGAATTGGCAAATAGTACGAATAGTTTTGCTCAGTTGTATTAAAAGTTGTTCCCTTCTGGTTTTATCCTGAGTTCTCCTCTGCTCCTCCCTCTTTTGGCGTTCTTCGCGCCTTTGCGAGAAGGCATCTCTCCCATTCCTGCCTCTTCTTCAACCTTGTCGATTTATTTTTTCTTGCCTTTGTGTCCTCGTGACTTTGTGTTAAGTTTCCCTCCTCAGCGCCCTCTGCGAGCTCTGCGGTAAGTTCCGTTCCCTCTTTACAAATTACAAATCTCAGGCCGCAAGCAACGGCGGCTGAGCCCCAGGCCCAGCCGCTCAGAAATACCAGCGCAGTGACGCGTAGAGCATGTTGGGATAGATGCCGAACTCATCAAACGAGCCGGGAAGGATTCCAAACGGGGGCAGCACGGAAGGTGTTTCCCCTTTTCGCATGTACAAACCGGCGGAGACGTCCAGATTGTCCGAGATACTGTGTTCAAGCCGGGTTGTGAGGAATGCCGAACCATCCTGAATATTGGCAAGAAGAGTGGTATTCAAAGTCGTCAGCGCAGTCAACTGCACATTCAGTCCCATCCCAAGATATTGTTTTCCCAACAAATAAACGGCGCCATCTGTATAGGCCGGTCCTGTAACCTCGCTGAGATATGCGGACCTTCCTTCAGCACCGGCACCATTGTAGTGATACTCCAGGAATCCATATACAGTTGGCGTCAACTGACGGTCCGCACCAAAGCTGACCCGAACATAAGAATTCTCGGGAGCATTGTTATTGAATCGGTTCGTCCGTACATAGGCTGCTTCCAGCCATGTTCCCACTCCACCAAAAGCCCGCGTCAGATCAAGCCCAACCAGCAGATGTTGTCGGAATCGCATGAGTGTAGCGGATGCACCTGTTCCCGCAAAATACGTTTTTGCCCTGAGAAAGAGTGCGCTTTTCGATATGTCACCACCCTTTCCAAACACATATCCGGCGTCCAGTTCAGACATCGCGTTCAAGGCGTAACGCAGGCGAACGGCATCCACTCCGTAGCGGTATTCCGTGTCCAGCTCGGTGAAGGCATAGGGTGCGAGGATATCCGTCGGGTTCACCATTTTCCCGCTCCCCCATGCCACAGCCTGTCGGCCGATAATCAAATCTGTCTTGTTTCCGCTCCAGTGCACGTTCAGACGGTCCAGGTTGAATGTCCCCGCCAGATTCGTATTGCTACTGATATTTGTCGGAAAAATGCGGTGGTCCGGATCACTGATTCTATAGCTGAACGGCTGGGAAGCGCTCATGAACAGCGAACTGCCAAACAGAGAACTCTGCTGAACTATCCATGCACTTTCACCGGCGGCCTCAAATGACCAGTTCTGTCCCCAGCTCGCCTGATACTGAAGCCGCAAGCGGGTACTGCTGGACGCAGGATGTTCCACGGACATGGTTCCCGGCGCGGGATCGGCCACAAAACTGTAGTTCTTCAGATAACCGGTCCAGTCTCCTGACCATGCTGGTATTGCTATCAGAAGCGCAAGCACTATACCTTTCACCACAAACGCATCCTATTTCCGCACATCGTCGGTGATGCGCCCGTCGGTTAACGTGATGACCCGCTCAGCTCTCTCCATAATCATGGGATCATGGGTAGAAAACAGGAAGGTCATGCCTGTTCGCTGGTTCAATTCCCGCATCATGTCCAGAAGTTCCGCCCCCGTTTTGGAATCCAGGTTCGCTGTGGGCTCATCGGCAAGAATCAGCGACGGTCGGGAAACCATGGCCCGCGCGATGGCTACCCGCTGTTGCTGTCCACCGGAGAGCTTCGAGGGAAGCCGGTTCTCCATTCCGGAAAGTCCGACTTCTTCCAGCATTGCATGGACCCGCTGCCTTCTTTCCTCCTTCGGTACATTCTGCAGAAGCATGATGTATTCTACGTTTTCGCTCACTGTCAATACGGGAATCAGATTATATGCCTGGAATATAAACCCCACATGGTCCCGGCGGAAATCAGACAGCTGACGTCCGGTCATGGAACTCAACGGTTCCCCCGCCAGCCGGACATTGCCACCCGTCGGTGTATCCAGACCGGAAATGAGGTTCAAAAAGGTCGTTTTGCCCGATCCGGACGGCCCGACAATCGCACTGAATTCACCGGACTCAATATCAAGGTCCACATGATTCACTGCGTGTACCGCAATACCGTTATCCTGGTACGTTTTCTCCAGTTTCCGCGCTTGAATTACAGGAAATTTTTCTTGATTCATATTGCCGGCCTCCTACAGACTTTTCCGCATTGCACGGGCCGGTACCAGCCGTGCAGCATATAGAGCGGGATACATTCCCACCAGTGTTGTCATTCCAAGTACCCAGAGCGGGTATTTCCAGAATTGCTCAATGGTGAACCGGGGATAAATCATTTCCCGCATGGTTACACCCATCATTTCAATGCCCCGATAATCGATGCCGATATGCGCAACCCATGAGGTCACTGCAACTCCGATGATCAATCCAAGCACGATGCTGATCACCGAAAGAAGCCCCGCTTCCAGAACAATTAACCGGAACATCCTGAATGGCCGGGTCCCGATGGCTTTCAGTACACCAAATTCGAACATTCTCTCGTAGATGGACATGAACAGCGTATTGATAATTCCAAGGGAAACCACGCCAAACAGAATCAGGCCAACAACCAGCATCGACATGTCAATCAGATTCAATCCAACGGCCAGCTGGGGCATGAGTTTCTGCCAGCCAACCGCTTCGTTTCCATTGGTTGAATATTCAGAGTAAAACGGGTCATTTGGATTTTTCACAATCTGCCGATCCTTAAATCGGATGGCAATTTCGTTGGCCTTTCCTTCCAGTCCCAGCATGCGCTGCAGTGTCCCCAATTGTACAAAAGCCATACCATCGTCCATTTCTTTGGATCCGAACCGGTAAATCCCTGTCACACGGAATAGCTGCTGCGATAGTTCCCCGCTCTCTGCCTGGGCCACAGTGATTACCACGCGGTCCCCGATTTTCGCCTGGAGAAGCGAAGCCAGTCTCTGACCGATCACGAGCTCCCGTTTGCCGCCTTCCAGGTAGTGTCCCGTAAAGATGGCGTCCTTTACCTGCGAAAGTGCCGGTTCACGTTTTGGGTCAACCCCCCATATGACGGCCGGCCTCAGTTCTGCCGGTGAGGCAATCGTGCCGATTCCCATCACTCGCATTGTGGAAGCTGATACTCTCTTATCGTTATCCAGCCGTTTCATAACTTCTGAAACATTATGAATTACAAGGTTTTCGTCCCGTGATTGTCGGTATCCCTTCGCGTGAATCTGGGCCTCTCCCATGAAAGAGGCGGTTGCGCTGTGAATCATATGGTCCGCCATCCCAATCATCAGGGCGTCCGTAAAAATGAGGGCAGCAAGCCCGATTCCGATGGCCGTTCCGGCTATCAGGGTGCGCCTGCGATTGCGAAATAGATTTCGCCATGCCAGTTTAATCGTCATCCACATATAGTTCTCCAATCAATGCGTCCGCATCGACCGGGCAGGGTCGGTACGTGACGCGGTCCACGCCGGTGCCAATGCCACCAGAACCGCCGTTGCAATCACGGTGCAGGCAGGAATGGCAAAACTTGACACATTCAATTCTGTTCGAAGCACTGTAAATGTAACGCCTCCATACGTAAACGGTTCTGACAGTGCAATTCCATGCAGTGAAACCCACCAGTTCAAAAAGAACCCCACGATTATTCCCACAGCAACACTCCCCAGAGCCAGCAATGTTGCTTCGGTAACAACCATCCGAATCAACCGTCCCCGACGGGTCCCAAGGGCCAGCAGAACGCCATACTCCCGACGTCTTTCCAGAACGGACATGAGTACGGTATTGAGGACTCCCACGGCCACAATCAGCAGGATAACCGCCAGAGTGATCCAGTTGCCGTTCCGGTCAACCTGCATAGCTCGATAAAAGGACGCTGCAAACTCCTGCCACGGTGCCACGGAAAGCCCTGTTCCTGAAAAAAGGGCACGTAACTTGGTGGTTACACTGCCAACCCGGCTTAACCGATCCACCGTAATCGCAATTTCATGGGCCTGACCCGGCAGCACCATCAGTTCCTGAGCGTCTGAAAGGCGCAGGTAACAGTCCATCCGGTCCGCATTTGGATCACCACTGTCCACAAGGCCAGTAACAGTATACGCATCATTGGCAATGGAGCCATCCGCCCCCTGGGAAACAATTGCCAGTTCATCACCGAGTTTTGCGTGCAGCTGCCTGGCGAGACCCAATCCAAGTACGACAGGATGATGAGTCTTACCTGCGAACCCCCCCCCTTCCTTCAGCTTCTTTTGAAAATGGGTCGTTCTGTTTTCACGATCCGGATCAATTCCGATGATTCTCAATGCTGTCGAACGGTCCCCGACGGACCCCAATCCGTACGCATAGATCCTCGGGGCCCATCCCTTGATATGTTCGGTCTGATCCAGCTTTTCGCCTATATTGCCCAGATTGTCTATAGTTTTATATAGAGATGGCCGATCCAGATATCCTTTCTTGTGAATTTGTATGTGACCCAGTCGATTCCCGGTGAAGGCCCGGATAACATCGCTGTAGGTACCATCAGACCAGGCAATGGAAAATGCCGCCAGAACAAACCCGCCCATCATGGTCAGCACGGTGAGAATGCTCCTTCTTTTCTGTCGAAACAGATTGCGCATCGCAAGTTTAATCATCGGCCGATCTCCTCCTGCGGCCGACGAAGGTGACGCAGCGTAAAGGTGCTGGATTTAAGTGGCGGATCAAATATCAACTTGAGATACCGGATCACCGTTTTCTTTCCGGGCTTACCGGCTGGGATCAATGTCATTACCGCCGGTACTTTCCTACCACCGAAATTTGTGATTTCACTGAACACTAATTGTCGAATCTCACCGCCCTTTTCGTCAAAATATGTTTCTGAAACCGGAAGAAGGTCGCTCTCCCTGACTTCAATCTCCAACCGGGCCCAAACGACAGGCACATCCGGTTTTGGTGTCGCTTCCAGATAGAGCATTCCGGGACGGGCATCAGATGGGGTAACCATCTTGAAAGTATAGTCTTTCAACAACGTGAATTCCCGAACCAGATCGTCGTTGGTGAAATCAGAACCCATCCATGCACTCATCATCATGGAGGGGGGAATCTTGATTGTCTTTCCGATTTTGGGCAGATAGTTCCACATTTCTGTCTTGATGCGCAACGTACCAACTCCCTCTTCCTTTTTCGGCTTAAGGATGCGAATGAACGTTTGATCAGTTCCCTTGGACCAGGCCTTCATCTCCAGCGTCCGTTTCCAGTGGGGCGTCTGAATAGCCATTTCCAGTTCCGAATAACTGGAACCACTCCTGTACAGTTCGTCCACCTTCTTCGCGATTTCTTCGGCACGATGATCTGCGGACAGTACTGGGGAAAATAGACAGCCCAATACAAATAAAGCGCAGAGCAAGCGGTACATTTTCATTTTGAGTCCCTCCCTTCCCGTTGCTGAATGCCGACCATTACCAGTTCGGCGTCCTGAATCAGCAGGTTTTTTAAGGTTTCCACATCCATTTCCGGCTCCATTACATACATCTGGAATCGCATGAACATAATCGAAAAAATTAGAATCGCCGCCTGTTCCGGGTTCACATCCTTGCGAATGGACCCTGCTTCCTGCAGAATTAAAATCCGTTTTGCCGTGTTCTCTATCAGCATCCAGTCCAGTTCAAACACAGGAGAATCCAGTGTGGGTCCTGCTCCGTAAGTGGCGGCAAAAAACTGAAACCAGAGCTCTTTAGAAAATAAATCCACAAGCCCCATGAATCCGAGGGCCGGCTCCATCAGGTAACGGATTTTATCGCCCTTCGGTGCCCCCGGTTCTTGAAAAAGATCCGGGGCAGTCACCAGCAAACGTGCCCGCAACGCCGCAATCAGCAAAACTTCCTTTGAAGGATAATAATTGTAAACCGTTCCGGTTCCCACATCAGCGGCCTCGGCAATGGCGGCAATGGTTGTCTGATCAAATCCCTGTTCGGAAAATAATGCCTCCGCTGCTTCCAGAATCCTTGCTTCCGTTGCCTCTTTTTTTCTTTTTCTTCGTCCCTTCGGCTGTTTGTTCATTTATTCTTACCTCATTTCCCAGATGAATTCGCTCATGTATGAACGCATTCATTCTTGAATACGTTCACATTATTATCAAGGTTTCATCTTTTGTCAATATTATATTTTGATATTGTCCAGAAAACGGGCGAGGTATGTAACCAGGTCTGGAACTTGAAACCGGAAGTTGTTGGAATCGGGGGAAAGGAAACACATTTCTACAAATGTTAAATTCAGAAAAGCAATGGAAGAAGCGCTTCCCCGGCTTTTATGCATCTTCCCCATTCTTAAACTGAAAAAAGGTATCAGAATGCACGTGCGAGCTTGAAAAGAACTTGCTCCCTCCACGCCTTTCCCGGTCTTTTCGGGTCAGAAAACCGATCACGGAACTCCTTGTTTCCTTCGATTCTTTTTTCTGCCTTGAATTTCAGTCTTGCTTTGCCGGCGTTTTCATTAAAAAAGCTCTCTGATTCTACTGAGAAGGCTGACGGCTTTCCCATTCAGTCGCACCAGCACTGTTCCCAGTATGAGACCGTAGGCAATGTGAGCCAGCGTCACGGTTGCGGCGAATCCCCAGCCGAAATCAACGCCAAAGTAGCCGACGCCGAGGGCAATGGCCACCGGACTGACCATGAATCCCACGCCAATAAGGATGCCGTAGCCGGTTGCGAGCCAGATACGGGCTCTGCCAAAAATAAGGGAAAACAGGATACCGAATGCGGCGCCATTCCAGAAATGGTAGGCATATCCGGCTACTGTAGACCAGGTGCTGGGGCCCTGGGCAAACCGGTCAAACAACAGGACGCCCAGCAGTTTGGGCATATCGCCGGGCATGCCGCCCAGACTGAATCCCATGTGGCGAACCAGCTCCAGTCCCACTGTTGCAACCAGCCCGGCAATGATGCCGTTTCTTATCTGGCTGTGTACGTCTGTGTATTCCCAAAATCGAGCAAGGATGTAGAGAATAGCGAGCACGAGAAGAGACGGAAACAGAATAACAATTGCCAGGTGATGCAATGAAGAATACCCCGCCTGTGCCACGACAAACAGATTGGGACTCACGCCCGCGGCCGTCGTGGCCAGTAATACCAGCAAAAGTTTCTTGTGTGTAGATGTAATTTTCATTTTATCGCTCCAGACTATTTTTTATTATTAGATGAAAGAAGAGGGGCAGCCAGTTTATGACCGGCCGCCCCTGAAGAAATTATTTGGACAACATGGATGTCAGCATGCCCAGTTTCTTGTCCAGCATCGCGGCAGTCTTCTGAATTACTTCACTCTTGAAAGATGCAAGCTGCGCAGATGGTTTGAAGTAGTTTATGTGAGTTTTTCCGTCCTTACTCTCATAAACGCTGACTCGAACAGGGATGGCAACACCCACACCCGGATTGGCAGAGAACAGTTTCTTACCGATGTTTGGGTTACCAATGAACAGTGTGACGGCGTTCACCTTCAGTCCCGTCATGGAAAGTATCTTCCCCTGGTTGAGCTCGGACAGGACCATCATTCCATTCTTTGCCACCATTGTGCGAAGGGCAGCTACTGTTTCCGCAAAGGGTGCCTTTGCGTTTACCGTGACCAGATTGCTGTCCTGGGCAACGGCTGCATTGGATTGTGTGAATACACCGAACATGACCATCACCAGGACAAATGCCGGAAAAAACTTTCTTAACTGAGCTGATTTCATGATACATACTCCTAATCTTTTTGTGGTTATTAAAACGAACTTTCTTCCAATTCCAAACTCTCAATCGTGACGTGCCACAATCGATCGTTCGGTGATTAGACGGATAAGTTCACAAATCCTTACAAAAAAGATTAGTTTTTGTGGAACTTATTGAAAATATTATTCAATTCTGGATACTGCCGGGGATTGGCATCATCTTGGATATCTTCAGTTCTCTTCCGGTTTTCGGAGGGAATGCTTGATTCGCTCTTTTGCTTCGGGTGAAAGAACCGGTGTGTCGGTTGTGTCCTCGTCCTCCAACCGGCCTCGGTTTCTGTCCAGCATGTTCCGTATCGCCAGGAGCTGGCGGCGATATCTATTACAGAAAGCACAAAAAAGGATATGAAAGCGAATCCGGAACCTGTCCCGAAACGAAATCGGGTGATCCATAGACTCTGATATCTTCCGGGTAATTACATCACAGGCCGGGCTGAGTTTGTCTATCAGCGGCATCATTATTTTCATGAAACTTCCGTTCTTCTTCATTGCTTATCCTTTCTCCGGCGAGGGGTTGAACCAATTAACATCCAGACACCTCCGAAGTTGAGTTCGTGCCCGATGCAGCATCACCCACAGATTAGACGTCGAAAAGGAGAATTCCTTACATATTTCATCACTCTTCCATCCCTCTATTTCGCGAGCCGAAAACACGGCTGCCAGATGACGCGGTAGATAGCCGAGACAACGCTCCATCACCTTGTTGAATTCCTTGTTTTCAAGAAGACGTTGTGGATTTTTGCCCCAGTCGGATGGGGCCGAACCGCTTTTCCAGTGGCCTTTCGCTTTTCCAGTCGTAACAAAATCAGCTACGTCCCCGGCACCGAACGTGTTGGAGAATCCGGTCACGCGTGCGTTCTTTCGATAGTAGTCAATTATTTTGTTTTTCAGAATGCCGGTGAGCCAGGTCCTCTCGGAACTTCGGCCTTCAAAGCCTCCTTTTGATTTCAGCGCCGCAAGGAATGTTTCCTGAACCATGTCTTCCGCAAGTTGTGAATCGTGTATCCGCAACAGAGCGAACCTATATAAATAGTTACCATGATTATCAACCCACTTATCAGGATCGGAAAGCAGTTTTTCTTCACCTTGAACAACTGTCGGCTCCGGATGTCCGCTTTTGTTTTGAGACTGACTCACTATTTCCTCCGCATTTCAAATTGGCTGTCTTCTGCACATTACAATTACACAAACATACTAATTTATCAAGTTGTTATCAGATATGCTGGCAGAAAAAGGCACTGGAACTAAAACATGGAACTAAAGATAATCATTCAATTGTGACCCAAAACACGAACAAAGATAAATTCCTTGACAAATTCTGATACACAAGCAGATAATAGGAATAATTTTTGTTTAAAGGAAGGTTATCATGAAACGTGCGTTAATCATCTCCGTCTTATTCATGTTTGGTATCCTGGGATTCTCCCAGGAATATTACCTCGTTAATCACATTGCCGAAGAAGGGTGGACCACCACCATTACGGTTTACAATGACGGCATTGCTGACCAGACCGTCACACTCCACTACTGGCATACGACTGGAGAATCGGAAACTACCTACAGTGATCTCGTTATACCGGCTGACGGCGCAGCCGCCTTTGACAATACCCTGTTCGGATATGGTGGGGTGGCTGAAATCGAGGCACAACTGGACTCACCAGTGCGGGTGAAACTATCCTACCAATACGGTACATCCCACTCCCTTGCGGAATTCATGCTGCCGAAGCAATTCAGCCCAGGGGGTACATACGAAAGAACCTGGGTTATCCCCAATCCCTATCTTTCCCACATGGACTGGCTGGGTTTTGCCTTCGCCAATTTCAATACCGGCAGTGCCCATGTTGTCCTTACCGCCTACAAAGATGGTGTACAAGTTGGCACTGCGGGTATAGATGTACTGCCAAACGGCAAGTATGTGGATGTCAGCTCCAGTTTCTTCCCCGGCCTCAACTACGCGGACATTGACACGGTCACGATTGATTCGGATATCACGATTCCACCTCCCGTCGCCATCATCGGGAACACCGAACAGAACCGGCATCTGTTTTTCCTCGGGGAAGGCTACACTCCCAGTGGTGGTTTTGTCTCTTCCAGAACATACACAGTCCCCCACGTGGCGGAAAGCAACTGGCACACCACAATCACAGCTATTAATACTTCGGACGAGGTGGAAACAGTTACACTGAACAGCTGGCACAGTGACGGTTCCCCCGACCAGGTAGACGTGTTGTCCTCAGTTCCCGCCCACGGTTCCCTTGTCCTGTCAGCGGGAACGGACTTCGCTTACGAAGGGACCGCCACCGTGACGGCTAATACTACGGTACGGATCAAACTCAGCTATCAATATCAGAATTCTCTATCCATCAGTGATTTTGTCCTGGACAACGCCACCAGCAGAGAATGGATATTGCCCAACTCCATCCATGACTGGTTCCAGTGGTTCGGTATCGGTGTTGGTAACTCAACCGATGGTGATGTGGCTATCGCCATTGACGCGTACAAGAATGGCGTACTTCTTGGCACGTTTTCCAAAATACTCCCAGCACATACGAAGTATGTCGGGCTTTCAAGCGATATGTGGACCGGCGTTAACTATGCGGACATTGACATGGTACTGGTCCGGTCCGATCAGCCGATCACGGCGCCCATTTCCATCACCGGAAATACGGCACAGGACCGGCACGTCTTCTTCCAGGGCACAAAGCTGGACCGCGAAACGGAAAGCGGAGCAACTGACCCGGCATTTGACGCCTATCTCCTTGCCAATTTTGATGCCAACAGCGACGGGTTCCTCTCTCGGGCGGAGCGGGAAGCAGTTACCGTAATTGATACCGGTGTCAACAATCCCTGGCACGGCCAAATCAAAGATATAGCCAGGATCTTCCTTTTCAAAAATCTGGATACCCTGATCTGCCAGAACGAAAACCTGAGCTGGCTCCCGGACATGACCGGCATGTCCCACCTGCGCGTCCTGAAAGCGCCGAACAATCACATTGTCCGTATCGACAGCTTCGATCCACTGGTGGGCATGTTCTACGTTTACCTGGACAACAATAATCTCGAGAGTATACCGGATGTTTCAGCTATGACTGCCCTGGAAACGCTCTGGGTGAAGAATAATCAGTTGAGTGAAATTCCAGGCATTTCCTCGCTCACCGGTCTCCAGTTCCTGATGATTGATGGAAACCAGTTCACAGCACTGCCGGACCTGACGGCCTCGGCGGCCAGTATGACGAATCTCCGTTTTTCATCCAACCAGATGGACAGCATCTACGATCTATCGGTGTTTTCCAATCTGCAGGCCCTGGACTGCAGTTCCAATAACCTGTCTACCATCCCGGGGCTTTCGTCACTCACCGACCTGAATTTTTTCGTGTGTAGCGACAATAATATCACCTCGCTGGACGCCCTGTCTTCCATGACGCAATTGACGTGGATTGGATGCAGTGGGAACCCCCTCACGTCCCTGCCGGATCTATCAGGAAACACACAGTTGGCTTATCTGTGGTGTGAAGATATGAATATTTCCAGCATACCGGGACTATCTACCTTTACCCACATGAAGTGGCTGTACTGCGATAATACCGACATCAGTGACCTGTCGGGCATTTCCGGTTTCACCGAGTTGGAAAACCTTGACGCCCGGAACACATTGCTCACATCCATGCCGGACATGTCCGCCCTCACCCAATTGAAATACCTGTACCTGTATGATTGTCTCCTGACAGATATTCCGGATGTCACACACAGTACACAGTTGCAGGACTTCAAGTGTTGGGGCAATTATTTCGGCCCCGATGATTGCAGCCGGATCCAGGCGATTTCCGCAATGGGCATTCCCTCATTCAGTTACAACCCCCAGGCAGACGGCAGCACCCTGACCTGCCCATAAACTGCGCTAACCACCACTGCCCCGGATAATACCGGGGCAGTGTTCTCTTTCGTCCCGCACGTTGTCCTCTTCCGGCCAATCTCAAATCACACTTCGCAAGTTACTGATGCTATACTGTTCAGGACAAGAATAAGGGAGTTCAGATGAAGGCAGAGGATTCATTCTTACAACATTCAGGAATCTCACACCGAAAGAATTATCCGATACAAGCTCACACCGCTTACAAGGTGGGAGGAGACGCGGAACTGGCTGCATTTCCCGACTCCCCCTCACAACTTTGCACTCTCATCAGTTGGTGCCGCTCCCGGCAGCTTCCCTTCTTCCTCATTGGCGGCGGTGCCAATATTATTGTGTCGGATGATGGTTTGCCAGGCATCACAATTTTTACCGCTAATCTCAACCAGTTGAAACTTCAGGACGGTAAAATCGTTGCGGAATGTGGTGTTTCCATGGAAAACCTTGCACTTTTCACTGCCCGACACGGGATCAGTGGGTTTGAGTTTCTTTACGATATTCCCGGGTCCGTCGGAGGCTCCCTGATCATGAACGCCGGCAACAATGATGGTGAAATGAAACATGTTACTTGTTTCGTTCAGGCCATGACACCGGGGAATCGTGTCATTTCACTGCCAGGAAATCAATGTAACTTCGGCTATCGAACCAGTCGGTTCAAAGAAGAAAAGATGGTGGTGATCCAGGCGGCTTTTGCCGCCACAATGCGAAAACCGGAAAAGGAAATCCGAGCGGAAATGGAACGGATCAAAGAAGAGCGACTCCGCAAATTCCCCATGGAATATCCCAATGGCGGAAGTGTATTCAAACGCCCTCCCGGCGATTACGCCGGGCGCCTCATCGAAGTGTCCGGCTGTGGCGGAATGCGGGTGGGAGACGCACAGGTATCCACAAAACACCGGGGATTCATTGTAAACCTGGGCCATGCCACTGCCACGGACATTCGCAACCTGATTGCACTGGTTCAGAAAAAGGTGAAGGAAACGCATGGCGTTGTGCTGGAACGGGAACAAATCTTCTTACCGGAAGACATGGGCATATCTCATGTATGAAAACCTTGCATCTGTTTATGAAGAAATTTTCCCCCTGAAACCGCTTACCCTTGCCTTTGTTCAGAAATATTTGCCATCAACATTGTCCTCCGATGGGGCCATTCTGGACGTGGGATGTGCAACAGGAGAGCTCTGCCGTAAGCTTGCCGGATTGGGTTACAACGTTGCAGGCCTGGAACCGGATCGGGAAATGGTGGGACAGGCAAAAATATTGTCCAATGGAGACATTCCTTTTTACGCGGTGGGCATGGAAGAAATGGGACAACAATTCCCCCCTCTGTCTTTTACAACAGTGCTCTGCCTTGGAAACACCCTCGCACATCTTGCTGATCCCACCGCAATCAATGGTTTTCTTGAGGATGTGGGACGATTGTTGAACTCCGGAGGACAGTTCATTTTCCAACTTGTGAATTTTGACCGTCTCTCAGAGCAATATCTGCCAGATTTTCCCGTAATATCCGTCAACAATTTTCAATTCCTGCGGCGCTACCAGTGGGCCGAAGATAATGTCGGTATCCGCTTCATCACAACCCTTGAAGACATGTCAACCGGCGAAAAACTGACTGGTGAATGCCGTCTCTTCCCCGCTACAAAATCTCTGTTACAATCCCCCTTGCGGAAGGCCGGATTTTCTGACCAGATGTGGTTCGGAAATTATAAAGGTGATCCCTTCTCGCTGGATAGCCCTGCTGCTATCTGTGTGGCAAAAAAGCAGTGACATTGGTGCGTCGCTGCCAAGTGACTTGTGACTTGCTTGGGAAAAGGCATGGGTTAGGTGACTCTTCCCCTCGCGCACTTTCACATTCACTCGCACTTTCTCACTCATACTCCTATTCCTACTAATCTATCTGGATACCCGGTTCCGACCGGCACGTTTCGCACGGTAAAGCGCCTTGTCCGCTGCTTTGATAACAGCATCGGGAGAGGGATTTTTTATACTTGTTTCTGCAATGCCAATGCTGACGGTGACGGAAAGCTTTTTCCCTGAAACACTGCCGGCACTCCGCTTTTTTGGTCCCCCTTTCCTGCGCTTCCACGGATGGCGCAGCACAAATTCCGCCTGCTTGACAGCCCCTCTTGCTTCTTCTGCCTTCTCCTGTACCTCATCCATCGACTTTCCAGGAAAAATCATGACAAATTCCTCGCCGCCATAGCGGTACGCTTTGCCGCCACGCACACTGGCCAGTCGGGAAGCTACCAGTTTCAATACCTGATCTCCCACATCGTGTCCGTAGCGGTCATTGAAGCGTTTGAAGTAGTCAATATCCACCATCAGTGCAGTCAGGGGACCGGATGTGGCAGCGAGAAACTCGTTCAAAGCACGGCGTCCGGGCAATCCGGTCAGTTCGTCATGATAGGCAAGTTGAAATGATTGTTCCACGATAGCCACCACCAGAACTCCAACCGAGAGCAGCGCCCAGAAAGTGGTGAGGAATCGGGAATGGGTTGCAGAAAGCATGAAAAATGCCGCAATCAATGACCAGAATCCTCCGGCAGCCAAAGGCGATCTAATTCGCAGGAATTTTATGAGAAGGATAGCCAGACCAATTGAAACAAGAATGAATGGCATATTCCCCGTAGTGGTTATGCTGTACCACAAGTCTTCAAACCACTTTCCTGCCAATCCCGGATTGCCCGACTTGAATAGTAGTGTCATGCCAACAGCCTGAATGGCAACGAACAGCAGTCTTACCAGGCCATAAATAGAAAACAATCCCCGGTCCTCGAAGAGAAAGAAAAGGACGATGTCAATCGTCACCAGAGCAGTAAGAAACTGGGGAATGCCCTGAAGCCTCTTGGCTCCATTTGGAATGGGAACAAGACTCACAGCCAGCCACGCCACTACTATAATCAGGATAGAGAAAAAGGCACTGTCCCGATGGAATCGCCATGCAAGAAGCAGTGCTGCTGCGGACAGGAAGAGAAATGCCGCAAAGAGGGTTGAAAGAGGGACCGCCGTCCGGGGTATGCGGGGAATTCCCCATACCCCCGCAAAAAAGAGCGCTCCCCCGGGGAAAAGGAGGCGTATCCACAACAAAATCCGGCTCCGATAGCTGCTCATTGTCCCCCCTGAATTCCAAGACTAAGTAGAAACAAGGTTCAGATTAAGCAAAAAAGAAGAGTTGGTCTGTTCCCTCTCGTCCCTTTCATTCAATATTCACCATTTGACACTCATCATTCTACTCTTGCCGCTATATTCCCGCACCGTCCTGCAGGGGTGTTGTACGAAATTCACCCTGGGAAATTCGGGAATTCGGTGGCACGTCCCCGGTCACCCAGAGATTTCCGCCAATCACACTCCCTGCGCCAATGGTAACGCGTCCCAGAACGGTCGCACCGGCATAAACGGTGACATTGTCTCCAATGATAGGATGGCGGGCAATGCCCTTGACCGGCTTGCCGTCCTTGTCCAGCGGAAAACTCTTGGCCCCAAGGGTCACACCCTGATATAGCCGTACATGGTGTCCGATAATGCAGGTTTCCCCCACCACAACGCCGGTTCCGTGGTCAATGAAAAAATGGTCACCGATTTCCGCGCCCGGGTGAATGTCAATTCCGGTTTCAGAGTGGGCCCGCTCGGATATGATCCGCGGGATCAGTGGCGCACCCATTTTATAAAGCTCGTGAGCAATTCGATGATGGGTCAATGCCCGGAGACTGGGATAACAGAAAATGGTCTCACCCACGTTTTTTGCAGCCGGATCCCCCTGATAAGCTGCCAGCGCGTCTGTGGCAAGGAGACGCCGGATCTCCGGTAAACGGGCAATAAACTGCAGGGTCAACTCCTGCGAATCTTTCACGCATTCCTCACAAGCCGAATCTCCTTCATCCTGGCAAGGGAAACAGAAGCCCCGATGAACCTGTTCGCTGAGGAGCCGCACAACCTTATCCACATTCGCGCCAATGTAGTAGTGCATGGTGTCCGGCGTGACCTCTGAATGGGCAAAATACCCCGGAAACAGGATCCGACGCAGGTAGGTCATTATTTCCTCCAGCGCGTCAATCGAGGGCATGGTTACCCCCTTTTTCGCTGACCGGTACACCGCGCGATAACTTTCCGTCGTACTCAGTTCTTTCACAACTTTGTGGATTGTTTCTTCAACCATTACTGCCTCCTCTCTTCCACTTTTTTGTCTGATGAGGATTATAACATTGTTGGATGGGAAGTGTTCTGTGCGCCTGCGGCGCCTGTGTCCTGTGTTTTGAAAGAAAGGGAACAAAAAAAGAGAAGGGGCAATTATTTCCCCCTTCTCTCTCAACAATTCAATGGTCAAAATTCAGCATTCAACCTTCGGCCCGAAGGCCCTGCCTTATGCTTTCTTTGACAGGAATGTCTTCTTTACAATATCCAGAAATATAGCGCCGGCACCAAAGATAATCATGCTATCCGGAAGAATTCGGAACCACATCCATCCCTTCACCGCTTCCACGGTTTCCCTTGCCCGGGCCGCATGATAGCCCAGCTTATAGGCAATTTCCGTCTGATGGAACCCGATAATCAGGGTTGGAATGGAGAACAGAACAATACCACCTGTCACCAGCCAGAAGCCGATTTTGCTGAATTTATCATCCCAGACACGGCCTTCCGCCAATGCTTTTGAACGGGCAACAATATAAATGAAGGCAATGGAGATGTATCCGAACGCGCCCAGCAATGCCACGTGGCCATGGGGCATAATCAGGTATGTTCCGTGGGAATAGTAGTTGACTATCGGCAGGTTCGCCACCATACCGAGAACACCCGCGCCATACCAGTTCAGGAAGGCTGACCCTGTCAGCCACATAAAGGGAACAGTAAAGGCAAATTCATTTCCTTTGAGTTTGGTATCTTTGTACTGTTTCCATGCCTCAATCATCAGGATTACCAGCGGTACCGGTTCCATTGCGGAGAACGCTCCACCGATTGCCACCCAGTACTCATCCAGCCCCTGCCACCACAAGTGATGGCCGACGCCGAGGGTTCCTGAAAGCATCACCAGCACCAGCTCAAAGAGCATAACCTTTTCAGCCGTTTTCCTGGGAACCAATCCCAGCAACACCGCGAGATAGGCCAATACACCGGCCGCAAAGAGCTCAAACGTCAGTTCTACCCAGAGGTGGACCACCCACCAGCGGTAGTAATCATCTACTGTGAAATTCGGCATGATTTTCTGGACCGGTGCCATCCCTGCCATGTACAAGGTGGCAATGCCAAAAGCCGACCAGATAATGGTTCCCACCATTACGTTGTTTTCTTTGGATTTCCGGATGGTACTGAAGACCATCAGAAACCACAGGACCAGACCCACCACAAGGCCAATGTCCCAGATCCGGCCAAGGTTCAGATATTCACGGCCCTCATTGCCCAGCCAGAACCAGGTGTCCCGCAAATGGCCGGTTGCACCGGCATAGATGCCGAAAATACCGCCGGCCGCAACTATCACCAGCGCCAGCCATAGAACATCCACAAGCCAGGGGAATCGCAGATCCTGTTTTGCAACCAGAGGGGCAATGAACATTCCACCCACCAGCCAGCCAACGGCAACCCAGACAATGGCAATATTAATGTGCAGCGCGCGGATTACGTTGAATGGCAGGATGCTCTGACTCAGGATGAAATTCTTCGCCGGCTCGGTGTAGATATGAGCAATGTAGCCCCCGAGAATTACTTGAATAAGAAAAAACAGGGCGACAACGGGCAAGTACTTGAACAACTTCTTCTGGGAGGGAAAGAGGGAGTCCAGCACCAGCGGTTCTTCCATTACCGCATCCTTATCCTTCTTGACAAAATATTCATACATCAGATAGAGGACGAGGATGGTCATGGTCCAGAGAAGCAACACCTCCATTAATGACCAGAACACGCTGGACCAGCCAACATGCTGGTCAATTAATGGTTCTGAAGGCCAGTTGTTGCTCCAGGTCCGGTTAGTCCCCGGCCGTTTTGTCGAAGCCACCAGCTGGCCCCAGTCAAAGAACATCGCAATTTTCCGCGCCTCTTCCGTGTTGATTACACCACCGGGCCATGCCAGCTTCTTATCTCCATTGACCAGAAAGTCAATCCAGTATTGAATGTTCCTGTTGTATGCTTCAGAAGATTCCGATGAATATACAACCGTTTTCTTGTTCAACACGGTTTTGTTCAGGTCGGCTTTTACCATTTCCTTGACCTTCCCCCGTTGAACATCGGTCAGGCTCCTGGACGGGACGCCGAATTCCTCATTGGCAAAAGCATCGTACAGGGCCTCAATGCGCCGATGCAGGGTTTCTTCAGTAAAGTCGGGCCCAAGGTATGCCCCCATGCCCAGCATAGTGCCATAATCCATCAGGTCAAATTCCTGAAAATAGCCCTTTCCAGCTACCACGTCATCATAGGTATAGAGAATTGAACCACTCGAAGACAGGACTTTTTGCGGAATCGGTGGAACCTCTTTCACCAGTAAGCTGGTAAATCCAATCAGTGCCACAACCATCACGATGGCGGTAACCCAGAACACCGTGTATAATCCCTTCTTACTCATTAACTTGTCCAACCAGGATTGACCCATTGCGACCTCCTTTTCAAATCATAGCACCGCCCGGATATCATCAAACCTGCTGCTTTCCGATTATGTCGGATCGCACCCGGGTTTTGCTGAACTGATATTGCCAGAATTGTAGCAGAAAAAATTGATTCTTATCAAAAACGGAAAGATTAGGACAGAAAGCTCCCCCAATAATTCGGAATTGAGCACTGAAAGCTGTTGGATTCAAGCTCAGAAAATACGGTACAATGGGCCAATTGAGGAGGTGGGAATGAAACGCTGGAAGGCACTGCTTTCTGATGCCGGTCTGCTGTATTGCGCAGCAATCTGGGGTGCAACATTCTTCATGGTCAAGGATGTTTTGCAGCATGTTTCACCATTGGGACTACTTGGCTACCGTTTCCTGATTGCGGCTTTGTTGATGCTTGCCATTCTCATTCTCTTAAAAAGGAATCCGTTTTCCAACTGGAAACAGGGCCTGATTCTCGGTTTCTTTCTCTGGACAATCTACGTTCCCCAGACCATCGGTCTGAAGTTTACAACCGCATCGAATTCCGGCTTCATCACCGGCCTGTTTATCGTATTTGTGCCAATTTTTTCATTCATTTTTCTAAAAAAACTACCTTCACGGATGAAACTCCTTTCAGTGGCTCTGGCTGTCTCCGGTCTGTTCGTGCTGACCGGGGGGCTTCATGATGCCAATTTCGGCGATTTTCTTACTCTTTTCGCGGCCATGGGTTATGCCATCCACATCCTGGTAGCAGACCGCTACATGAAGAGCGGCTCTGACCCCTTCGTTTTGAATTTTCAGCAAATGCTGGTAGTCGGAGTTCTCAGCATCTTTGCCGGACTTTCAACCGGGGTCTCCTTAGCCTGTAATTGGAGCTCAGCACTGGGAGTGATACTCTTTCTGGCGGTTTTCCCCACCGTAAGTGCCTTCGTCATCCAGCTTGTGGCCCAACGGAATACCGGCCCCGTTAAAGTTGCCATTGTCTTCTCTATGGAACCGGTCTTTGCCGCGCTCTTTGCGTGGACCATCGGAAACGAACTGCTGGTTCCCCACCGCGCGCTGGGTGGACTTCTCATTGTGGCTGCCATGGTATTGTCGGAATTTCCATTGGGTCGAAAAGAAGAGGCCAATATTTGCCCTGAAACTGCCCCCCATTAGGACAATCCACAGAAACAACCCCGGCTTTTAATTTATTTTCTCCTTATTTTTCAATATATTAATATCTTAACCCTTCTTATATTGTGATCCCCCGAAAAAAACTTATTCTTTTATGTTGTGAATTGAATCACATGAGTCTACAATGGGTGCGTTCTCGGCCCGGGGCGGTCGACATTCTGATTTGAACATCAGGTCTGCGTTCGATAAGATGGTGAACAATATCAGACAGGCATTCGTTTGGCGATATCGTTGGAACGCCCCGGAATCAGAACAGAATTGGAGGTTTGATCCATGATTTATAAGATCAATCATATTGGCGTCGCAGTCGCATCCCTGAAAGAGCAGATCCCTTTCTACCGGGATGTGTTGAACCTCACCTTTCTCGGTGAGGAAACGGTTTCCGATCAGAAGGTGCGAATCGCCATGTTTCAGTGCGGCGAGGTAAAAATTGAATTGCTGGAGCCCACGGACGAGGACAGTCCCATTGCTTCTTTCCTGGAAAAAAAGGGACCGGGAATTCACCACATTGCCTATGAAACCGATTCCGTGGAAAAACAAATTGAAACCCTGAAAGCCGCTGGAGTCCGGCTCATCGACAGCCAGCCCAGAAATGGCGCGCATGGGACTAAGATCGCGTTTGTGCACCCGTCATCATCGGGAAAGATTCTCACTGAAATCTGTGAACCTGGAGGAGAATAAGAATGAGCCGGCAACGAAAGCTGCTCGAACTGAAAGAACTCACCGAAAAAGCCCTTGTGGGTGGCGGCCTGAAAGCAATTGAAAAACAACACGGGAAAGGGAAATTAACGGCGAGAGAGCGCGTATCCCTTTTGTTGGATCCCAAAAGCTTTGAGGAAGTGGACGCGCTGAGGACCCATGAATGCCATGAGTTCGGCATGGAAGAGAAAAAATACCTTGGCGATGGCGTCATAACCGGTTACGGTACCATCTTCGGACGACTGGTCTTTGTCTATGCGTTTGATTTTACAGTTTTCGGCGGTTCCCTCTCCAAGACTGTGGGAGAGAAAATCGCCAAGATTCAGGACATGGCAATGAAGGTGGGTGCGCCCATCATCGGAATCAACGATTCAGGCGGCGCCAGGATCCAGGAAGGTGTGGATTCCCTTGCCGGTTATACAAACATTTTTCTTCGGAACGTCACCGCCTCCGGAGTAATTCCCCAGCTTTCCGCAGTTGTGGGACCGGCAGCGGGAGGGGCGGTTTACTCCCCTGCACTGACAGATTTCGTTTTTATGGTGAAACATTCCGCTTACATGTTTTTGACCGGGCCCAAAATCGTAAAAACTGTCACCCATGAGGACGTTACAGCGGAAGAACTGGGCGGTGCCAGAATGCACGCGTCCAGGAGCGGGATTACCCACCTCACCTTCGATGATGAGCAATCCCTGTTTGGCGCCATGCGGGAAATGTTTACATACATTCCTCAAAACAACATGGAGGAGCCACCGATACTTGAAACAGGTGACCCCATTGACCGCCTGGACGAGGAACTAAACTACATCGTTCCCGACAGTCCCAACAAGCCATATGATATGAGAAAGGCACTGGAAATGGTGCTGGACAACGGCCATTTCTTTGAAGTTCAGCCCCTGTTTGCACCCAATATTCTCATCGGGTTCGGTCGGCTCAACGGAAAATCAGTGGGAATAGTGGCCAATCAGCCCAAGCACCTGGCTGGTGTTCTGGACATAAATTCTTCCGTAAAAGGGGCACGGTTTGTGCGATTCTGCGATGCCTTCAATATCCCCGTTATCACCTTTGAAGATGTCCCTGGATTCATGCCCGGTACGGTTCAGGAATTTGGGGGCGTGATCCGCCACGGAGCCAAGCTTCTTTATGCCTACGCGGAAGCCACAGTTCCGAAACTCACGGTAATCACGAGAAAAGCATATGGTGGCGCCTACTGTGTCATGAACTCCAAACAGCTCAGGGGAGATATGATTTTTTCCTGGCCCTCCGCCGAAATCGCCGTAATGGGCTCAGAAGGCGCCAGTGAAATTATTTTCTCAAAGGAAATCCGGGAAGCTGAAAAACCGGCTGAGAAGCTCCAGGAGAAAATAGAGGAGTACACGGAGCGCTTTGCCAATCCGTATGTTGCGGCATCCAAGGGATTCATAGACGAAGTAATTGAACCCAGGATGACCCGATATAAACTCATCAAGGCACTGGAAATGCTCCAGAACAAACGCGATGAAAACCCGCCGAAAAAACACGGCAACATTCCCTTGTAGGTAAATAGAATGTGGAAGAATGTCATTCAAAATAGCGGCGTGTCCACTTCCATCGGCGGCCTGTTGATCGTGTTCGGTGGTCTCGTACTGATTGCATGTGTCATTTATGTATTCAATCGGGTTTTTGCGGCTTTGGAGCAAAAAGAAGTAAGAAAAGAAGCTCCGGCAATTGCACCGGATGGTGACATAGAAGAACTGGCTGCTGCCCCTCAGACACAAGAGGAAGTGCCGGTGGAGGATCAAATCGCCATCGCGGCACTGATCGAGTTGTACCGAAGAGTACATTTTGACGCGATCCAGAGTAACGTCACATTTATTCACGGAAATGACGCGCAGAATGCCTGGCGCCTCGGTTTCAAATACGGACAACGCCGAACCATTTGAGGAAATTGAAATGAAAGAAGTAAAGTTTGATATTGACGGCAAAGAATATACGGTGGAAATCAATGAGTTCGGGGCCTATGAAGCGGTGTTGACAGTCAATGGCCGAACTTACAAGGTCGGTCTGAAGGACCTTGGCATCGAATCTGTCTCAGATATTAAGCCGCAACCGGCTCACCGTCCAGCCCCAGTCGGCCCGACTCAGATGTTGTTCTCTGAGGCACCCATTGAGAATCCCCGATCAGCCGGTCCGGTCACGCACAAACCTGCATCTGTTGTAAATGCATCTTCCATCGTAGCACCACTGCCCGGTCTCGTTCTCAAAGTTATGGTAAAGGTTGGCGATACTGTCAAGCCCGGGCAGGATGTCATGATCATGGAAGCAATGAAAATGGAAAATGAAATTCAATCTCACATAAATGGAACCGTACGGGAAATAAAGGTAAAGGAAGGCGATTCCATCAGTGAAGGCGATGTCCTCATTGTGTTGGAATAGGAGATAACAATGGAAATCCTGATTAAAGCACTGAGTACGACCGGGTTCGCCAACCTCACCTGGGGAAATACCATCATGGTGTTGCTTGGATGCGTTGCCATCTATCTCGCAATCGTGAAGAAATATGAACCGCTGTTGCTCCTTCCTATTGGCTTCGGCGTAATCGTTGGCAACATGCCCTACCTGTCCGGTCTGCCGATCGGTGTTTACGACAAAGGAAGTGTGTTCAGTCTGATCTATTACGGAGTCACCTCCGGCGTATTCCCCCCGCTTATTTTTCTTGGTATCGGAGCGCTGACTGACTTCTCCACACTTATCTCAAGCCCAAAATCCCTGCTTCTCGGAGCCGCTGCTCAGGTTGGAATCTTCGGCACATACATAGGAGCACTTCTCATCGGCTTCACGAACCGGGAAGCAGCATCCATCGGCATTATCGGCGGTGCCGACGGACCGACATCTATCTTTCTTTCCTCCCAGCTTGCACCGCACCTGCTGGGCCCGATTGCCATTGCGGCTTATTCCTACATGGCACTTGTACCGGTAATCCAGCCGCCCATCATGAAACTGCTGACCACTGAAAAAGAGCGAAAAATACGAATGAAACCGCCCCGGCGAGTCAGTAAGCGGGAGAAAATCCTCTTTCCCATTATCGCGTTCATGGTAGCCGCATTGATTGCCCCGGGCTCCATCACTCTGGTGGGAATGCTCATGCTGGGCAATCTTTTGAAGGAATCCGGTGTCACCGACCGTCTTGCCAAAACTGCTTCCACGTCCGTGCTGGACACCTGCACGATCCTGCTATCGTTCGCGGTGGGAGCCAGTACCCAGGCATCTCAGTTTCTTAACACCACATCCATTGGTATTTTCGGGCTGGGTCTCCTGTCTTTTGCCATTGCCACAGCAGGGGGTCTGCTCTTCGCAAAACTGATGAACCTTTTCCTGAAAGAAAAAATCAATCCCCTCATCGGAGCCGCAGGCGTCTCTGCCGTACCGGATTCCGCCAGGGTGGTTCATCATTTCGGGCGCCAGTATGACAAAGACAATCACCTGCTGATGCACGCCATGGCACCCAATGTGGCTGGAGTTATCGGCTCTGCCATTGCTGCCGGTGTCTTTATCGCCATCTTCCATCACTAATTCCAGCCCGAAGGGCTGGAATTAGAAGTAGGAGTTGGGGTAGGAGTTGGGGGGAAGAGGGAGAAGAATCAGGGAATTGGATATGCCATGGTTCCACTCTCTGTCCTGTATTTTCTCAAACCCCTACTCCTACTCCTGCTCTTACTCGTCCCGGAGAGGATAAAGTTCTCTCGCAAAGCACACCAGGAAAAGGCAAGAAGAAGCTTTTTGTTTCTGGAAATTACCACCACCATCGTGTAAGAATGGTTCTTGACACTACGTGTCGCATAACGCCTGGCTATCACCTGCGCAATGACGTATCGGAATTCCTCTGCTTGGGGCCGTGACTTGTGACCTATTGATTAGCAGGGAAAGAAAAACAGGGAGCTGGCAACTCCTCTTTTCTTCACTTAAACTTATGCTCAGACTCAAACTTCTCGTTTCCCCGGCCTGCGCAGCAGCCGGGGTTCCATTCAAAAAAGGAATACAATTCCTCAAATCCATTGTGGGGAGGGAGAGTACTCTCACCCCCAGAATGGGACGCGATGGATTGGGGCAGATGGCACCGCTTGTGACCGGAGGGAGGAAGAATTGACCTCGTGGTCATGAGTTCCGAACCGGAGGAAGTGAAAGGTGTCAGATGGCCCGAGACTTGAGCGTCATTGGAAAGGAGGAGGGAGATCTCTTGATAACTTACACATTTACCAAAACCCGCATTTCAAAAACAAAGTTTTTGAAATAGGGACTTGCCACGAAGCAAAGTGTTGAGCTCGCTCAAAAGCGGCGCTTCGGGGAAAGCCCCGTACTGCCGCTTTCAGTGGCAGTGAGGGTTCCTACCCCCTCGCGCACTCGGCAATCTCTGCGGTGAGTCTATGCCCAGGGATGCGGTTGCGTGGGCTTTGTTTTGAAGCTATAATGCAACTGAAAGAATATTAAACGAAGGAGATAACATGACAACTCAACAGCACTGGCCACTTGTGATTATCGGTAGTGGCGCGGCAGGTTACACAGCGGGGATTTATTCCCGTCGTGCCATGATTGACACCCTGATGGTTGAGGGACTTCAGCCCGGCGGACAGTTGACCATTACAAGCGACGTGGAGAATTT
>CAZRHT010000018.1:0-29890 GCA_964599895.1 uncultured Holophagae bacterium
GGTTTGGCTTACATTATGGGACGGCGTGGAATCCGGAAAGGAAAGGATCCGGCAACGACCTATAAGGCATTGTTTGTCAATACCATGCTTCCCTGCTTCCTGATTCTTGCGATTGGTGGTATCGGTTACGGGAAATGGCTCTACCCTGTGGCAGCCCTGTCATTTGCTTCCGGAGTAGGATTGTCTTATGTGGAAATGGATTAGGTCCCTTCTGGACCCCTTTCACAGGGAGATCCGACAACGGATTTCTGCATTTGCCGAAACTGTTCCGGATAACGCCCTACTACTGGATGCGGGTGCCGGTGAAGGACAATACCATGAACTGTTTGCCCATTGTCGTTTGATCGGACTTGATGCGGCCATTGGAGACGCGAACTGGGATTATTCGGCATTGGATATTGTTGGCGATCTGCATCGAATTCCCTTGAAAGATGCGTCTGTGGACGGCGTGTTATCTGTGGTGACGATGGAACATTTACATTCCCCATGGCTTGCAATGGCTGAAATGGCTCGTGTTACCCGACCTGGTGGACGTGGCTTCTTTGTCATTCCTCTTCTGTGGGAGGAACACCAGCAGCCCAACGATTTTTTTCGATTTACAAAGTATGGATTCACAAGGCTTGCGGTAGAGGCCGGATTCCGAGTGGAATCTCTGGAATCAATGGGTGGACTGTTTCGCGTCTTTCACTATCGGACTGCCAGTCTGTTAAAGTCTGCTGTCCGTCATCCCCTGTTGTTCGTCCTTTTACTTCCCTTTCTTCCAATACTGTTGGGTTACCTCATTCTGTCTGAGCCAGTTGACAGAATGTGGAAATTATGTGACCATACCCTTGGATATACAGCAATTCTAATACGAGAGAGGTGAGTCATGAGAAAAGCACTGCTACTGTCGGTTTTCTTTCTGGCCATCGCGTCCTTCGGGGATGTGCTGGTTACATTTAACGACGGTTCCGTCCTCAAATGCGACCGAGTCGTAAAGAAAAGCGCTCAGCTCCTGGTTGTAGAAAAAGATGGAAAGAAAATGTCGATACAAAGTAGGCTGATTAAGTCGGTGAAGAAGATGGATCAGACAGAGGTCCCAGATACCGCGGTCGCCGAAAAGGGCCAGATGTCTCCTGAAAAGAAAACAGAGAAGGCAAAGCCGGGATCTCTAATCCTTACTGAAGATAACGTGGAGCGGACGGTTCCTTACAAACCATATGCCCTGGTAGAGCAGGAAGAAAAGAAGGTTCCGGAAGCAGTGCCTGCAGTTTCAATTAATGTTGTAACCCAGAAAACGACTCGTTCGGGAGATACGGTCACTTTCGAAGGTACAGTAAAGAATGACATGACTGAAACTGTGCATAACTTAAAAATGGTTGTGCAAGCGCTGGACGCCAATGGTAAGGTTTTTGCTGAAACTGCCAGTCAGATTGCCACGAATATCGCGGTGGGGCAGACAGCTATCTTCAGTTTTCAATTTAAAGATCCATCGACAGCGATCAGCCGATTTTCATTCCGGTTTGAAGGTGTCAGTGGAGGAACCGAAGCAAAATGACAAGACTGATCCGGGTTCCGTTACTTTTCGCATTTGTTTTTCTGATTTTCCCCGCTTTTTCTCAGACCTGCGATATTACCAAAAGCAGTGGGGAGGGATATTTTGTGTCTGCGGATGGTCTCTTCTCGGAAGTGGCCGCGCTTCCAGGCGCATTCAGCACTGGGCTGGTAGGATTCAATGGAGAATTTGCCCTGACGGATCGACACGAAGATGTGATTTTTTTTGTGAACCGACTGGGGAAACGGACGGGTTCTGTCGAGTTCCCTGCATATGAACCTTCTGCTCTTTCATTTGATGGCAAGAATCTTGTGGCAGCAGATGGAGAAAACGGGCGAATTTATTTCATTGACCCGAAAACGGGGGAATGTGTTCGCACGATTGACTCTCCCCTTGCTCATGTTACAGGGCTGGCTTGTGATCGGGACGGAAATGTCTGGGTGTCGGCGAAGGGTGGCAAAGAGATTCAGCAGGTGGACCCCGCGGATGGAACAACCTTGGCATTTATCAAGTCTCCGTCTCCATCTGTTTCCGCTCTGGCCTACGATCAAAACGGCTACCTGTGGGCGGCTGACAGCAAGAAGGACCGAATTTACATGGTAGACATTCGTACCGGTTATACAATTTTCTACGTATCCGCTCCCGGTCCGGTTGTAGATGGTCTGTGGGTGGACGGCGGTAAAGTCTACGCGTCTGACTATGAAACCGACAAGCTGTATGTGGCGGATGTGTACAGCCTCAACGGCAAGTGTGTTCGGTCCGACGAGAGGAAAGGGCATGCCACGCTGTTCACGGAAGTACAGAACCTTGGGCCGGGCTATATCACCGGGGGCACTGTTACCGTGGCGATCCCCGTGGACGGACCCAATCAGAAGCTGAATAAAATAACCTGGACGGATGGTGCCCGGATTGAAACGGACCAGTGGGGTCAGAAAGCGGCTGTTTACAAAATGAAAAGGATGGGGCCGGGTGAAAAGGAATCACTTCGTATGGATGCGGAGGGTACTTTTTACCGTATTTCTACCAAGATTTTCCCCCATGAAGTGGGCGCTTTATCGGAAATTCCGGCTGAAATTGCGAAGACTTATCTTCAGGATGGGGATAAGTACCGGGTGAAAAGTGAATATATCCAGAACAAGGTAAAAACAATTGTTGGTCATGAAAAGAATCCGTACTTCATAGCGAGAAAACTCTTCGATTTTCTTACCGGCCGAATCAACTATCAGATGGTGGGCGGCTGGGATATCGCGCCTACGGTTATTGAGCGGGGAACCGGATCCTGTTCGGAATACACGTTTGCCTACATCGCCCTTTGCCGGGCTGCAGGTATACCTGCACGGTACGTGGGCTCAATGGTTGTCCGGGGAGAGGCATCTTCTGTCGATACAGCATATCATCGCTGGGCGGAAATTTATCTGCCGAAAATCGGATGGTTTCCTGTGGATGTCAATGCGGGTGATCGGGATTGGCAGGGCGACCGGTGCTTCTGGTTTGGTGGCATTGAAAATCGATTTCTCATCACCACCCGTGGCGGAGGAGATTCCACGCTTTTGAAATGGGGGTACAATCATGAAATCGAATATCAGACTCTCGGAAAGGCGAATATCCGAAACGAGAGATTTGCAGAGTGGGATGTGATTAAGTGATCGGTTTTCTCGAAGGAAAACTCTTTCGTAAAGAAGCTGACCGCATCATTTTGATGACAGGTGGCGTCGGCTATCAGGTGGCCATATCCTTTCAAACCTTTTGCTCCCTTCCACAGACGGGAGAGCCGGTATCGCTGGAAATTTATCATCACGTAAAGGAAGACCGAAGTGAGCTGTATGGCTTTGCCTCGCTTCGCGAGAAAGAACTTTTTGAGAAGTTGATCTCTGTCAGCGGAATCGGTCCGAAGACGGGATTGGGAGTCCTCTCACCGCATCCTGCCGGAGAGGTTGCAGCAGCAATTGACAGCGAAGATATTTCGTTTCTTACCCGGATCCCCGGAATTGGGAAGAAAACGGCTCAGCGGGTCATACTGGAACTGAAAGGAAAGCTTGCCCACGATGAATCGGACATGACTGAATTATCTCCGGGTGTCTCCGGTTTCAGGGATGACGCATTGAACGTGCTGGTGAATCTCGGCTACAAAAAAAGCCAGGCGGAAAAGGTTGTGGATGCTGTGTTGGTTGATTCTGATCCTGAGGATTTTGAGGAGATGATGAAGAAGGTGTTCGATCAGATTGGCGGCGCGTAGAACAGAGAGAGGAAAGGGAACCATTTGAGTCCGGAGTAAATTCGGAAAAGAACTGAATAGTGGATGGTTTGAAAAAGTAAAAAACAGGAAAGCCGTGGGGTTTGAAACCCACGGCTTTCTTTATGGCCAATCCGACCGTATTTATTATTTTGCGGGTTTAGGCGGTGTTTCTTTTTCGTCAAATTGTTTCAGGATTTTCGGATCTACAGCGCTCTTATTTATCATGAAATCCAGCATTTTCAGTTTGACATAATCTTCCCGGTAAAACATGTAGCCTTCGAATTTTCCCTTCCGGGCACTTCGGGAAGAGTCCTTGATCAGGTACCAGTCATGGCCGTCGAAGTGGGTCCAGCCCACCATATGAATACCGTGATCATCTGTGGATGTGCGGTTATAAAAACGCATTTCTCGGGAATCCTGATTGATCAGTTTTTCCGGGATGTCAAAATCAGGCACAACTCCCGCATCAAAAGTACCCCTGTATCCCGGCTCAGATACGTCGCCGCCAATGGCGATGGTAAACCCGTTTTTCATGGCTTTGTTCAGGATACTGTACCAGGTTGCCAAAGGGACATTGTACGCATCCTTTGCATGGCGCCAGTTGTCCGGCACTTTGTACTCACCCTTCTGCCAGAACGGCATGTATTCGAAGGAGGTAAATTCCAGGTAATCATCCATGTTCAGACCGCACGCATTGGTCAAAAATGTTACCGGCGTGTAGTCTTTCCCTTCGTACTGAAATGAAGTTGGCGGAACACCGAGATATTTGTTGAGAATTGTGCGGGTATGGGCCAGGATTTCCGTTTCATCCCACATGTCCAGTTTCTTCACGTAATCCAGATAGCCCTTCAATTCTTTCATCAGGAGAAGATGATTGAATTCATTCTTTCCGTTGACGTAACCGGGATAGGCAGACTCCGGTACAATACCGTATTTGCGCCAGATTGCGGGAATGGCATCAGCTTCTGACCCCTCATCCACCAGGGAATGTCCGTATTCGCGGACAAAGCGCCGGACTTTTTCGACGTATTCCCAATACACGGTATACATTTCAGAGAGCTTAATTTTCTTTTTATGCAGTCGGTAGATTTCTGATTCCATGTAGGACGTTGTACTGAAAGACCAACAGGTTCCGGTGTAATACTGGGGAACCGGGGGGAAATGAAAGGATGATTTGAATGCATCAGGAGAAGCCGGTACTTTTACGTTGGAAAAATCCATCCAGAAGCGTTTCTTTTCTTTCTTCTTTTTGTCTTTTTCCTCTTTCAACATCTTTTCATGGGCTTCCCGTTTTTTCTGTACCGACTTCAGCAGATTGTCGCTTTCGTCTTTCAGTTTTTTCAAAACCTTGTCCGGTTTCTGGACTTCATAAACGGCATGATCCTGTCCCGGCGTCCCGGCGAATAGAGATAATCCGGCAAATACCATAGCCATTACCAGTACAATCAGTTTTTTCATATTTCCTCCAATTCTTGGAATCTTCAATCCAAACGAACATATTTTAACATAGAACGGGATGAGTGAAGAGAAGCCCAGGCAAGGTTGAGGTTGAGTTTCAGAAGGGAAATATCGGGGGTGGACTGCTTCTTGTCTTCGCTCAACCTTGGCCTCAACCTTCTCTCTACTTTTTTCAATAGGATGTTAAAATGGACTATCGAAAAGTTGGAGAGTGTTGATGCTGAATACGAAGGACAGACAATGGGTGGCTGCGAAAGCGGAAATTACGGAACAGCAGGTAAATGCGATTACGGAACTATTGGCGGATGGGAGCACCGTTCCCTTTATCGCCCGATACCGGAAGGAAAAGACCGGCGGGTTGGATGAGGTTTCCATTCTTACGGTGGAAGAAGAGCTTTCATATCTAAAAGAACTGAATGAACGCAAGATAACTGTGATGAAAACAATTGAAGAACAGGGAAAGCTGACCGTTGAACTGAAACAGAAAATTGAATCCATCCATGTAAAACAGGAATTGGAGGATCTTTACCTGCCATTCAAACCCAGGCGTAGAACAAAAGGGACGATTGCACGGGAGCAGGGATTAGCACCACTGGCAGACGCCATCCTGTCCGGCTCCGGTTCGGAGCTGGCTGAACTCGCGTCCGAATTTGTCAATATTGAAAAAGGTGTTGAAGATGTTGCAACTGCCCTTTCCGGAGCCGGTTATATTGTGGCAGAACTTTTTTCCGAGAATGCCGATTTTCGCAAAAGGGTCCGTGGTTTTGTTTACCGCAAAGGCGTACTGGAGAGTATGGCGGTAAAAGAATGGGAAGGTAAACGCTCCAAGTATGAACAATATTATGAGTATCGGGAAACGGCATCTGCCATTCCGTCCCATCGGGTGTTGGCGATTCGCAGGGGAGAGCGGGAAAAGGTACTGAAAACAAGGTTGGAAGTGGACAGAGAGGTTATCGCAAGACTGGAAGCGGAACGGATGGTCCCAGTTTCCCATCCCTATCGGGAATGGCTGTGTGCTGTGCTGGACGATGCCCTGGTTCGGCTGGTATTGCCTTCCATTGAGTTGGACATCCGGGGAGAGATGAAGAAGAGGGCGGATGACGAGGCAATTTCCGTTTTTGCCGCCAATCTTGAGAAGCTTCTCCTTGCAGCTCCAGCCGGAAATATTCCTGTACTGGGTGTGGACCCCGGATACCGAACCGGTTGCAAAATTGTGGCGCTGGACGGTACAGGGAGACTACTGGCCCATGATGTTATTTATCCCACCAAACCTCGGGAAGACATCGAAGGTTCCAGAAATAAGACCCTTGCTCTTATGAAGAAACACGGATTGAAAGCGGTGGCAATCGGAAACGGCACCGCGTCACGGGAAACCGAGGCATTTATCCGGTCCATTGTAGATGAGGGCACTGTAGTAATTGTTGTAAGTGAATCCGGCGCATCTGTCTATTCAGCGTCAGATGTGGCGAGGGAAGAGTTTCCAGACTGCGATCTCACGGTTCGTGGTGCGGTGTCCATTGGGAGGCGGTTTCAGGACCCTCTGTCCGAACTCGTAAAAATAGATCCCAAGGCCATTGGTGTGGGCCAGTATCAGCATGACGTAAATCAGGCGCTTCTGAAGCGCAAACTGGATACGACCGTGGTTTCTGTTGTGAACAGAGTGGGGGTGGATGTAAATATTGCTTCCCGACATCTTCTGAGTTATGTGTCAGGTATCGGAGAAACCCTGGCAACGAACATTGTCGCCCACCGGGATGAAAATGGCCCCTTTCAAAACCGTAAGGGGTTGAAGACGGTTCGGATGTTTGGCCCCAAAGCCTTTCAGCAGAGCGCGGGATTTCTGAGAATTCGAAATGGAGAGACGCCGCTTGATAACACGGGTATTCATCCTGAAAGTTATCAATTGGTGAAGAAAATGGCAATGTTTGCGGGGATTAAATCGAAGGAACTGATACAAAACAATGAAATTCTGGATAAGTTGCCATTGGAAAAGTTGATATCAAATGATTTCGGCCTTCCAACACTTCAGGACATTGTAAAGGAACTGAAGGCACCTGGCCGGGATCCCAGGGAAAAATTTGAGCCCTTTGAATTTGCCGCTGGAATCGAGACTCTTGAGGATTTGAAAGAGGGGATGATACTAAACGGAATTATAACAAATGTAACTGATTTTGGTGCCTTCGTGGACATCGGGGTTCATCAGGACGGGCTGGTTCATGTATCTCAGTTGAGCCACAAATTTGTAAAAGCACCGAAGGATGTGGTTTCCGTTGGAGACAGAATAAAAGCAATAGTGGTTTCAGTGGATACGGAATTGAAGCGGATTTCACTGAGCATGAAGGAACTGGAAAACCGGTCTTCCGGCGAGAAGAAGAAACAGTGAACAATGTCTTTCTGGAAAAAGATCCGGGAAACCAGTTTAACAAGCTTAAAAAAAAACAGGGGGCTCAATTAAGAACCCCCTGCTCACGTCTGTGTTCATCGGGATTACAGAATCTTTTTGATACTGTTTCCTTCACCCATGATGAGTACCTTCGGCGTGTGAGCCGGAATTTCCGCTTCTGAGAGCGTACGATACGTGACGATGATGATCTGGTCCCCCGGCATTCCCAACCTGGCGGCCGCACCATTCAACTCGAACTGTCCCTTCCCCCTCTCGCCCTTGATAGCGTAGGTGATGAGCCTGGCACCATTATTCACGTTGAAGACGTGAATTTGCTCAAAATTCGCAATGCCGGCTTTCTCCAGGATGGCTTCGTCAATCGTCAGCGAACCGGAATATTCAAGGTTGGCGCCGGTAAGGGTCGCCCGATGAATCTTGGCGCTGAGAAATGTTCGTGACATCTGCTTCTCCTTCTGAGGCATTTAGTCCGAAACAATTGTACCGCACAAGTTTTGACAGGCAAGTGGAAAATTCCCTGCGGGACAATAAGAAACGTTCACCATCGGCACATGTTCGTGCATATCCAATGACCCGAGTGAATTGATCTGCACTTTTGCTCCGACTCCGTGACACTTCGTGCCACTCCGGTCACCGCCACCGAACCGCCCTTTCATGCAAGCATGAGAACTGTTCGGTAACGATGCTATCCCGCTTTCGCGGGCGTCGAATCAAAAGCGTGCATCCGTAGAAATATGTTTCCACTTTTATTGGCTCCCTCTCCCTCTCCATTGGAAGTACCGTGCATGACCATCTGACGGCTTACGCACCCTCCGCTTGTCGTCATGTACAGACGTACAATTCCTCCCACGCTCCGGGCGCAAGCACCGCCATTTGGCCGACACAGGCTCTTCCCCAGTTCGCTGGTCGGTGCGTGTGCACCTGAGCTGCACACTCCCTCTCCCGAACTGGAGCTGAGGAATTGTATACTTTTCATCTAAAGGTTAAATGCCTGGCTGCTTCACAGGCCGGGGATAGTTTTCAAATCTACGTGTGGTAAGTTTGTTGTCAATCACAGTATCGATGCATAATCGTGTAGTCCAGAAGATTATGGCGCAATAGATTAGAAAATAGTATTAAAAGTCTCTTCAGAAAGATACTAATCATGATAAAATTTATCCATGTATGATAACCATTCAACAAGTACGTTGATGTATAAAGGAGCCGATGGATGACATGCTATCTCAATTTGTTTTCTTCTGAGACAAAGGTGTTTTCCGGGACGCAAAATGGGACTACGTGATGAAGATCCAGACCTTCAGCATTATCGCTGGCAGCAATGCTTGCAATGCCCGTTGCCCCTTCTGTGTCTCGAAGATGACACCACTCCAGGGGGTAGTCGACTCAGAGCCCGAAGTTAATTGGAGGAACCTTGGCATCGCTGCCAGGCTTGCACGAAGGTGCGGTGTAACGACAGTGATGATCACGGGCAAGGGCGAGCCCACGCTTTTCCCGGAGCAGATTAGCAAATTCCTTCGTGAACTGAAACAGTTTGAATTCCCCTTCGTGGAGCTGCAAACGAATGGGATTTTGTTACTGGAGCGGAAGGAGCGTATGAGTCCTTTTTTGACTCAGTGGCATGAATTCGGCCTGACAACAGTGGCAGTCTCGATTGTACATTTCGACCCCGAACGGAACCGAGAGGTTTATTTGCCTCATCGGAAGAGCTACATGGACCTTCCCACACTTATCGATCACCTTCACCAACATGGCCTCTCCGTACGCCTGGCCGTAACGTTGGCAAGAGGGTTTGTTGATGATGAACAGGGAATTGCGGACCTAATTTCCTATGCCAGAGAGCACCAAGTGGAACAATTGACGGTGCGCCCAGTCAACAGACCCGAAGCGTCTCGCGATTCGCACGCTGCCGATTGGGCTATTGAGCATCATTTGAGCCGTGAGTGTATTAACTCGATCCGAAATTACCTCAATAACAGGGGACACCTACTTATGAATCTTGCTCACGGTGCCACTGTCTACGATGTGCAAGGGCAGAATATCTGTCTCTCTGATTCGCTTACCTTGGAGCCGAGTGGAGACATTCGACAGCTCATATTCTTCCCGGACGGTCATCTCCGCTATGATTGGCAGCACAAAGGAGCAATCCTCCTATGAAATTTGATGCCATGAAGGCTGTCTACTGTTACTATTTTCCACAGGTTCGGCCACTGCTGCATGAAGTGGAACGGTCAATTCCCGATGAGCTGTATTTCGTCACAGCTCCGGTGGAAGAGATCGAACAAAAGTTGGCACCTCTCTTTGACCCTCCTCTTCAGCTTCCCGCCCTGAACGGCTGCCTTGATTTAGATGAGTTCCACGTTCCGATCATTCGGCGCATCGTGGCGGCCTATGGCACCACCGTTCCCGCGCTGTCTGAGTTCGACTACAGCTATCCGACCAGTGGCTCCAGCGAGGGGCTATTCCATATCCTGGCCCAGCTAAAGGCAGACGGTGTGGACGCGATAAACGTGTTGGACGGTGAGTACGAGGGATACGCAGCCCAGGCCCGAAATTTGGGTCTTGAGGTGCATGTTCGGTTGCCCGGCAAGTCATACGACCCTGGCATATGGTTTATCTCCAATCCCTCGGCGCGAAACGGCAATCTCCTACCAGAGGGATTTGTTAATTCATTATGTCAGTATGGCAATCGAGTGGTGCTGGATCTCGCTTATGCGGGTTCGACGGTGCCGCATATCTATGATGTGAGCCACCCCAACTTAATAGCGGTCGTTCTTTCGTTCAGCAAGCCTTATGGCGTTTTTCGCTCCAGAATTGGAGGTTTTACATTTAGCCGAACACCTTTCCCCACCTTGTTCGGAAACAAGTGGTTCAAAGATACGTTGCGTCTCTGTCAGGCGCTGAAACTAGCGGAGTGTGTGGGACCGAACGGGCTGTACCCGACGTACCACCCTGTCCAGAAGCGGATTATCCGGCGGCTTAACAAGGAACTCGGGCTGGGAATACGAGCCAGCGACGCTTTGTTAATCGGGCATCTCCCTGCCTCTGCCATGTCCATCCTGTCAGATGAGCAGCGTGAGCTTGTCGAACCCTATAGGCGAGGTCCTGGGTTCAGGTTCTGCTTAACCCCCTATTTTGAGAGGGAAGAGCGAGGGGCATTCTGCTGATAATCACATGTCCGTTAACTTCCAGTCTATACTGGTCGGCGCGGGCATACCAGAGCTGCGCCCTCCCTCCCCGAACTGGAGCTGAGGAAGTGTATATCTTTGATTGAATTTCCAGTCCGGTGCTGTGCTTGCCATGGGAAATTCTTCGTTACAGCGTGATGACGTATTGACAAGGGGAAAGGCCGTGCTATAATACCTTTCTGTTGGACAGGGGGAGTTGTGCGGATAGAAGTTGCAAAGATTGAACAGAAGCCACTTAGAGGCGATTTCAGCATTCAGAATTGTGTGATGGATCCGGGGGAAGTTGAAAGCTTCACAGTCAATGATTGTGTAGCCAACTATGAAGTGTACCGGATCAGCGAAGCTGAGATTATGTTGAAAATCCATTATTCCGGCTCAATGCTACTTACCTGTACAACCTGTCTGGAAGGGTACGAGTCCCGGCTGAATGAGTCATTTTCCGTGCTGTTCACATCAGACCCCGTGGAAGCAGAAGGGGCGGTGACATTGGAGGGGAAGGACGGATTTGTTCAAGTACTGACCAGTGATGTGATTGATCTGGAACAACAAGTTCTAGACACCATTCGACTGAATATTCCGATGGCACATCAGTGCCGCCAGGATTGCCGAGGGATTTGTCCCGGTTGCGGTAATAACCTTAATGTAGGAAATTGCGACTGTGTGGCGGATACCGTGGACCCTAGATGGAAAGATTTGGAATCATTTTTGAATAAGAAGGAGTAAGTTATGGCAAACCCTAAACGAAGACATTCGAAAGCTAGACGTGACAAACGCCGGGCGCATGACGCCATGAAGGTGCCGGCACTGACTGTTTGTCCCAACTGTCAGGAAAAGAAGCTGCCTCACAGAGTGTGCCCCCATTGCGGTTATTACAAGGGCGAACAAGTGGTGGAAGTTAAAGAATTCTGAGTTTCCAAAAAATATTACTATTTTGAGGGGAAGTTCATGCAACTTCCCTTTTTTTATTGGGCAATTCTGTTCCAGAGTGTGTACAGCAGGTAAAATTTACCGATGGTGTAGCAGACCATGGCTGCCATCAACGCGGATGCAATGAGCGGTGCTGTCTGCAGGTAGGCACCAATGGCAAGTAGAATCACCGGAACGCCAACTGTGCAGGATACAATGAGCACAAAAATCATGATATCTTTCCATTTCAATAAATTAGACCAACCTGATACAATTGTTTTCATTGAAAAACCAGTGTCCCGTTGAAAGTGGAATATCCGACAGGACCACTTCAAGTAACTCAGCCATTTCCAGAAAATAGCAATAAAAAGGACAAGAACAATATAGCTGACCAGAACGGGGACTGCGGTGTTGGATGTCAACCGAAGATGAGTGATCAGCGGAGAAAACGCGGCATACAGGATTCCCGCAGTCAGGAGATAAAGGAATAGGTAAAACAAAGTTGTGCTGATGTACATGAGGAAATCCGTTCGTTTCAGTGGACGTCCCAGCAAAGTGGCAAGAGCGGAAAGAATCAGCCAGCCATCCAGGACATATAGGATCAATACAATGGGGAGAACCAGAGGTGCCAGCTGGTGCCAGAGGCCGAAGACATGAAAGAGTTCAAAGCGCTCCGGGATAAAATGTCCGGGTGCCGCAACAAAATAGGCAAGCACAAGGAGAGCTACCCGGCTTAAGTAGTGAATTACCATTTCTCGCTTCAGCGTGTTAAAAAACATAGAAACTCAACTCCATTACTGTCAGAAACAGCGCAGTACTTCCCATTCGCTGACTGGCATTCCCTTCTGTACTGTACCGGTTGTTGGACCGATTCAGATCAATAAGTATTTTTCTCTCCGGGTCAATTCGGGCCTCCACTAACCGAATGTTGGCTGGCTTGTCCACCGTGACGGTTTTTGAGCTGTCCAGTATCCCAAGTTCTCCGTTCACCTCACTGCCATCGCTAAAGGTCAGCCGGTATGGAACCGGAAGTGGCAGATCTTCCTTAACAAGTACGATGGAGAACCGGACGGTATTGGTGGGATCCGGAGTTTCCATATATGCGACTCTTTCCGGTACAAAACCCTTGAAAGAGGGATTTGTATTTCGGGTAACCCGAAGGACTGCCGCATCCGGAAAGGAATTCGAATTGATCATGGTGTCCATGAGATTCGCAAATCGATTGTCTGTATGCCTGTTGAAGATTTCCAGAAAATCAGTTCCCGTAGGGTGCTTAAAGCGGAATTGACTGAAGTAGTCTTTCATAATGCTGGTCATTTCCTCTTTCCCGATGATATTTTCCAGAGTCTTCAAAAGGAGACAGACTTTGTTGTAGCTGGCCTGAGCATATGCGTGTCTGTCCGCATACGTGTTTGCGGGTTGATTGGGCTTCTGGTAGTGAAGGGCGCTGTAATCGTTATTCATCATACGGTCAAGACTATTTGCGCAGAAGCGGGGAAGAGCATTGAAGTTGCACTTGCCATACAGATCTTCCATGATCAAGGCGGTCATGTAAGTGTTAATACCTTCGTCCAGCCAGGCTTCCGTGAATTCATTGGAGGCGAGCATTCCCTGGAAATAGCTGTGTCCGAATTCGTGGACGACAGTTTCTTCCGGTAACCGGAACCAGTTCGGGAACAACTTCAAAGCGAACCCCGTAGATACCATGGGGTATTCCATACCAGATGCGCCAATTGCGCAAAATGGTGTATCTATGACTGTGTAAGCGGAGTAGGGATAGGACCCGATATGGGTGTTGTACCAGTTGAACGTTCCTTCAAGGGCATCCATTTCACGGAGTGAGACGGCCTCATGTCCAGGCGCATATGCCACAGTGAGTTCGCAGTTCCCTACAGTTTTCTTTCTGAATTTGAATTGATCCCAGACTGCGGCTACAAAATCATGAACGTCCTCTGCGTAAAAGTGAAACATATTGCGATGATTCGCAGTGGTTTCCTGTTGCTTAACACCGGTGGCAACCACATAAAATCCTTCCGGCACATTCAAGGCGACATCATAGACACCGAAGTCGGAAAAAAACTCCCCGTTTCCACCGTATTGGGGGCAGTCCCACTTGCCATCCTGTCCCAATACTCCCAGTTTCGGAAACCATTGAGCAATCATGTGAAATGTACCGGCATAGCCGCTGCGGATGACGAGTCGGGGAAGACGGGTTTCGAATTCAATCTCAATTAGAGTGGATTCTCCTGGTTTCAGAGGGTAGGGCAGGGTGAATGTCGCGACGGTGTTATCCACCTCCAGCGTGTGCAATACGGAAGAAAAATTGACAGTCAGGTGCAGAATTCTGCAGTAACCGATAGTTTTTCGATTGACCGGGACTTTCAGCATGTTTCTCAGCGGTGCAATTTCTCTCGCCATGGGAGTCTGGTTTGAAGCAAATGCGTTCAGATACAGGTGCACCTGCATGGACTGAATGGATTTATTGCTGGTATTGAGAAAGTAAATCTGTTCCTTACCGGCTATGATGTGGCTATCGGTATCCAGCTTTGCCGATATTCGATATCCAACTGTGCGTGGACTCAATGGAGGGGTGAAAGTCCGTGCATCCTCCTGGACAAATGGATTTTGACCGAAGACAGATACAGCCAGGAAAAATCCAACGATTCCGACAGCGATTTTATTCATTCTCTAATTCAGAGGTTTTACACTACTCTTCTGATGAACCACCGCATTTGTAACGGCTTTGGCATCGTTGAAATTTCGAATCAGGTGTGGAGTGATGAAGAGTAGTAACTCGGTTCTTTTGTCTTCTTTCTCACGGGTTCCGAAAAGGGAGCGCAAGATTGGAATTTTGTAAAACCAGGGCAATCCCCGGGTGCCAACTTTTTTCTTTTCCTGAATCAATCCGCCAAGAACCATGGTCTGTCCATTTCTGAGAAGCAGAGTTGTATCGATGATTCGCTGGGTGGAAATCGGGTTCCCATTGCTGTCAACTCCTGTCAGGTCACTGACATCCTGTTTTACTTTCAAAAGGATATCCCCTGCCTGATTGATATGGGGAGTAACATTCAGTGTTATTCCATAATCCCGTTCCTCAAAGTTGCTGAAAATACCTCCGATTCCGGTGGCAGTGTTGGTGTTAAGGGAGGTTTGTACAAATCGTCTTTCCACAACTTTCATGGAAGCTTCACTGTTGTCATAGGTGACAAGCTTGGGATGGGAAAGGACTTTGGCCTTGCTGGCTTGGGCGTAAGCGTTGAGTACGGCCATCACTTGTCCATCATTTACGGAAAGTGCATATTGAAATCCTGTACCCTCAGCTACATTGTTGAGAGGAAAATTGGAAGTTCCTGAGCTTTCGAATGAGTTGTTTCCCCAGGAGCCCCGCAAGCGTCCGTTCTGGCCGAATGACCATCCCAGACCCAATTGGTTTGTATCGTCCAGTGTAACTTCGGCAATGACGCTTTCCAGCAGTACCTGCTGAGGTTGCTGATCCAGCGCCGCTACAATCCGTTTTATTTTTGCGATATTTTCCGGGATATCGGTGATGATGATTGAATTGCTTCTTTTATCTGCAACGATTTCCGTTCCCTGTCCGGACTTTCCCAGACTGGCTTCACCCTTAAGGGTTTTGACAATATCATCAGCCGTTCCATAATTAACTTTCAGGACTTCAGTGTTTTTGTCCGCGAGGGTTCGGGGGATGATTTCAATGATGCCGCCTTTCCGAATGCTCGTGAGTTTATTGAATTGCAGGACAGTATCCAGGAGCTGGTCCCACGGGATGTTTTGAACGTCAATAGTAATGGTGCCGTGCACTTGATCGTGTACCAGGAAATTGACGTTTGCGACTTCGGAAATTGCACGGAAAAAATCGTGAATATCCGCTTTATAAAAGGAAAGACTGACCGGTGCGCCGGAGTAGGTTTTTGTTTCTTTCAAAACTTTGTCAGGAATTTTGTCCATGGCCTTCGGATTCACAACTGGTTCAAGGGGCTTAACATCCAGCACTTTCAGATCTGTCAAGCTGGCCAGATCATTGGGCGAAGGTGCTTTGCCGTTTTCCCTGTGCATGCACGATGTAGTCAGGATAAGAATTGGAATCAGCAGCAAAATCCGTTTCATGTCTCACTCCTTCTTCTTTATCTTAGATAAATTTAAAATCAAGTCGTAACGAAGGCCCTGGGATTCCAAAACCACCTTGTTGTTTGTAATTTCCTGTACAGAGAGTACGCCGATCTTCTGGCCCTTTCGATAAAACTGGTGATTGATTATTGCGATCTGTTCGTTGATGATACCTGTCAGGGATAGGTTCGCCAATGCAGTTTCCGGTTTCTTCTCCTCGGCAGCTTTGGACTCAGCTGTTGTCTGTGAAAGGAAAGCGGGCCGGGCAAAGGGGTTTCGTCTGGCTCCATACAAGGGGCACAGCGCCAGTGAAATCAGAAGAATTGATAGAATAATCCTATTTCTTTTTTTCATTCTTCTTCTCCTGTACTTCTTCCCGGTACACCTGGATGAGCTGCTCAAGCCCCGGTATTTTGAATGTGTCTACCGTAAAAGAAGTCGTTATTCTCGAAGGATTCTCTCCATCCACATTCATTTGGATTGAGTCAATGGTCATGAGGCGTTCGGAGGTTTCCACTTCACCTACAAAGTGGATAATATGGTCAAAATCGGCTGCTGCGGAAACCATCAGGGGGATGCGTGTATATTTTCTGGTTTCTACATAGTCTTTTTCAGCAATGCTTTGAATCAGAAATGTGAGTTTCTCAGATTCGGCCAGGTGGCTGAGAACATTGGCAATTTCATCTTTACTCGGCACCTGCCGTTTCAGTTTCTGAAATTGTTCTCTGAATTCAAGGCTTTTCTCTTTGCCCTGAGCCAGTCGCTGTTCCACTGCGGTCAGCACTTTAAGTTTTTGATCCAATGAAAATGCCTCCTGCTCCATCTGGCTGTTATCCCTGCTTAATTGGGAAGCCTTGGTTGACAGGGGGGAAATGATGAGCATGTAGAAGATGAGAAAAATACAAACAAAGGCGAAATAGGGGAGGATCTTTTGATCTCTGGGGTGGAGGGAAATGAATTTCTGTTCCAGTCTCAGGAGAAGTCGTCTCATTTCCTTTCCTCCGTCCACAGCATCGTAATGGAAAAAGTGTAATAGCGAACTTCGTCATTTTCCGCCGCTTTGACACTTACCTTGATATTTCCAAACCTCTTTTCCAGACGGTCCAGGAAGCGATTGAGTACTTTCAGCGACATTGTGCCCCCATCCATTGAGAGTGAAATGACGCGACCCTGGCTGTCCGGGGAGCTCTTTCCCGAGAAATTGTCCAGCCAGAGGCCCCGGTCCATCAGCTCGCTGATGTTTCCGAGAATTGTCGTCCAGCTGGTTTTTCTGTCAAACAGGCTGGAAACTGTTCGGATACTGCCAGCCAGTGCATCATTGTCTGATTTCAGCCTTGCCACCTGTACGGACAAGTTCATAAGCTGTTTGTCCTTCTGATGCAGGACTTCCAGTTTCTTGCTTAACATTTTGTGTTTGTGGGATACCACTGCATACCGGGTACCGACAACGGCAAAGACAATGACTGAGAGCAGCAGGAGCAGTGTACTGCCAATCATCATCATATTAAAATAAAAATTCTCTGGTAGTTTCTTCTGTGACAGATCTTTGGAAAAGAGATTAAAATGTGGTTCATAATTCGTTTTTACCATGGCATTAACCCCATTCCGAGAGCAACGGAAAATTGGTTATTGTTTCGGGGGATTGTGCCCCGGACCTGCAGTCCTTTAAAAGGATGTAGAACTGCCGTAATTACACCGAGATGTTCCAGGAAAAAGTTCTCCACGCCGATCAATTCCGCCAGATCTCCTGTTAGGTATACGCGGCTCACGGTCCCTCCTCTGGAGACAGAGGCATAAAAGTTGAAACTCTTATTCAGTTCAGCTGTAAGGGACTCCAGAAGCGATGTGCCAAGGGTTCTCAGTTGTTTAGTTTCCAGGGTTTCGCCCTCCACTTCGGCCAGGGAAATTTGATGAGAGATGTCTGCTGCCTCATCCAGTGGTATGGTCATCTGCTCAGAGATACCCGCCAGGAATGTCTCCAGTGAGAAATCCAATTGCCGTGTGAAGCGGAGCTTTCCGTTCTGGACAATTGTGACGGAAGAGTCGTGGTGTCCGATGCTCACGATGGCAGACCCCATATCCTGATTCACATCGGGATGAATTGACGCCAGACAGCAAAGCGCATCTGCGGGAACGCCCAGTCTCCGAACTTTGAGGCCGGCGCTTTCCACCAGTTTTACCGTATCTTCCAGGTCTCCTTTTTTCGAAACGACAACCATGGCTTGATATTTGTTTGATAAACCTTGGTCATCCCTGTTGTGAATTATAAAGTCCAGATTATGAGACTCACGGTTGAACTCAATGAGCTGACGAATCTCCCATTCTATTACCGAAAGCAGTTCTTCGTCCGGAACCCGTGGAATCTGGATGTCCCGGATTGTAAGGATAGCTGGACGTAACGCGACTGACACTGCTTTTTTCGAGAGCCCGGTTCGTTTCACTACTTCACGGAGAGCGGCCAGCGTTTGCTTTGACTCCTGGTCCCCGTTTTCTTTGTAAGGTATCGGTTCCAGGGTGGCCTGGAGTACCTCTGGTTTATCGCTTCCGGTTCTCAAATGGACAATTCTTACTGCACCGTTCCCGATTTCCAGTCCGATACCTGCATCCGGCCTTCGTAAACTCTTTAACATAGTTTCATTATAAATAAATGAAACAAAAATGCAATAAAAAAAGCCGGTTTGAACCGGCTTCCATAATAGTGTGCAAATAACAGATTGTGTCAGTAGGTACGCTTCTCGCGAATGCGGGCGCTCTTTCCAATTTTCTCTCTGATGTAATAGAGTTTGGCCCTGCGAACGCGACCTCTACGGATTACCTTGATCTTGTCGATAATGGGAGAATGCAGAGGGAAAATACGCTCTACACCGATGCCTTCAGCAATTTTTCGAACCGTAAATGTTTCCCGGTTGGATCCGTTGGAACGGCCGATGACCAGCCCTTGATAAAGCTGAATCCGCTGTTTGTTACCTTCTTTGACCTTCACATGTACCTGAACAGTATCACCGGCTTTAAAATCCGGGATATCTGTCCGGAGCATTTTGTCTTCAAACTGTTTGATAATGTCCATGCCCAAACTCCTTAGCAAAAAGAAATAACGCTATCTCTTCGAAATGGTTGCTTCGACTCGAGCACTTAAACAGGCGTCACTTCCGGTACCAGCGAATGGTTTGAGGAAACGGTCACTTTTCTTGCTCGAGTTCGGGGAAAAGCCCCCGGCATGCCCCGAAAATAAATACTGCGGGACAGCCAGCGGGAAGCATTCTACCATACCCATGGGAAGAATCAATCATTTTGTTTTTCACCTGGCAGCTTTATGTAGAAAAAGCTGTCGTGAAGTGTGGACGGTGAATAGTTCAAAACATGGGAAATGACGTTTTACTGGTTTTTCAGTTTCTACTCCCGCTCCTCATCCATCACACTCTTTCTCAATTCTTCCCGGATTTCGATCATGGCCTTCTTCTGTTCCGGGGAGAGAGAAGCAGTCAACAGAAGGTCCGGTCTCTTTGTCAGAGTTTCAACCAGTTTCATTTTCATCCGCCATTGTGCAATCCGCTGATGGTCGCCGGAAAGCAGTACTTCCGGTACTTTTCGCCTGTTAAACTCAGCCGGGCGCGTGTAATGGGGATGATCCAGCAGGCCATCAAAGAACGAATCATTTTCGACAGAATCAACTTCCTTTACCACCCCCGCGCGCTGCCTCGCAATTGCGTCCATTATTACCATGGCGGCGGGTTCGCCTCCAGAAAGCACGTAGTCGCCGATGGAGATTTCCTCATCCACAAAAAGATCCACAATCCGCTGGTCTATTCCTTCGTACCGTCCACAGAGGAGTGTTATTCCGGATAGTTGCGAGAGGGAGAGAACTTTTGGGTGCGTCAGTGGGGTGCCTGACGGTGTCAGAAAAATAACTGGTCCGACCGTGGATTGTTTCGATTTCTGAATGGCTTTGTACAGTGGCAGCGGAGTGAAAACCATGCCGGAGCCGCCTCCAAACGGTTCATCGTCCACCGAGTGGTAGTTGTCAGTTGCAAAATCTCGGGGATTGATTGTGTCCAAGCTCAACAGGCCATTCTTGATTCCCCTGCCGAAAACGCCGACTTCAGAAAATGGGGTGAACAGCTCAGGAAAAATGGTGATAACAGAAAAGTCCAAAGGCGCCATCGCGATATTTCCTCCGAATTCAGCGGTTGATGTCTTCCAGGCCCTCCGGCATGTCGGCAGTAATTCGTCCGGCCTTTCGATCGATTTCAATGCAGATTTCCTTCCTGAATGGGATCAGCACTTCGCCCTCTTTGCCTTGAACCACCAGGATGTCCTGGCCGGGATTTTCCAGCACTTCCATTACCCGGCCGACAGTGTATCCGTCAACGGCAACGACATTCATTCCTATCAGTTCGTAGTGATAGAAAAAATCCTCATCATCCGTGTTTCGCTCTTCCACCGGAATGATAATCTCAGCATCCCGCAGGTGTTCCGCATCGTTCATTGTGTCAATGCTCTGGAATTTCAGGATCACGCGTCCCTTGTGCATACGTGCTTTTTCAGAAGTCATCTTCTGGGAAGCCCCGTCCTTTGTACGGACAATGAAGACCGTCTCATCAAAAAAACGCGAGGGGAAGTTCGTTTCAACATTCACGATAACTTCCCCTCGAATGCCTTGCGGTCTTGCTATTTTGCCAATGGTGAGGAATTCAGGCGACATCCAGGGTTATTCGAGAATTTCCAGAACGAATCTTTTCTTTAACTTCATCCCGGACGCATTCAGTATTGTTCTGACAGCCCGAGCCGTTCTGCCCTGTTTGCCAATTACCTTTCCCAAGTCTTCCTGCGCTACCCGCAACTCAAGAACGGTTGTCTGTTCACCTTCAATTTCTGTTACTTCCACCTGTTCGGGATTATCCACCAACGCTTTGGCAATTGCTACCATCAGATCTTTCATGCCTTCCTCCTTAGCTTTTACAGGACTCCCTACCAATGACAATTATCTTGAGGACATATTAACCGATATTTTCCTTTTTGAAAAGAGATTTTACGGTGTCCGAGACCTTTGCCCCTTCCTGCAGCCAGTGCATGGCCTTTTCCCTGTCAATCTTCAGCTCCACCGGGCTGGTCAATGGATCGTAGTGGCCGATTTCTTCCACAAACCGACCGGTGGGTGTGTTGCTGTCTTCTGACACCACGATGCGGTAAAAAGGCTTTTTCTTTCTGCCCATTCTCTTGAGACGAATTGCAATCATTTTCTGTTACCTCCGTTATTGAAAAGGAAGATTCATATTCCTCATCTTTTTCATAGTCTTCATTTTACCAAGAACCGACGGGTTAGACAATTGTTTCATCATTTTGCGCATTTTGACAAACTGCTTTAGAAGAGCGTTGACTTCCTGAATTGGCCGACCGCTTCCTCTGGCAATCCGTCTGCGACGTTTCCCGTTGATAATGATATGATTTACACGTTCTCTGGGGGTCATTGAATTGATAATGGCTTCCATGTGGACCATCTTCTTGTCATCCATCATTTTGGAAGCGTTCTTGACCTGTGACATTCCCGGTACCATCGAAAGTATCTTTTCCATGGACCCCATCTTCTTAATCTGTACCAGCTGCTTCCTGAAATCTTCCAGGGAAAACTGGTTCTTTGCAATTTTTTTCTGAAGCTGTTCCGCTTCCTTCTCATCCACAACATCCTGGGCCTTTTCGATGAGGGAGAGCATGTCGCCCATGCCGAGGATTCGGGACGCCATCCTGTCGGGATAAAACAGATCAAACTCGTCATATTTTTCGCCGATGCCGACAAACTTGATCGGTTTACCGGTGATATGTTTGACAGAAAGCGCTGCGCCACCCCTTGCGTCTCCATCCAGTTTGGTCAGGATCACGCCCGTTAATTCCAATTCATTGCTGAAAGCAGCAGCGGACTTGACGGCATCCTGCCCGGTCATGGAATCAATTGTAAAGAGGATTTCAGTGGGTGAAACCGCCTTGTTGATGTCCTTCAGTTCCTGCATTAGCTCTTTATCAATATGAAGACGCCCTGCAGTATCCAGAATCAACACGTTCATGCCCCGACCCTCTGCTTCCTTTACCGCTCTTTTCGCGATTGATACCGGATCGTGGTCGTCGCCGGCCTCAAAAACAGGAACCTTTACGGCTTCCGCAACCACTTTCAACTGGTCGATGGCAGCCGGACGGTATACATCCGCCGGTACCAGGAAGGGAAACCAGCCCTTGTTTTTCAAATGCATGGCCAGCTTTCCCGCCGACGTTGTTTTACCGGAGCCCTGTAGCCCTACGAGCATAATGATGTTCAGTTTTTTACTGTCGATTTCGAGATCTTCCGCTTCAGAGCCAAGGACTTTCACCAGTTCATCATGGACGATCTTCACAAACTGCTGCCCAGGATTCAATGCCTTGGACACATCCATCCCCAATGCCATTTCCTTGATGGAAGCGGTGAATTCCTTGACGATCTTGAAGTTGACGTCTGCTTCCAGAAGCGCCATCCGAATTTCCTTCAGGGCATCGGAAACATTTTTTTCAGTCAGCCGCGCCGCGCCGCGGATTGTCCGGAATGCGTGGTTTAGCTTATCAGTCAGTTGTTCAAACATAATGGCACAAAATCTCCCTCAAACGTACAGTGACCAAGTATAGCAATAAAGCCCCGTCTGTCAACCGGAAATCGGGGATTCCGGGCCAACAGGTTCTGCGCGTTCTGTGAAAAATTTTCGTTGTTCTGACAGTGGAGATCGGGTTCATCGTGTTTTCCTTTTCGTACAGGTACTTGCATCTGGTCTTTCCCGTTCCCAAACCCAGACGTAAACTCAGGCTTATCGTTTGGCTTTCTGAGGACAGTGTGAAATAAACATATTCACGTACATAAATAAGTGTGGAGCGGATTTTCCTGAAGAACAGAGTTATTGGTTGACCATGGTGTATAATTTGTGTGCCAATTTAGAGTCCAAACCTTTCAAAGTTTTATATTGTTGCAATGCGCTCTCGAGATCTCCTATTGCCACATATGCCGTCCCCAAATTGTAATGTGCTTCGGCCGTGTTTGGGTCAATTTGAATGGCTCTCTTATACGCTTGAATTGCTTCCCGCTGGCGACCAAGATGTTGATAAGCAATTCCTAGATTGTAGTGTGCCTGAGCATAAGCTGGCTGTAAATGAATTACATTTTCATATGATCGAATTGCCTCCTGATATCTGCCAAGGCGACCGTAGACGACGCCCAGGTCAAAGTATGCGTCCGCGAAACTTGGTTTTAAACGAATCGCACTCTTGAATGCCTGAATCGCCTCCTGGTTTTTGCCAAGATGGTCGTAATTTACCCCCAGATTGTACTGCGCCTGGGCATAAGCCGGTTGCAGTTTAATTGCATTCTCATATGATTGAATGGCCTTCTGATATTGACCAAGATGGCTGTAATCAAACCCCAGGTTGAAGTATAGGTTGGCATCATTTGGTCTCATCCGAATTGTCTCCTCGAACATCTGAATTGCCTCCTGGTATCTGCCGAGGTGACCATAGATCATCCCCAGGTTGAGGTACGCGTTCGCGAAACTTGGTTTTATGCGCATTGCACTCTTGAACTCCTGAATTGCCTCCTGGATTCTGCCCAGAATGCTGTAATTTAGCCCCAGTAGGAAATGTGCTTCGGCATCATTTGGTCTGATCCAAGTTGCTTTCTTAAGCGCCTGTATTGACAACTGATATTCACCAATTCGTCTGTAAATAACTCCCAAATTAAAGTACGTGTCGCCATCATTGGGCCGTGATCGAATTATATTCTTGTATGTTTTGATAGCCTCCTGATACCGGGCCATGGTATCGGGATCGATCTTTACGCTGTGGTCCATCTTTGCATCTTGGAACGGCGCATCAATGTTGTTTGATGAAAAGGATGTCTGGTTCACTTTGTGTTCGCATGCAGTACTCAGGAAAAAAATCAGTATTATTTTAATCAGGAAAATTGGTTTTTCAAATGCGCTTCTCATTTAGCCTCCAGAGTTTCTTAAAGTAGAAAGCTGATGCTACTTATGTTCATTTGTCTCTTTTTCGTGTCATTTGTCAAGTCAAAGGAAAAACTTGTGTCCGCCATCTTAGTTTGCATATGTTATTTGGATATTTCCATCACAAGTCGGAATCCAAGGTTGGCATACCTGAGCCTTGGGTCGTATCCATAACGGAACGCGGAACGGCACCTGTCCTTAGAACTGAACCAGCTCCCACCACGAAAAACACGAGCATGACCCGATGAGGGACCGGTAGGATCTGTGGTAGGAGAATATTGATAATAATTTTCATCATACCAATCCTGGCACCATTCCCAGACATTTCCCTCCATGTCGTAAAGTCCCCAGCCATTTGGCTTCTTCCAGCCAACAGGATGGGTTTCGGCAGAAGTGTTGCCATTGTACCAGGCATACCTGGAAAGTTCTTTTCCGTTATCCCCAAAATAATAAGCAGTTTTACTCCCTGCACGACATGCATATTCCCATTCTGCTTCTGTTGGAAGCCGAAATGTCTGGCCGCTTTTAGAGTTCAGTTTGCAGATAAATTTCTGAACCTCATTCCAAGAGACCTTTTCCACCGGAAGATCTTTCGCAGTGATATGTGGAACATTGTTCATACCAATTCTCCACACCAAAGGTTTCTTTGCCTTTAGTAACGCGGGATTCTTTCCCATAATGACTCCCCATTGTGCCTGAGTTACTTCATATTTCCCCATCCAGAAGCCCCGGGATATGATGACTTTGTGTCGAGGGGATTCGTCTTTGTTATGACCCTTTTCGGAACCTGGGGAACCCATGAAAAAATTACCGGCAGGAATATAGACCAGTTTAAGTCGAACATTTCCGGGTAAATGTAATACGTATTTTTCGCCCGGTTTGTGGATCAGGTTATCCAGCTTGGATCTGGCATTTCTCAGTTCAGGATAACGACTCAGTGCCTTTTTCAATGCATTTTTAGCTTTCCTTTTCTTGCCAGCGGCGATCAATACGTCGGCTTCTTTCTCCAGAATCCATGGATCAGTGGGGACTGCTCTCAGAATCCGTTTGTAATATTGCATGGCAACATCTGTGTTGCCAGCCGCTGCGGCTTTATCTCCTTCTTTTTCCAGTTCGTCCGCATTCTTTAACAGCGCTCTTCTTTTCCGTTTTGCGTCAGCTTTTGCCCGTGTTTCACGGATGCCATTTTCAGCTCTGGACAGCTCCCTTTTCACAGCTGAATCGCCCGGAATGTCTTGCAGGACGCGCTGAAAGTAGCGTTTTGCTCTTTCAAAGTCCATTTCAGACTGACATTTGTTTCCTTTTTTAAAATAGAAAAGAGCATTTTCCCCTTTTTCAATCTGAAAGTCATACAGCCCGTTTTTGATTTCAGGTTTGGCATTGCTTTCCGGATTGGAGGTAGTCAACTTGGTTCCAAAGCCCACGTATTGCCCCGTGGCCAATTCGAATTTGGATTTCTGTTTCAGAATAGTGGCTGTGCAGGATTCATCAGTGACCGATGTGACCTGGATTTTCGCGATGGGCACCCATACAAACTTGTCAGATACAACTTGATGAATAAAGACATAGCCTTTGATGCCCGTCACTATTCCATTTTCTGATCCTACATCTACTGTAACGCTTTTTCCAGAAACAGAAATGATAGATTGAGCTTGGACAGGGATCCACACGACCAGCACTACAAGCAAGAGCGACACAAAATGTCTCCATTTGTTCATAAAGTTATCCATCTGCGAATTTCACCAATAACTTTCAACTTTGACTCTGTTACAAATTGAGCGTCGGATTTCAGAGAGAACATAACGGGAAACATTCCACCCTCCCATCATAGAATTTTGTTTTCTCTCAATGCAAAAGTCATACCAACAGATTGTCCCCAATCCCAACTCCAAACAGTTCATCATCGTAATGATTTGTTTCCCCTGGGATAAATCAACTCCCATTCTTCACTCGTCTTTTTATGGTTCGTCTCTTATACGGTCAGTCACTGACACATTTTCGATCCCTAAATTCTTTAACATTAAGCGTCCAGGTGATCTGACTTAATTTCAACCTCGTCGAGTTCTTTCCCCTTTCCGGATCAAAACTGAAACTGAGGCTAAGTGTCTGGCTTTTTTCTGGTATACTGGGGCGCTGAAATTGGATTATGGAGAGGGAATGAACGAGAAGCATACGGAATCTACTGCTGTAAAAACTGCAGAGCTGGTGATTGCTTTCGGAGCTGTTTACCTGATCTGGAGTTCAACCTATCTTGCAATTCGATTCACTGTAGAAACGCTGCCGCCTTTTCTGACAGCGGGGGTTCGTTTTGTCTTCGCCGGCACCCTGCTTTATGGCTGGATGCGTTTACGGGGGGCGAAACGGCCGACACCCCTTCACTGGAAGTCCACAGCTATTGTCGGGGGCCTGTTGCTCCTCGGCGGAAACGGCGGGGTTGTCTGGGCAGAACAGATTGTGCCATCCGGGATTACGGCCCTGATGATTGCAACGGTACCCTTATGGATGGTAGTGATCCACTGGATGAGCCCGGGCGGTGAACGGCCGTCGATTCAGGTATTGACTGGCGTTATTATAGGGTTCTTCGGAATTGTCCTTCTGGTAAACCCATTTCCGTCTGCAGCTTCATTCCGAGTGGACCCTCTTGGTGCGGCGGTGCTGCTTTTTGGCAGTGTCTCGTGGTCAATCGGATCTCTTTATTCCCGTAACGCACCGATGCCCCCTGAATCGCTTCTTGCTACGGCGATGGAGATGCTCACCGGGGGCGCCCTGCTGCTCCTTGTGGGAACGCTTACAGGGGAATGGTCCCGTTTGAACCTTGCGGCTGCATCTCTTCGCTCTCTGTTGTCAGTTGCCTATCTCATAGTCTTTGGCTCACTGATAGCTTTCCCCTCCTACATCTGGCTATTGAAGAACACGTCCCCTGCACGGGTATCGACTTACGCTTACGTGAATCCCGTCCTTGCCGTTTTTCTGGGATGGGCACTTGCTGGAGAAGTTTTGAATGGTCGTATTTTTGTTGCCGCGGTGGTGATTGTTCTGGCAGTAATTCTCATTACGACCTACAGAGAGAGGCACCCGTCTTCAAAGAAATAGACTCTTCGAGTTGATATAAAAAACCGGGTTTTTTTAAACCCGGCTCTGTTTGGTTCCTGTGAGATTGAGTCAGGACGGTAGCTCCACCTGATCTCCGTGTCAGCTATTCTCTTTCCATGAACGGATAGCGGTAGTCCTTTGGCGGATTGAATGTTTCCTTGATGGTCCGCTGGCTGACCCAGCGCAGCAGGTTCAACATGGACCCGGCCTTGTCGTTGGTTCCCGATGCCCGGCCGCCTCCAAAGGGCTGTTGTCCCACCACAGCGCCGGTGGGTTTGTCGTTTATGTAGAAGTTACCGGCCGCGTGAACAAGGGCACGTTCCGCCTGTACCACTGCCGCACGGTCATGGCCGAAAATGGCGCCGGTCAGTGCGTAGGGAGATGTCGTGTCGCAGAGCTCAAGGGTTTTCTCAAACTCGTTATCTTTGTATACGTAGATGGTGATCACCGGGCCGAAGATTTCTTCTTCAATAGTCTTGAAATGGGGATTGTCGGTGAGAATGACTGTGGGTTCAATGAAATAACCAGTGCTGTCGTTGCAGGTGCCACCCACCAGGATTTCAGCGTCAGACGCGGCTTTCGCGTAGTCGATGTAGGTCTTGATGGTTTCGTACGCACCCCGGTCAATCACAGCGTTGACAAAGTTACTAAAGTCTTCCACGTCGCCCATTCTCAGGCCTTTGATTGTATCCACAAGGTTGTCTTTGATCTTCGTCCACAGGGATTCCGGGATGTAGGCCCGGGAGGCGGCGGAACATTTCTGCCCCTGATATTCGAAAGCACCTCGGACAATGGCAGTGACCACTTCTTCGGGATTCGATGAAGCATGAGCGAAGATGAAATCTTTTCCACCGGTTTCACCGACGATGCGGGGATAGGCTTTGTAGTTGGCGATGTTGGACCCCACCGTTTTCCACATGCTCTGGAAAGTGGCAGTACTGCCTGTGAAGTGGATACCGGCAAGGTAAGGACTGCCCAGTACAGGATTGCCCACTTGTGCTCCGGAGCCGGGAATGAAGTTGACGACGCCGTCAGGAATACCGGCTTCCATAAACAATTTCATCAGCTGGTATCCGGAAAAAACGGAGGATGATGCCGGCTTCCACAGGGACACATTGCCCATAAGTACAGGTGCAGTGGGCAGATTTCCGGCAATGGAGGTGAAATTGAACGGTGTAACCGCAAAAATAAAACCTTCAAGTCCCCGATGTTCCAGACGATTCCACATGCCGCTGGGGGAATACATGGGCTGGTCACCATAAATCTGTGATGCATAGCTGGCATTGAATCGGAAAAAGTCTATCAACTCACAGGCAGAATCGATTTCAGCCTGAAAGGCATTCTTGCTCTGGTTGAGCATAGTGGATGCGTTGAGCAGGTCGCGGTAGGGTCCGGCCAACAGTTCTCCCATTCGAAGAAAGACGGCTGTACGGTGTTCCCACGGCATTGCGGCCCACTCTTTTCTGGCCTTATTTGCGGCATCCACAGCCATGGAGACTTCTTTTTCTCCCGCTTTGTGATAGGTAGCCAGAACATGGGAATGTTTGTGGGGCATTACGACTTTGCCCGTGTTCCCGGTGCGAACTTCTTTGCCGCCAATAATCAATGGAATCTCAATTTCCGTGGAACGCAGTTCTTTCAATTTATTCTTCAGGCTTTCTCGCTCAGGGGATCCCGGCCGGTATGACTTAATGGGTTCATTTACCGGTGTCGGGACTTTAAAAAATCCGTTTGCCATAAACATCCTCCTCCAGCAATCTTGACGGCTTCACTGTAGTATAGAAGGACGGAACAGTCAATGCTTTTGGAGTGAGGCGCTACACGTTGCGCGTGGGTGTCAGAAAGCCCAGGAGTTCCAGTTGGGTAAGATGAGGGAATTGTTAATTTCCGGCCCTTACTAAAGCTTAAATGTAAACTTACTTTTGTTATTTGGACAGAAGGCAAAGAAAAGGCCCCGGATGAACGGGGCCAGAAGAATCTTTGAAGAATGAGATGAGTCAGCTGTTATTTTTTTTGCCACGAATACCGGAGAAAAGAGGAATCCCTAATTCATCGCGAAGAACGAGGGTTGTTTCACCGTAGACTACAATCCGTGCAAGAAAAACGGAACTTACTTCGTCCAGTATAGTTTCATAGCCTGTGATGGCAACTTCGGTTCCCACTTCGATATTGAAGCCCTGGTTCAAGAGATACCAGTAGGGGGCCAGTTGTACGTGGACCTCGCTTCCGTCTGCAAGGGCAACGATCAACTGATAGCCGGGATAGGTCCCCGGGGTCATGGAGCCGACGAGAACTTCCGTAACGGTACCGGTGATTACAACTTCGGATGCCACATCGTAAATCAGATTCTTGTAAGTTCCTGGGTTCCGGTATTGGTCGTCTGATTTGTGTGAGGTTTTCCAGACTGGATATCCAAGTTCATCCCGAAGTACCAGTGTAAGGTCACCGGAAGTTATTTCGGAGGCGATCAGAATATTGTCTGGTTCACGTACCGTAAGTGAACCAGTGATAGTAACAATATCGCCAATATTAAAAGTTATTTCCTGGGCGTCCAGATACCAGTTGGGAGCTGTGGACACAATTACAGCTGTGCCATCTTCCAGAAGTACCACGAGGCTGTGGGGAGAAATTGCATCATCCTGCAGGGAGTAGAAGTTTACAATCTCGCCGGTGATGGTTATGACCGTGCTGAGGTCGTACTGTCCACTTCCAATACCAGAACCATCTGTCCCGTTTCCATCAACTTGTTGGCCCTGATTTCTATCGTTGTTGTTTGGACCGGTCCCGTCACAGGTGCCGGAGCCCATTTGCGCAAACGACATGCTCGTGGTTACCAACAATACTGCAAGACCTGTTAATAGTTTTTTCATTTTCAAATCCTCCTGAAAAAGTATTCCCCCTGATACAATACAAATCCCATGCCAGAATGTAAGTGATAGTAAA
>CAZRHT010000018.1:29990-46225 GCA_964599895.1 uncultured Holophagae bacterium
ATTTTGGGGTTTCTGTCCCTGCGTGTTATTCGAGTTCTTTTTTCCAGTGGTCACTTTATTGTTGTTCTGGGAAATGATACAGGAGCCATCCCTCAATTTCTGGCCCCTTGCATTGTTCCGGCCCTGATTCCCAGCGGTCCCCTTGAAGTTGTTCTGAGAAACAACACAGGAGCCATCTCTCAGTCTTTGTCCCTTTCCATTGTTTTGTCCATTTTTCTGATTGGTACCTTTGTACTGTCTTTGAGAACCGGCACCGGAACCGTCTCGCAGTTGTTGTCTCTGGCCATTTCCCTTCCGATTTGCAACCGATGAACCGGTTCTCACTGACCCCGTTATTGCACATGTTCGATTGCATCTTTTGCCGTTTCTACCCCTTCCTCCGGCCATCACGTAGCTCGTTCCCGCAACCAGCAACGCTATTGATGTGATTAAGAGTGTTCTTTTCATTCTGAATTCTCCTTTAATAAAAATTACTGCAACAAGAAGGTTCAAGTGCAAAGTTTATGCCAGGTATTTCATTGAAAAATAGAATGGTTTTCGTCAGAATTGACGATATTTGAGTCGTTAGTCGTCAGAATTGACGAAAATCGGTCTTGTGAGATGAACTGTCTCATGAAGGAGATTTGTTGTTTGTTCACGTGGCCGGTGAGATGAACCACAGCCCGTTAACTGGCATTGTTCTTGCTCAGTAGAATGGAAGGAATGCTGGTGAGCATGTTGAGCTTCATGCTATACTGGTTTACAACGAAAATGGAGTTGAAAATAATGAAATGAGGATCAAGTTTTCATTTGGCGATATGGTTTTCCACTTGTCCAGGATCTTGCACACTGATTTTTCCTGTATCCAGGGTTGTGCCTCACGTCTGGGAACCATTTATCTATTACCTGAACGGGAAAGAATATCCTCTGCTGCGCTGATGGATTTCTTTTCGGGGCCATCTCAACCAGATTGGAAGTTGAAGGACTAAAGAAAGACATGTCGGCCAAGACAACACTGAAGGTACTCATTGTTTCAATTATAGCGGTCAATATTGGACTTCTTTTATTTGTGGGCTACCGGCAATCCGTTCAAAGAAAGGCCTTCCTGTCATTGAGGAGTGAAGATGCTTTTCTTTTCCTTGAAAGCTTGAGTCACAATCTGGAAACATCTTCCAGGACACAGGCGCAATTAAAGAGACAGCTGACTGTCCAGTTGGAAATTTCAGCTACGGCTGTTATGGAGCAGTTGAATGAAATCCAAAATAATCACCAGACTGCGGCTTCAGTTATGAAGAGTTTTCAGCTATGGAAGATTGTTGTATTGGACAACAAAGGAAACCTGGTCTGGAGCTCCAAAGGGGGATTTGGCAGGCAGACGGACCCGAAATTCCTGAAAGTATGTGACGGGAGTCTTTCCAGATATGTGATCGGACTTCGGGAGAATTATCGGAAAACCGGATACCGTTTCGGATTGGTCAGGCACTTGCCAAAAGGAGGAGCGCTTGTCCTGATTATGGACGGAAACACGCTTCATCGGATTTTTGAAAAAACAACTTTTTCTCATGTGCTTGCTCACGTCAGCCGATATGAGGGCCTTGAATTTGTTCGTTTCGAGAACATGGATAAAGTCCTGTACGATTCTTCCGGGAAGCAAAGGCAGGGTGCAATGGTTCCGGCCGGGGATGACTCTGAAATTGTGGAAGCTGTATATGCCAACAATCCCTTTGTGCGGACAGTTTCTCTTGCTGGTAGAGAGATCCTGGAAGTTATCTGGCCCGTATATGTTGACAATTTATTTCTCGGGGTGATCCGTGTGGGGCTGTCCCTTGATTATGTCCGGCTTCTGGATGACACAACGCTATGGCTGACATTGATTACACTGGGGATTGTCGGTGTACTGGATGTGCTGTTCATTCTGGCATGGCAGCGGGGTCGCAGATTGAACCGGGAGGCAAGGCAAAACCAGGCAATACTGGAGCGAATTCAGGATGGTGTTTTGATTCGACATCACGATGGAAGCTGGACAGCGAACGCAAGTGTTGGGAAATTGCTTGGAGAAAATCCCTGTAAGGAGATTTGCAACTCGCCAGTGGGACTGTCGCGTTTGAACAGTGACGGCCGTGTGTTCCTTGTGCTGCGAAATCCCGTTGACGACACGGACATTTTTATTATACGGGATGTTACGCTGGAGGATGCGGCAGAAGAGAGCCGGGCCCGTGAGGAACGTCTCTTTTCAACCGGGAAACTGGCCTCAGCATTTGCCCATGAGATTCGCAACCCTCTGAACACCATTTCCATGATATTTCAGCAGGTGGAACATGCGTCTTCGATGCAGAAGCCGGAAAAAGATCTGTTGCGGGTTGCAGAAGAAGAAGTTCGACGTTTGAATGGTTTTGTTGAAGAATTTATGAGAGTGGCAAAGGATCCGGAGATCCATCCTGAGGTAGATACCATTTCTCCGTTACTTTTACATTTGACCGAATTGTATCGTCCAAGAATGGAATCTGCCGGCATCAGCTTTGATGTTGAAATTGATGAGTCAATTACCCTATCTTATGACAGTGACCGGTTGAAAGGTGTCTTTGTCAATCTGCTGGAGAATGCCCTGGACTCAGGGGCACATCACCTTGTAATTCGAGGAACAAGAAATGGACGGTTTGCGGAAATTTCTCTTCAGGACGATGGAAGCGGCATGGAACCGGCACAGGTAGAACAAGCATTTGACCTGTATTATACGACAAAACAGAAGGGAACCGGATTGGGGCTCGCCTATGTGCAGCGGGTTGTCTCGGCCCATGGCGGTTTCGTTCAGGTTGAATCAAAATCTGGAGTGGGAACCCGGTTCTCAGTCTTTCTGCCTCTGGAGGAGGAATTATGAGTTTTCGAATACTGGTTGTCGATGACGAAGCAGCTCAGCGTTCAGTATTGTCTCGTTTCCTTGAGTCAGAAGGATACATTGTGGATCAGGCGGAAAGTGCGGAGAAGGCCATCCGTCAACTGGAAAATGAGTCGGTGGACCTGATTATTTCTGACATGAAGATGACAGGTATGTCTGGACTCGAGCTTCTGAAACAGGTTCGGGAGAAGGACCCTTTGATTCCGTTTCTGATGATAACCGCTTTCAGCAATGTTTCTGATGCTGTTGATGTTTTGAAGTCGGGGGCGAGCGACTATCTGACAAAGCCAGTCAACCTTTCCGAATTGTCCATTCGGTTGACGAAGGAACTGGACCGCAAAGTGATCATGGAGGAAAACCGCAACCTTCGTGAGGAAGTACTGGCCCACAGTACAGGTGAAACAATGGTTACCAGCAGTCCCCGAATGAATGACATTCTCAATACTGCGGCGAGAGCTGCCCGGAAAGATGTGCCTGTACTGATCCTGGGAGAAAGTGGAACCGGTAAAGAATTGCTTGCAAGAACAATTCATTCTCTGAGCCCCAGGCATCAGAAACCGTTTGTACCGGTGAACTGTGCCTCTTTGAACGCCGGTGTTCTGGAGAGCGAACTGTTCGGACACGAAAAGGGAGCATTTACGGGGGCTTCTTCAGTGAGGACGGGACGTTTTGAGACCGCTTCCGGCGGCAGCCTGTTTCTGGATGAAATAGGAGACGTTCCGATGGAAGTGCAGGTGAAACTTCTTCGTGTCTTACAGGAGAAAGAAATTGAACGGGTAGGCGGAAATCGGCGTGTACCGGTTGATTTCCGTTTGATCTGCGCGACAAATCAGAGTCTTGAAGAGGCGATGGAAAGTGGTCAGTTTCGTGAAGATTTGTTTTACCGAATAAACGTTGTGACCCTGAACATTCCGCCCCTTCGAGAACGAAAGGAGGATTTACCGGGATTGATTGAGCATTTTCTGGAATCCTGGACCCACCAGTATGACATTCCTGTTCGAGGGTTTTCGCCACAGGTCTACAGAAAGCTCCTGCAGTACGACTATCCGGGAAATATTCGACAACTGAATAACGTTATTCAACGGGCGGTCGTTTTGTCCAGAGGAGACACTATCGACAGCATTGAGCTGGACGTCTCTGAATCTGACCTGAAGCGAGATGTGCAGATGTCCGGAACATTGCCGGAAGCCGTCAGCAGCCTGGAAAAGCAGATGATCCTGCAAGAGCTGGAGGAAAGCAATGGGGTTCAGCTCAGGGCAGCGAAAGCTTTGGGAATCAGCGAGCGCAATCTCCGTTACAAGATGGAAAAATACAATATCCAGGGGAGGGGAGATCGAAAATAATGAAGAATATACTACTCTGTCTGGGGATCGTCATATGTTTCCTTGGGATGACAGCGGAAAAAATCCTTAAGTATGACCCGAATACAGTTCACAGTTTTTCGGGGACAATTGTAAAAGTGGATCAAGAACACTGGTACGGGAAGAAAGAGAATCTGATATTTGTGGTTGCTCCGGAGGGGAATCTCCCGTCAGTACTGGTGGATGGTGGATTATCCACTCTTTACAAGAAAAAGCCGGAACCGGGGAATAAGATTGAAATAACCGGTTCATTTGTCAAAACTGAGAACCAGGAAATTGTCCTTTCCCGGTCCGTCAAATTAGATGGCAAGACTATAAAGGTGCGGCTCAAAAACGGAGTGCCGACCTGGATTGCGAATGGAAAGAAAGGAAAGGGCCACAGGTCCTTCATATATAGACGGATGAGACGAGGCCGGCACTGATTTTGATTACATTTCGGGCATTGCAAGTGAAAATGCGGGTGAGGAAAGATAGAGAATGGGCTGTTCCCGTTTGTTGCATCTTACAATTCACAGATCAGGCTTCAACTTTGCGCAATACATCAAAAAATCTGGCCCAGCGAAAGGAAGAATATGTCGCTGCCGTCGTCGCTGCGGCCGTAACCGATATAAACCGCTCCGATAAGAGTCCGGGAGCCGATGAAAAGTGACCCCGAGTAATTAAGAGAGTTTTTTCTGAAACTGTCTTCGTTCAGCCATGTGCTTCCTGTTTCCAAAGAGCCGCCTGCGTAAAATTTAAACCCGAAGGCATGGATCGGCAGATCGCGGTAGTACACCGTACTGGCGAAGGCTTTACTATCCCCATTGAGACGTCCCGGCTGGAAGCCGGAAAGATGAAAGATTCCGCCAAGGCGGAAATTGTCATAAAAGGGTAAAGCGGTTCCCAGACTGTCTCCATATTCCCCTGTGAAAATCAAGGTATTGGCCCCAAATGAGATAACTTTTTCGAACCGCAGATCCAGCTTTTTATAGGAAAGGTCAGAGCCCATTGAAAAGGAACTTCTAAAGAGATGTAAATGTCCGGAAGCGCCTTTTGTCGGGAAATAAGGGTCGTCCAACTGATCATAATCGAAGCGGAAGAGGTATCCTGCAATGTTTATATCACGGCCGGAGTCGTCAGAACTGTTTTGAAATACGGAAAACGGGGAAGTGCTTCCCCATTTTCTTGTAGCTCCGACCATGGCGGCACCCCAGTTGCCGAATTGTCGCCCGGCAAATATCCCGGTGTTGAACATCCTGACATCATATTCATGCCATCCGTCCGAGGACCTGTATACGTCAAGAATTTCGCTGCTGAATTCCATATACGGGAGAACGGCCCATCGTCCCGCTGCGTCAATGGGCTGAAAGAATTCCGTTCTGAGACGGCGCGTGCGACCCATCTGCATCTCGTTTTTCCATTCTCCACCGAGGCTGTTTACTTCGGTCATTGTGTGGGCAAACAGGACATCAAATCGACTGTCCCCCTGGAGATCGTCCGAGAGCCTCAGTCCGCCTTGCAGAAACTGGGTCCCCCATGGTTTGCTCTTTGTATGAATGAGAAGACCATTCCTGTCGTCAACATTGACCCATTCAAAGTTTACAGATTCAAATGCGCCAATCTGGTAAATGCGGTCCAGGTCCCGCTGAAGAGTAGTGAGATCCAGAGGTTTCCCGGCCTTTGTTTTGATCCTGCTGAGGAGGACTTTGGGTGCCAGCCTGGACTTATCCGAAACATTGACAAAATCCACTGTTTGTCTAGTCATCTGAGCTTTCCTGAGGTGCCGCAGGAAGATTGCATATTGTTTTTCGGGGACAGAGAGTTTACGCAGTGCGGCGATATGGGACAGGGCGGCTCGTTTGCCGGGTTCAATTGCCTGTGCCATGTGGGCAAAGTCCGATGCGGCCATTTCCCCCAGTTCGGGTTTGATGTAGATGTCTCCATCCTTCAATAGGGCGAGCTGAGTTTTTTCATCCTTCAGCAGCATGATGGTAATCATTTGCTGGGATACTGCCAATGCCGAATTCAGCCGCTTTTTCGGAAACAGGCCCTTGGCTACATTTACTGCAATTATAACATCCACGTGCATTTGCTGTTTCATAACATCCACCGGAAGGTTTCGTACCAGACCGCCGTCCACGAGGAGTTGACTGTCCCGATCAAAAGGGGCAATGGCACCGGGTACAGACATGCTGGCGCGGAGTGCATCCGCAAGGTTACCATGGGATAGTACGACCATATCTCCTGTCGTCAGGTCAGTGGCCACAGCTCGAAAGGGGATGCGGAGACGATCGAAGTCCCGGATGCCACCATTTCTTAAAAGCGCCCGATGGAGGAGAAAACTGATCTTTCTCCCTGCGCTGAGCCCCGTGGGCATCATAAACTTCCCATTTTTCAGCCCAAACTCCAGGTTGGGAAGATATTTCCCATTGTCCTGTTTCCGGCGCCAGGAAAGGTAATTTCGGTCAGGAGAGTCCTGAAATATTTTTTCCCAGTTAGTACTTAAAAGCAGATGTTGAATTTCATCCGGGCTCATGCCGCTGGCATACAATCCCCCCGCAAGTGCCCCGCCGGAAGTGCCGACAATGGCGTCTATCGGAATATGCAATTCTTCCAGTACCTTAAGGACACCGATATGGGCAGCGCCCCGAGCCCCGCCGCCGCTCAGGACCAGACCAACTCTTGGCCGGTTCTTCAGAGTCGAATCTGCGGCATTTGAGATCGAATATACTGGAATGGTAAATATCAGAACGAACAGAATGTGGACAAATAATCTTTTCACCGGACACTCCGAAGTTTTTCTAATAGCAAATATGAATTGTAGCACAAACCGGTATCCGGAAATGTGAGCGGGAGCACGACATTTTTCTTTGGCTATTCTTCCGGGATAATGGTATCTCTATTCCCCCATGCAGGCAAAATCAAAAACTGAGAGAAACTCCCGTTGTAAAAACATGGTGTGTCGGTCCCCTTCGGGCATCTTCCAGGAGGTATCCCAGGCGGAGTTTCGTGTGACGAATAATTGGCACCATCAGTCCGGTAGAGAAACGATATTTGCTGAATGAATCGGACGTTGTATCATAGAAGGGTTCAATTGCCAGATAAGGTTCTACCGAATGCCCCAGGATAGAACGCTGTGCTGTAAATCGGAACCTGAACCGGAAACGATACTGATCCGACTTCAGCCCATTGTCATATTTCCGGATCTCTGTCCGCAGGCGAAGATCAAATGCGGAACGGTTGCTCAATCCCTTTTTCCAGGAGATATCAAAATTTGGCCGACGCTCCAAAACGTCATTGCCGGTGGAACTCCTGGTCAATTCCTGTTTATAGTTCAGTGAAATGGAAAAGCCGTTTCCCAGTTTTTTCCCCACACCAAAGACCCAGTTTTTCGTAAATACCCCATCATTCCAGTTCCATGAACGGTATTTGATTTCATTAGCCAGACTGAAGGAAATGCCATTGGGCTGTTTTACTGAAATACTGTTTTCGGTCCAGTTCTGATCATCTGCGTAAGCGGAGATTGAAATGCAAAGGAATATGAGCAACAAAGCCTTTCTCAGCATAAAATGATTCCTCCATATATTCACCATTTCTACGAATGCTCATGTCGATGGGGGTGATCTCCATTGGCAATGACTTCTGATTCGTGACCCCGGCTTGTTTCCAGCTGCATTGTGACATGGTGAATGTTAAACCTTTCATCCAATTCGGACTCAATCCGGTCAAGAAGGGGCATGGCATGACTCAGAGTCATATCATCAATTTCTGCATGTCCCTCGAAATGAATATTGTGCTCATCTAATCGCCAGACATGAACGTGGTGTAGATTTCGGATACCTTTAATGGACTCTACAACTCCGCAAACTGCCTCCAGGTCCAGATTCGGGGGTGCCTTCATCAGGAGGATTCCAGTAGCATCCCGGACAATTTCCAGACTTTCCTTGAGGATATAAGCCGAGATCAGGACGGTCAGCAGTGGATCAACCCAGTTGATGTTCCACAACACGATACAAATGCCGCCAATTATCACTCCGGCGGAGGAAACCGCATCGGAAAGCAGATGGAGATAGCTGGAGCGGATGTTCATGTTCCCTTTTGCGTCCCGGCGCAAAAGAAGTGTGCCGAGAATATTGGCGGTCAGACCAATAGCTGCAACGAGGACCATCATGCGACCGTTGATTGGTTCGGGATTGTGGAACCGCAGCCAGGCTTCCCGAAACAGAAAAAAGCTGATGGCAATGAGTGTGGCTGCATTGAAAACAGCCGCAAGAATCTGGGCCCGTTTTAAGCCAAAGGTGAATTGTTCGGTACTGGGCCGGCGGCTGAGGCGAATGGCGATCCAGCTGATGATGATGGAAATCCCGTCACTGAAGTTGTGGAGAGCGTCAGAAATAAGGGAGAGACTTCCGGACAGTAAGCCCCCGACAATCTCCACGGCGGTGATGAGAAAGTTGAGTAGCATGGTAATAAACAAGCGTCTCCCTGAAATGTCTGTGTCATGTTGATGATGGTGAGTCAATTCGCGTACTCCCTGAATTTTTCCCGCTTATTCTACTCTATAGGAAACTGTGATTGAAGACCTTTCCCGGAATCACGATAAAAACGTCGCTTTATCCAGAACGCCACATTGACCAGCGAAATGAGTACCGGTACTTCCACCAGCGGCCCGATAACGGCAGCAAATGCTTCTCCCGAATTGATGCCGAAAACGGCAACGGCTACCGCAATGGCCAGTTCAAAATTGTTGCTCGCCGCGGTGAAAGAGAGAGTGGCGCTTTTGTTGTAATCGGCACCGGCCTTTTTTGCCATCCAGAAGCTGACAAGGAACATGAATACGAAGTAAATGCAAAGTGGGATTGCGATTCGAACTACATCCATTGGTATCGTCACAATGAGTTTGCCCTTTATCGAAAACATGACAATGATAGTGAACAGCAGTGCGATCAGGGTTATGGGGCTGATGATGGGAATAAATTTGTCGTGATACCACGATTTCCCCTTTGCTTTGACCAGCACCAGCCGGGTCAGTGCCCCTGCCATGAAGGGTATGCCGAGATAGATGAAGACAGATTTTGCAATCTGGGAAATGGAAACACTCACCAGGCTGCCTTTGAGTCCGAACAAAGGCGGCAGCACAGTGATGAATATCCATGCGTAGATGCTGTAGAACAAAACCTGGAATATGGAATTGAATGCCACAAGGCCAGCGCAGTATTCAGTGTCGCCGTCCGCCAGCTCGTTCCAGACAATAACCATGGCTATACACCTGGCCAGCCCGATCATGATCAGACCCACCATATAGTGTGGATATCCCCTGAGAAACACGATGGCCAGCACAAACATAATGATGGGACCGATGATCCAGTTCTGGAGCAGGGAAAGTCCCAGTACTTTCCAGTTTCGGAACACATCTCCCAGCTCTTCATACCGAACCTTGGCAAGGGGCGGGTACATCATCAGGATCAGACCGATGGCGATGGGGATATTGGTAGTGCCTACCTGAAATTGATGAATGAACGATTCGGTACCGGGAAGCATGTATCCCAGTCCCACACCCACAACCATAGCAAGGAAAATCCACAGGGTCAGGAAGCGGTCCAGGAATGAGAGCTTGCCTGCCGGTTGTCTGCGAGGGCAGGCAGGAACTATTCTTTTCTGGGAACTCATGAATTGTTTCCTTCGATCTGATTCACCAGAGATTCCGGCAGAGTCTCGATAAAATCACGGATTTCATCCCGGACTCGTCGGTACACGTTCAATTTTTCCTCTCCATCCGGCATGTCGGCAGTCAACGAAGGCGGATCATCAAACCCGCAATGCATTTTCCTTGCTTTGCCGGGGAAAAGAGGGCAGGTTTCCCGGGCATGGTCACAGACCGTAATTACGAAGTGAAAAGGGATATCCATAAGCTCATGGACTTTCTTGGAATAGTGGCCACTGATGTCCACGCCAGCTTCCGCCATGACCGCCACGGCGTGGGGATTGAGCCAGGTCTTAATCACTCCAGCTGAGTATGCCTCAATCGCATCATTTCTTAACGCCCTTGACCACCCTTCTGCCATCTGGCTTCGGCATGAATTTCCAGTGCACAGAAACAGAATCCTCAATCTTTCCCGCATGTTTGCACTCCTTTCAGGTTCATTTCATCTTCCTTCACCTGGAAAGAATTCCCCAGTGTTTTGTGGATCCAGTCAAGGGCGGTTTGCACTTCCGGTTCAGGATGTGCCGGTAACCGGTAATAGACCCAGCGCCCGTCCTTTCTGGATTCCACCAGCCTGGCTCTTTTCAAAATAGCCATGTGTGTGGAAACTGTGGAGTCGGAGAGGTTCAGCAGGTCACTGATATTGCAGCTGCAAAGTTCCCGGTCATGCAATGCCATCAGAACACGAAGCCTGTGTTCTTCTGAAAGCGCTTTCGCGATAGTGACGATTGTCTCCATGTTTCCTCCGGTTTCCCATTGAATGCGATCAATTATATTTATTTAGAAAGTTTGACAAGTATCAAACTAATTTCAGTTTAACTGTCCAGTTCCATTGTGTCAATGGAGATATGAAAGGGAAAATTGGAAAAGCAAGTATATTGAGTCGTGCCTGACTCAGGGAATTCAAATCGCGGGACTGAAGAGGGGCGTCAGAATATACACATAGATGTAATAGGCCCCCACTGCCACGAAAATTGCCCCGGTGATTCGGCGGAACCATTTTTCCATCATGGAAACCCAATTAAAGGTGGCTGCAACCGCGTGACTGCCATAACCGAAGGCAAGAGCAAAAACCAGAACGGGCAATGCGGTTCCAATGCCGAAGACGCCGGGCAGGAAGATGTGGGACTGAAATCTCATAGCCAGGGGGATGAGACTACCGAAGAAAAGTGCCGCGGAGACTGGGCAGAAGGAGAGGGCGAAGAGTGCGCCGAGGAGAAATGCCCCGATGAATCCCATTGCCGCGAGTTTTTCAGATGCCCTGCGAGTGAATCCCGTCGATAACGTCGGCAGGGGAATAATTCCCAGCAGAACCAGACCGGTGAGGAAAAGCAGAATGCCAAGGGCCTGGTTCATTCGCTGCTGGAGAAAACTGGCCACATCAAAGACCGCAAGGAGACCGGTGACAAGGATGGTGCCGAGAACAGTGTAACTGGCCATCCTTCCTGTGGTGTAAAATAGGCCTGACAGAATCACCCTGCCCGGTTTTTCAACATCCTGACCAATGTACGAAACTGCCGCGATGTTGGTTGCCAGCGGACACGGGCTGATGGATGTCAGAAGCCCGAACCAGAAGGCGCTTCCGGCTGCCAGAAGCAGGGCATTGGTCACTTGGAGAGACCTTTCATGATAAAATTCTCAACAGAAGACTGAATATACTTGTCAAAATTTTCCGGGCTGTGGATCAGTTCCCAAACCTTCTGCAGCAACTCATGACGGACTGTTTTGCCATTTCTCAGTTCAACGAGGACGACTGATTTTGTGTACAGCTTAAATTCTTGAATAAAGTGTTTGTTTTCGGCTTTGTCCACGTCCACTGGCTGCCACCGAATCGCACCGGATTTCAACTCATTGGCAAAATGGTTTTGAACCGCTTTGCCGGTGAATTCCTCAATAGCCCGACAGGTTTGACAACGGGGGCTGGAATAGAAGTAGTACACAACGAAAGTAGGAGAATCGCTGGACTTTACCTTTTCATGTGAGGGTTCGGCCGCCATTCCAGCGAACGCAAGGGAACAGAGAAAAAAAACAAAAAAGATGTGTTTCAACATGATTATGCCTCCACCTGTTTCAGAATGTCCTGAATCTCTTCCACCGTGAGTACCTTGCCGGCTATTCTTACTTCACCATTTATTACCAGGGCCGGTGTCATCATGATCCGGTAGCTCATGATCTTGTTGATATCGGTCACTTTTTCCAGTTCATATGATATCCCCAGTTCATCCGCTGCCTTGCGGGTCCGTTCTTCCAGTTTCTTACATTTGGGACATCCTGTGCCAAGAATTTTCAGATCGACCATTTTACTGTTCCTCCTTTTACATTCATTGTTTCAGTTATGCAATTATGCCAAACAACATGCCGGTAATGGTGGCCATTACAATCACTATTCCGACAAACACAAGGGTTTTTTTTGTGCCCAGCACGCTCCGGATAACCAGCATGTTGGGCAGTGACAGTGCCGGGCCTGCCAGCAGCAATGCCAGTGCCGGGCCCTGTCCCATGCCGCTGCCCAGCAATCCCTGCAAGATCGGCACTTCCGTCAGAGTGGCAAAATACATGAAAGCTCCTGCCACCGAAGAGAAGAAGTTGGCCCCAAAAGAGTTGCCGCCCACCAGGGAAGTTACCCAACCAGAGGGAATCATTCCTTCATGCCCCGGACGGCCCAGAGCAAAACCCGCAATCAATACACCAATAAGCAGGAGCGGCAGTATCTGTTTTGCGAATTCCCAGGTGGATTCTACCCACGCGGTCATTTCTCCTCCGGTAGTCATGGCGGAGATAGTCAGGCCGGTGGTGGCTGTTAGAAATGACCAGGCGGGTTCAAGGGGGAAGGTGGCAGCGACAATTGCGGTGAGGGCAGCTGTCAGCAACAGTTTCCATGCCCTTACCTCAAACCAGACGATTAGAATGATGCCAAGAAGAACGGCAAATCCGGAAGTAATTCCCCATTTCCACACGAAAAGTGCGTGAAAAACGCCGGTGGTATTGTCAGATCTGCCCCAGTTGGCAAACACCAGGATGCCTACCATGGCCAGGAAGAATGCAGCATTGTGAATAAGTGGCCTTCCGCCTTCCTCTTCCGGTGCGTTTGCGCTGGCGGCATGGCGGTCCGACTCACTTTTTCGAAACAACCATGCCATCAGTGCGCCTACAACCAGACTGAATAGAATCGCTCCTAAAGCCCGGGCAATACCGAGCTTTACACCCAGAACCTTTGCGGTGAGCACGATTGCCAGAATGTTGATAGCAGGCCCCGAGTAGAGAAACGCCGTTGCAGGCCCAAGGCCAGCCCCCATCGTGTAAATTCCGGCAAACAGAGGTAATACTGTGCAGGAACATACAGCGAGAATGGTTCCGGAGACCGACGCCACGCCATAGGACATCAATCGGGGAGCTTTCGGACCGAGAAACCGCATCACAGATTGTTGGCTGAGGAAAACAGAGATTGCCCCCGCGATGAAAAAGGCAGGTACGAGGCAAAGCAATACGTGTTCCCGTGCATACCATCTTGTAAGTGCCAGGGCTTCCATCATGGCATTGTCGAACCGGGGATTTCCGACGGGAAGAAAGTATAGAATGATGAAAGCGGTGACCATGAGGAGGAAGATCAGCTTTTCAGATTTCCAGTTCATCTAACTTGTCCTTTTGCATCATTTTTTGGATATGTCCATCCTGCCTGGTTATGGCAAGTTCAGAAGTTGCTCTTTTTCGGTTAAGTCCTGTTTGATTACCTTTTCAACGCAGGAATAGAAATTCAGGACGCAGGGACTGGATAATTCATAAAAGACCATCAGCCCCTTCTTTTCAGATTTGACAATCCCTGCTTCCCGAAGAACGGTCAAATGCTTGGAAACGGTCGATACATCGGCTCCAACCATTTCTGTCAGTTCACATACGCACCGGGGGCCGTTTGCCAGTTCCAGCACCATAAAGGAGCGGCTGGGGTGCCCCAGTGCCTTCATTACTTTTGCCAGCCCTTCACATCGAATTTGAGTTTTCTTATCCATCTTCTTCTCTCCTATTTGGCAATATAGCCAAACAAAAATACTCTGTCAAGAGGTGAATGAAGATATATTCATGTGAGTGTCTCTGGTTCCGTGTTGCAAATTTGTTATCATGAAAGATAGAAACAAAAGGAAGGTGAACATGAAAAAGATTCTTGCAATTGGAATAGTGTTTTTTCTGTCATATCCGGCATTATCCGGTGATCGGTTGACGGGGCGGATGGACACGACCCGGTCGGTCGTATATGGAAAACATGGCATGGTGGCAACCAGTCAGCCATTGGCAGCCCAGGTTGGGATCGACATCCTGAAGAAAGGCGGGTCAGCAGTGGACGCAGCCATTGCCGTGGACGCGACCCTGGGATTGATGGAGCCTGTTGGGGCGGGGATGGGTGGAGATTTATTTGCCATTGTCTGGGACGCAAAAAGCAAAAGGCTTTACGGTCTGAATGCCAGCGGTCCATCATCGAGCCTGGCAACTGCTGACAAGGTTCGTGCCATGGGGTACAGCGAGATGCCCTCATTCGGCGGTATCCCTGTGACAGTTCCCGGTTGCGTGGGAGGATGGGTGGGGCTTCATCAACGCTTTGGCAAATTGCCTCTGTCCGCGCTCCTGACACCGGCCATGCAATACGCAAACGATGGCTTTCCATTGTCTCAAGTCATTGCTTACTACTGGAAAAGAGGCGTAATGGGCCTGAAGGATTATAAGAACTTTCAAAAGCTGTATGCGCCGGACGGCAAGATACCGGCAGAGGGAGATATCTTCCAAAATCCAGATCTTGCTGCAACTCTGGGAAAGATCGCAAAAGGGGGTCGGGATGCGTTTTACACCGGGGAGATTGCCAGGAGAATTGTGGATGCTGTAACTGAGGCTGGCGGTTTCATGACACTGGCTGATCTGAGAAGCTATCAGCCTGAATGGGTGGAACCGATGTCGATAAATTATCGGGGATACGATGTGTGGGAATTGCCGCCAAACGGGCAGGGAATTGCAGCTTTGCAGATGCTGGCCATGTTGCGTGAATTTGACCTTAAGAAGATGGGCCACAACAGTGCAGACTACCTTCATACCCTTATTGAAATCAAGAAGATTGTTTACGAGGACCGGGCCCGGTTTTATGCCGATCCAAAGTTCGCGAAGGTAAACCTGGATCGTCTGATCAGCCGTGAATATGCCCTTGAGCGGCTGAGATTGTTCAACCCAAAAGAAACACTGGAGTCCATTCCGGCTGGCGAAGGCATTCTCCGGAACGGTGATACAGTTTACCTGACAGTGGCGGACAGGGAAGGAAATATGGTTTCGTTTATCCAGAGCAACTATCTCGGTTTTGGTTCCGGTGTCGTGCCGGAGGGGTTGGGATTCACGCTGCAGGACAGGGGAACATTATTTTCGCTGAAGAAGGGCCATCCCAATGAGCTGGCCCCGGGAAAACGGCCTTTTCATACCATCATTCCAGGTTTCGTAACAAAGGATGGGCAACCGGTTTTCAGTTTTGGGGTGATGGGCGGTTCGATGCAGCCACAGGGCCATGTGCAGGTGCTCTGCAATATCATCGACTTTGGGATGAACATTCAGGAGGCTGGTGATGCCCCCAGATTTCGTCATGGCGGGTCATCACAGCCTTACGGCGGAGTGATGAAAGACGGTGGGACGGTGTATCTGGAATCCGGTATTCCGGCTGAGGTCAGAAGAGAGCTGGCGCAGCGGGGACATAAGGTAGCTATCACTGTTGGCGGCTACGGCGGATTCCAGGGCATCTGGCGTGATCCAGTGACGGGTGTCCTGGCCGGTGCGTCTGAATCAAGAAAGGATGGCTGCGCGATTGGGTATTGAACGAAGCATGTGATAAAAAAGCCCCGGAGATCCCGGGGCTATAGAGGATTTATTAAAGCTCGATTATTTCGGCATCATACTGAACATGGAAACGCCTGCCACCAGTGCGAAGATCACTCCGATGACAACCATAATGATAAAGTCAATGAGCCAAGCAAGGAAGGCTTTGCCAAAGGTTGTAGCAAAGAACTTCTGAATGATGAAAACCATAATCAGAATTCCGGCAATGAAGCCCAGAATGGCTCCGACGACCGGAATGAAAGCCAGGATGAACTGAACAATTCCAGCTGCGATAAAACCTACGATTGTGGCCAGAACGGCTTTGCCGTAGGATGCTCCATCAATCTTGACGATTTTTGCAGCTACCCATAGAAAAAGTGCACCGACAAGGATGCCGATGACCAGCGCAAGAATACCACCTACAATCCCCATGCCTAAAGCTGAACCCATATTTTCCTCCCCGAGTCTAGAATTA
>CAZRHT010000019.1:0-45832 GCA_964599895.1 uncultured Holophagae bacterium
GCCTGGTTTTGCTCTCCAAGGCGAACGCCATAGGGAGGATTCGTGATGATGGTGACATTCTTGAATCCTTTCAGGTCATGGAAATCTCTGCGTCTCACCTGAACCATGCTTCCACCGGGGATCTCGTCCAGGTTCTCACACGCCGCGTCCACCGCGCGCCCATCAACGTCGGAACCCTGAATCAGGCCCTCCGGACAGGGTCGAACACGGCCATCCGCATCCTGCTTCACCTTGCGCCAAAGGGTTTCATCAAAATCAGGTAATCGGGGGAAGCCCCACTTTTCCCGGTGGAATCCTGCCGGAACGCGGCAATAAGCCATCAGTGCCTCCGCCAGGATGGTGCCTGAACCGCACATGAGATCTACCAGTGGAGTCTCCCCATTCCAGCCGGAAAATCGGAGAATGGCAGCGGCAAGGGTTTCCTGAAGCGGCGCCAGCACGGACGACTTTCGGTAGCCCCTTCTATGGAGCGCACCGCCGGAAGTGTCCACACTGATGGTGGCAAAATTGTCCCGAAGATTCAGATTAATCCACAAATCAGGCTCCCGGGTGTCCACGCTGGGACGTCTGCCTTCTTTTTCCCTGAAAAAGTCCGCCACCGCGTCCTTGAGCCGGAGTGCCGCAAACTTGGAATGATTAATCTGGCTGTCCGAAACATTGGCAAACACGGCAAAAGTCTGATCCGGTGACAGGAATCGGGACCAGTCTATTTCCATCCCCTTTTTGTAGAGTACTTTTTCATTGTGACAAGCGAAATGGGCCAGGGGGGCCAGTATGCGACTCGGGATTCTCGCGCAGTAATTGATTGCGTACAGAACACCTGGTGTGGCATTAAAGTGAACGCCCCGGTAAGTCGCCTCAACACCTGTTGCTCCCAACTCCGTCAATTCTTCACCGGTAATTTCTTCGATTCCCCGGCCACACTGGGCAAAATATTGCTGATTTTCCTGGTACAAAAACTGCTGGTCCGTCATGTTTTATCTCCACCCTTACAGGCGCAGGGCCAACCTGCCACCAATCTGTCATTTCCACTCCCCCAGTGTAGCCCATCCTTGGGAATTGTGCGAGAGGGAAAGAAAGTGAAAAGTGGTGAGTGACGGGTAATGGGTGACAGAGAAAGAGACTAATCCTGTTCTCTATTCAAGTTTGTCTCTTCTGAGAGCACGTGTGAACAATGAAAATAGAAAAGCAGATAGTAACAATTAATTTCCATGCTTCAAGCTTCACCTGTCTTCATCACTCATCCTTTCTTTATCCCAACCCGTGTGTTACAGTTCTGGAATGAGCCGGAAGCAATTTCTGTTGAGTGCAACACTTTTTATCCTTACCCTTATCACCACTACTTTCATTGGCGGCAGTGGCTTTGAGCAATTTTACGATACCCACGCCACCATTTATGATTTCAGTTTCTGGGTTGGTGGCCTTACATACTCTATTCCACTGATGGCGATTCTCTTCAGTCATGAGATGGGTCACTACCTCACAGCAAGAAAATACGGACTTGTAGTAACACCCCCCTATTTCATCCCTGCCCCGACCCTGATTGGCACTTTCGGCGCCTTTATCCGCATCAAGTCACCATTTTTCGGCAAACGGGAACTCTTCGATGTGGGGATTTCGGGTCCCATCGCCGGGTTTATCGTGGCGGTCCCGGTACTCATTACCGGCCTGTTCCTTTCGCGAATAATCATGGTCAGCCCGGCCCCCGGGAGTTTCATTAACTTCGGGCAACCCGTTCTCTACACACTCCTGGAACCTGTGTTCTTCCCTCATGTTCCGGCCGGAGGTGATGTACTTCTCCATCCAACCGCTTTTGCCGGCTGGATTGGGATGCTGGTAACATCACTGAACCTGTTACCGGTTGGCCAGTTGGACGGTGGGCACATCGCTTATGCTGTATTTGGCAAAAAGGCCAACAGGATTTCATTCTCGCTCATAGGCGCTCTGGCTGTGTTGTCCTATTTCTATGAAGGCTGGTTGCTGTGGATCGGCCTTCTCCTCATTCTCGGACTCCGCCACCCGGCCCTCCCCTATGCTTCGGAAGAACTTGACCCCACCCGCAAAAAACTGGCCATCCTCGCCATATTAATTTTCATCCTTTCTTTCATGCCAGTTCCGATCAAATTGTGAAAGAAGTGTTGGGTGATAAGTAATGAATAGAAAACAAGGATAGGCTTAAGTGGAAGTCAAGGTTGAGGTTCAGTCTCGCGCAGATTCAGAAAAGGCAGGGAAATATAGAAAGAAACAGGAACGGCTAATTCCAAGTTACTTCTGCTTCCTACGCCCACACCCAACGTCCATTTTCCTAATTCTTCTGACAGTCATTCCAGCCAATTGACAGACAGAGCGCTCCATGATACCGTGAGCGAACCTGGGAGGGATGCCATGAGCCAGTTATCACAGAAAATTCTAAATGCCCTTGAATTTACATCCGGTTGCACGGAACCAGCAGCTATAGCCTATGCAGCGGCATGTGTAGGCAGTGTTTTCCCGGGCAATCCGGACGCCATTCTTGTGGAACTGGACCATCGCACTTACAAGAATGCATTTGCCGCAGGCATACCCAACGGAGAAGGCCATACAGGCGCTGAAATGGCCGCAATCCTGGGGTTCTTAATCGGAGATCCCGTAAAAAAGCTCTCTGTTTTTCTGGATCTGACTCCAGGAAAGCTGGAAGAGGGAAAGCGGCTGGTGGGAGAAGGCATCGTGAAGGTGGATGTGCAGACCAGGAAAGACCTTCATATCCACATCACGGCGGAAAACAATCGGGACACTGCCTCTGCACTCATTCAGAACAGTCATACTGCGCTTCAATCCGTCACACTGAACGGCAAACAGATTTTTTCCGGCGAAAATGACCGCATCAATGCATCTTTTCTCACATTTCAAGAGAGCGATTACAACTGGGAAAACTGGGAGAAAATGGTGGATGAGGCGGTAAAAGATCTCGTCCTTCGTCAAACTCTGGAAAAGGGAATTCATTGCAACTCTGAAGCCGCCGATTACGGCAGACTCCATCTGGATAGCGGGGAAGACGACCTGGTTTCAGGGGCCATTTTCTCCAGAATGACCGGGGACCCCATAATGGTCATGAGCTGTGCCGGGTCCGGAAACAAGGGACTGACTTCTATTGTCCCCGTCCTCGCCATGGCAAAGAGAATTGATGCAAACTCAGAAAGGAGATTGAAAGCAGTTACGCTGTCTGCCCTGGTCACATCGTTGGTCACAGCACGCTTTGGCGCAGTTTCTTCCACCTGTGGAGTACTTTACGCAGCGGGGGCGGGATTGGTTGCTTCCTTTCTCTTCCTAAAAGACCGGTTGGAACTGTTTCCGGCGGCGTACCGAAATTATATTTCAGCAGTGGCAGGTGCTTTCTGCGATGGTGCCAAAGGAAGTTGCGCCATGCGCGGAACCTCAGCAGTACAAAACGCCCTTAAGTCTGTTCAATTTGCAGTACTGGGATTTCAAATGAAGGACAAGGATGGTTTTCTTGGGTGTTCTTTCCGGGAAACGCTGGATAACCTGCTCCTTTACAATCCGGCATTATCTGAATTTGACAACCATACGATCGGGATTCTGCGGGAAAAAGACGGGAAAAAACCTGTCAGCTGACAAAGTGGCAGTCGCCGACCTTATCTACTGATTGTCCGTGCTGATCAGTTCCTGAACTTTTTGAACCATCTCGTCAATTTTGAAAGGTTTCCTCAGAAAAAGGAGATTGTGCTGTTCCGTCAGATTCTTGATTTCTCCATCGTTTGAGTAGCCACTGATCAACATTACTCTTACGTTACTGTTCATCTCTTTCAGCTCAATGAACACTTCATTTCCATCCATTTTCGGCATAATCATATCCAGCACCACACCGTCAATTCTATCCTGATTCTTTCGGTACAGTTCGAGCGCCTCCAACCCATCCGCAGCTGGAATCACTTCAATCCCATGTAAACCCAGTATTTCTTTTGCAAGTGAACGGTTATCAGACTCGTCATCAACAAAAAGCACCACGCCAGTCTCTGATCGGTGCACATTGGCGGTTTCAAGCGAAACTTCTTCTTTCATGTCATCGCCGGTCGCAACTGGAAGATAAACGGTAAAGATGCTTCCAGAACCGGGCTCGCTCTTCACGTCACTAAACCCTCCGTGCTTCTGAACCACCCCGTAGACCATGGCCAGGCCTAATCCCGTCCCCTTGTCCTCTTTGGTGGTAAAAAACGGCTCGAAAATTTTCTGTCTCGTTTCCTGACTCATCCCGGTTCCGGTATCCTCAATCCGGATGAAAACATAGGTGCCTTCTTGAAGCGGTTGGTCCAGTGTACCCGGTGGACTGTCAATGTGGCGACTCCCGGTTGCCAGAGTCAGCCTGCCTCCGTCCGGCATGGCGTCCCTCGCATTGACACATAGATTCATTATCACCTGGTGTATCTGAGAGGGATCTCCAGAGATAGCAGGAATTCCATCCTGCAAATCCAGATGAACTTCAATTGTCTTCTTGATTGTGCTCTGCAGCAGTTTTGCAGTATCCATGGCAATCTTGTTGACATCCAGGGGAATCCTTGCAAATTGTCCCTGTCTTGCAAATCCAAGAAGTCTTGCGGTTAACTCAGAAGCGCGGACCGCTCCCCGTTCAATCGTTTCCACATAGTCATAGAAGGGATGGGTGGGGGGCATCTTGGTCTTCATCAGGGAAGCATAACCCAATACGCCGCTCAGAATGTTATTGAAATCATGCGCTACGCCTCCGGCCAACCTACCGATGCTTTCCATTTTCTGTGCCTGGAGTAATTGTTCCTGCAGCGCGCTCAGCTCTGTTATGTCATGGAATGTCCCCACGAGAATACTCTCATTTCCAGGCTCGCCCTCCAGCAGTCGAACGGAAACCATAGCTTCCCTTCTTGTCCCATCCAATTGTTTCAAAATCAGACGTCTGTTTCGGACGAATCCGTACTCGCGCAGGTCTTTTAACAACTTCACCCTTTCAAGTTTATCCAAATACATTTCTTCGGCAAGAATTGACTTCAGATGCCCCAGTGTCTTTGCTCCAAAAAAACTGAGCCCTGCCCGGTTCATTTCCACAAAGCGTCCTCCAAGAGTGGTGACGAAAATCGGATCCTGAGATTCCTGAAAGATCGTCTGGTAGCGCTCTCTCGATGCTTTCAACCACATTTCCGCCTGTTTCTGCTTGCTGATATTACGAACCATCAACAACGCCAGGTCTTCACCGTAGGGAATAATGCGCATTTCCACGTCCAACTCCTTGTCGGGCCAGGAAAATTGGCTTTCGAGAGATTGAATTTCCTGATTTTCAAAACACTTTTGCAGAAGTGCCTGTACCTCAACTATGGATTCAGCGGACATGGAGAAGCCAAACAGATCGTCAAGATTTGAAGCCCCCTGGGGTATGTCTTCACAGCAGGACCAGCCTCTGGGAGCGTGGAAGTCAAGGACCCTCCCACCGGGTTCAAGGAGAATAAAGGCATCAGGTATGGCGTCCAGCAGGACTCGAAATCGAGCTTCATTAATTGCCAATTCCTTATTATTTCGCAAATACCGACCGGCAAAATAAGAAAGACTCCCGGCTGAAAGAATAATTGCCAGCCAGGCAAGAAAAAGGAAAGCCAGATCGTTTCCGTCCGAGCCGTCTTTAAATACCTTCATCTCCCACGTGCGTGACCCAACCGCCAGGTTAACTGTCTCAAAATTATCCTTGCTGCTTTTCTTGATTGCCACCGCGTTGGCGGAAAAAAGCCTCCTGCCTGTTCCGGCATCCATTAGCTGGAAATGGTAAGTCACGAGTTCCCGCCTTGTGAAACATATTTCCATTATCTTGTGTATATCCAAAACCCCGGCAATAGCTGCAACCGGACCTTTCTCTCCCTGCACTGGAACAAGTATGGCTACTCCAGGTTCCCCGGAAAAAAGCTCCATTGGAACGGAAACCAGGGTTTGCCCCGTTCGCATGATCTCCTGAAAATGCTCTCGAAAATGAACGGTAGTCATCAGATCAAAGTTTAGAGCCGGTTGATTCGTTTCCACCGGGACGACTGCATCAATTATTCCCTTACCGTTAATATGATTGATAGCTTCGAAACCGGGAAAGCTCTGGTATACGGGCAGTGCGTGCATTTCAAAGTTTTCAGGAGCCAATCGACTGGCATGAGCGGATTTGGCGAGGCGCTCTGTGATTGCAATCCTGGTCTTAATAAATTCACGAAGACGAATGGAGAATTGCTGGCTCAGAATCTGAAATTCATTTCGGGCATAACGAGCCTTGTCCCGATGTTGAAGTTGCCAGGCCCCGCCAAGGAGCATCACTGTGAGAAAAAAGAGTAGGAGCTGAACCAGGGCAATTCGTTTCAATATTTACCTGCCTTTCCGTTGCGCTTTGTTATAAACAGTATAGCGCGTTTTAAGATGGATTAGCAAAGTAATTTCTGTGTACCAATTGAGTGGGTGTGGGCAGCAGAAAGTGCGCATGCAAGTGCGAGTGAATGAGGAACGAAGGACCGCCGGCCAATTCGCAGGTTTAATCATTTTCAAGATCATCCTCTTCTCCGCGTTCTTTGCGTCTTTGCGAGAGGAATCTCACTCCCTGAACTGTCTATTTCCTGCCTTTATGTCAGATTCTCCGCCACCCTTTCCCGTGCCTTCAGTGATCTCTGGATGCTCTGCAGTGAAACTCTCTTTACGTCCGACCCGAATGGCAACAAACAAGCTATTCGTTCAAGTGGAAAGGTCTGGAAATGTGACTGAGGAATTCTTCCCTTGTTTTGTGATTGTTTCGGAATGCACCAAGAATTTCGGATGTTACCATCTTGTTACGGGGTTTCTGAACTCCCCGCATTACAGAGCACAAATGGATTCCTTCCATCACAACCGCCACCCCTTTTGGGTGAAGCAGATCTTCCAGTGTATGGGCTATTTCCACCGTCATCTGCTCCTGAATCTGCAGACGTTTGGCAAACATGTCCACCATCCGGGGAATCTTGGAAAGCCCGATAATGTTTCCGTCCGGTATATAAGCCACGTGAGCAACACCGAAAAACGGAACCATGTGATGCTCACACATGGAATAAAAGTCAATATCCCGAACCACAATCATTTCCTGATAGTCTGAATGAAAGACTGCCCCGTTGACCACGTCATCAACGGACTGCCCGTAGCCGGTTAAGAGTTCATTCAGATACATTTTGGCCACACGTTTCGGGGTATCCACCAGCCCTTCCCGCACCGGGTCTTCTCCCACCAGTTTCAGAATTTCTTCCACATGATGCTTAAGTTTTTCAAACCTTTCTTCTTTATTCATCAAACAGCTCTCCTGTTTCAAAAAAATTGTTGTCAGTTTCCTTCAATTTGATTCGGTATAGGAATGGCCCCAGTTCTTGCTCCAGTCCTGCATGAATAAACGCAATCAGATTCTCTGATGTGGCCGGTTTGTCGCTGAAATAGGGGACTTCCATGTCCAGCCGCTTTCCCTGAAGCCTCGTATTTAGAAAATTCCGGACTTTTTCTTCCAGCATCTTTAACGGCATCGTCATCCCGGTTACGGAATCAATGGGCTTGTGAACGGAAACAATTACTGCGTAATTGTGGCCATGCCCGTGCTTATTGTTGCACTTTCCATATACTTTGCGATTCTCTTCATCGTTCAACATATCACTGTCAAGGCGATGAGTAGCGGAAAAAACAAAGCGCTTGCTGAAAACTGCCTCGTCTTCACTACCGAAGTACTCGGCAAATACACTCTCTGTTGTGTAGAGCCGAACTCTGTGAAGAAACACGCCCTCCGGAAGGCCCGGTTCAATCAGTTCCCAGAAGATTCTCGCAACATTCTCGGCGGTGGGTTGAATTTTGGAAAAGTACGGCAGATCCACATTCAAGAAGGCATGGTCAAAGCGACCTACTACCGCTCCAATAATTTTCTTCACTTCAGACAGGTTAATTACCATGCCGGTTATCGGGTTTACGTCACCTTTCAGAGTCACATCCAGGGTGTAATTGTGGCCATGCCCGTATTTCGATGTGCGCGAACCGAAAACAGCCTGGTTTTGCTCTTCATCCCAGTCCGAAACCCAGTAGCGGTGGGACGCACAAAAACGAAATCGACGGGTGATGTATCCAAAACTCATTGACCCTCCTGAACCTGAAACCGGTTCGGACGACATTATAGCACGATCGCACGTGGAGCCTTTGGTTCATTGACATTTCCAGTTCCTTCGGATATCATTTATTAGTAACATATAGTTTAGAAATGTATCGTTCGTTTTAAAAAGGGAGGGAGTCTTTATGGATACATCAAGACGAAAGTTTTTGAACGGATTGCTGGGTATTTTCGGCCTGGGGGGAGTGGCTGCGGTCTTAAGTCCCCTGGTTCATTATCTGACACCAGTGAAGAAACAGGAAACCGCTGTGTCGTCTGTCATCGCCGCGAAGACTAATGAACTGACACCAAACTCAGCAAAACTGTTTAGATTCGGGAGTAAACCAGGCATTCTGATTTTGACTCCAGGTGGAGATTATCGGGCGTTCTCTGCTGTTTGCACCCACCTTGGATGCACTGTCCAATACAGCAGCGCAGAACGACAGATCTGGTGCGCATGTCACAATGGACACTATGATCTGAACGGAAACGTGGTTTCCGGACCACCACCGCGTCCCCTGGAAGAGTATGTATGTTTCATTAAGGGACAGGACGTATATGTCAAGAGGGGGAAAGCGTGATGTTTAAGAAAATAAACGCCTGGATAGAAGAACGCCTGGATCTGTCCACTATTCGCCATCTGACGCTGGAAAAGACCGTCCCAAGACATCGATATACTCCTTTTCACCTCTTCGGAGGAGTTGCCCTGTTTTTTTTCATGGTCCAGATTGTCACTGGCATTCTCCTTCTCCTCTACTACAAACCGACTGCTGGAGAAGCATTCAAAAGTGTTGAATTTATCGTCACTCAGGTTCCGTACGGATGGCTGATCCGTTCCATCCATTCATGGTCCGCAAATCTGATGATACTGGCAATATTTATTCACATGTTTGCAAAGTATTTCCTGAAGGCCTACCGAAAACCCCGGGAATTGACCTGGGTTTCAGGTTTCATCCTCCTTGTACTTGCAATGGGCTTCGGATTTACCGGCTATCTGCTTCCGTGGAATGAATTGGCCTTTTTTGCTACAAGTGTTGGAACGGAAAGTGTCGCTGCCACGCCGGTGATCGGTCATTGGCTTCTGTTGATTCTTCGGGGAGGGGAAAATGTCACAGGAGCAACCCTCAGCCGCTTTTTTGCAATCCACGTGACAGTACTTCCTCTTGTCATTATTGGCATTCTGAGTATCCACCTGCTCCTTATACAGGCACAGGGAATGAGTAAACCCATTGGTATTAAAGAAAAGGGTGAAATTCCATTTGTCCCCAACTTTATGCTCCGGGACCTGATGATGTGGCTGGGCGCACTGATCTTGCTCGTAGGACTGGCAACATTTTTTCCGTGGGAACTTGGGCATGCTGTGGATACCTTTGCTTCTGCCCCGGCTGGCATTAAGCCGGAATGGTATTTTCTCTCCATGTATCAGATACTGAAATGGATGCCTCCTTTCTTTATTGGAATTTCCGGTGAATTGATTGGGATCACACTGATCAGCATCGCGGGAGCACTGGTTCTCCTGGTTCCTTTTCTTGACCGGAAGGCGTCCAGAGAAGAGAAATCCCCCTGGTTCACAATTATTGGTATTCTGGCCATTATCTTTCTGGTCGCCATTACCATTTATGCCCGGTTGTCCTGATAGGAGGTCTGAAATGAAAATACGAACAATTCTGATTCTGATCGCAATGATTTCGGTCGGCCTGGGAATTCAAGCCAAAGAAACCTCCTGCGAAATATGCCACAGCAAATTGAAGGGACGTCTTTCTCAGCCCGTAACCCAGTGGAAAAATAGCATCCATCAACAAAATGGTATAAACTGTGCCAATTGTCACGGAGGAAACCCCGACGCCAGAAACATGAAAGCGGCCCACAGCCGGGCAAAGGGGTGGATTGGAAAACCCGGACCCATTCAAATTGTAGAGCTTTGCGGAACCTGTCACGCCAATGAGCCGTTCATGAAAAAATATAATCCGAACGCCCGGACAGACCAGTTGAAAAACTACCTGACATCCAACCACGGAATCAACATAATGAAGAAGAAGGATGGTCGGGCTGCGACATGCGCAAGCTGCCATGGTGCCCACGACATCCTCAAGGCCATGAATCCCCGCTCCCATGTTTATCCGGAAAATGTAGTTCAAACGTGCGCAAAATGCCACGCGAATAAAAAACTAATGGCAAATTTCGATATTTCAGGAGAAGAGGTGGCAGATTACAAGAGCAGTGTTCATGCGAATGCCCTGTACAAGAAGCACGATCTTTCCGCTCCCACCTGCAATGATTGCCACGGCAATCACGGAGCAGCGCCTCCCGGTGCGGCTTCGGTGGAAAAAGTGTGTGGAACCTGTCATGTGATGAACCAGAAACTTTTTGACGAAAGTCCCCACAAAGAATGGGATGAAATTGGGCTCAGGGGATGCGTGGAATGTCACAGTAATCATGCAATCCATCCACCCACCGACGTCATGCTGTCCACTGACAAGGGGGTCTGCCTCAACTGCCATGATTCCTCAGAACCAGCATTTAAGACAATGCAGGCCATGCACAAAACACTGACCGGTCTGGAGACCAAACTGGCTGAAACCCGAACTATGGTGGATAGTGCTGCGGAGAAAGGAATGTTGATGGATGATGCCAAGCTGGATCTGCAGGATGCAAAAACTGCTTATATCAAATCCCGGACAGCAGTACACAAGTTCAGTTCCACCTACCTGGATAAAGTCGCGAAAAGCGCACTGGTGGACATCACGAAGGTCCAGAAACTGGCAAAGGAACGTCTCCTTGAAGTAACGAAGCGCAGGTCCTCTTTCTATTGGTTTGGTGGACTATTTTTTATCTTACTAATTCTACTTGGCTTAAAGATTCGGTCCATGGAAAAATAGACACTTTCGCACACATACTTGTCCGGCACATCTTCGAAATAATTAGAAGATGTGCCGGATTTCTTATCCATTGTTTCCCTATATTCTTAACACCCTCACTGTACCTCTCCTGCCCGGCGCAATAACACAAGTTGCGTATTTGAGTTTTTTCGTTATAATTTATGCAATGATTGAACTGGAGAAAAACTAATGGAGAACGGAGACACTTACAACGGAGCAAAAAAACCAAGGGGTGTTGTAAACGTTACTACCAATATGAATTGCACCATTTCACTGGACGGCCAGGAAGCCGGGCTGACGGAAGACGCCGCCTTCAGTTTTCAGGATGTCCCGTTCGGACGCCACGTTCTTGAGGGAGCAACCCATCGCCACTTCACCTCCAAGGAAATTTTTCTAAGTCTTCCAATCCTCAACGTAAAGCTGGTCCTTGAGGAACGGGGAGGCGCACTGACAATTGAGAGTGAGATGGATGAGTGCCACGTTGGAATTGAAGGGGAAAATTATGAATGCCCTGCAACCATAGACAATCTGAAGCGGGGTGTTTATCCCATCACCGTTTCCGGTGACGGTTTTCGATTCACAGACAAGGTTCGCATCCAGAACAACCAGACCACAATCTATCGGATTACACAACAACTGGTAAAAGAAAAGGAAACAGAAGCAGCTCTGCGCCATTATCAGCACGCATTGCAAATGCCGGAAGTCACCTTAAGAGACCGGAAACGGAAGATTTCCGCACTGGATGAAATTCTTCTGAATGAAAACCGGTTCGACCTGGCAGAGGGAATCGAAACACACCGTCGACTGGTTCAGGCTATACGACAGGAAGAATTCGCCAAAGAAACAATGACGAAGGCAATTCAGGTCGAAAAACTCAGGAAAAAGAAAAAATATGGGTTGATTTTCTCCATTATTGCGGTTGTTCTGATTGTTGCAGTGGCGATTGCAGTAATTCTAGCTCGGTCCAGTCGAAATCGACATGATGAACAGGCTTACCGGAAAGCGCTCCAATCCAGTGCCCTTATTGACTATCAGGATTACCTTAAGGGATTCGGGAAGAGCGCCAATCATTATTCCGATGCCCGGGCATTTGTAGACAGGGCTGAGCGCGACGAGCAACAGTTTAATCAGGCAAAAGTAAGCAACACAATTACCTCTTTTCAGAACTATCTGACAGAATTCGGCCAAAAGGCCTACCACAGGAAAGAGGCGGAAAGAGAACTTAAAAGACTCATTGTAAAGCGGGACTTTCCAGCCACAATGAAGAAAATGGATATGGTCGTTGTCCCCGGTGGCAGCTACTTCATGGGCGCGTCCCCGGCAGAAAAAGGAAATAGTGGCAACAACCAACCACCGGTTTGGGTGAAAATCAATCCCTTTGCCATCTGCCAACACGAAGTAACCTTTGACGAATTCGATGCTTTCTGCAGGGAAACCGGCACAACGCTGCCAAATGATGCCCGGTTTGGTCGGGGCAGGCGGCCCGTGATCAACGTATCCTGGAGTATGGCAATGGATTATTGCCGGTGGATGTCTGAGAAAACCGGCCTCGCCGTACGCCTTCCCAGCGAAGCTGAATGGGAATTCTCCTGCCGGGCCAGTCGAATGTCCATATTTTTCTGGGGCAATCAAATGGACTCACGATATTGCGTCAGCGGAAGAAAACGGCGGGGAAGGACCCGCCCCGTAGAGAGCACATTACCCAATGATCTTCACCTTTTTGACATGTCCGGAAATGTGTACGAGTGGTGCAGTGACCGGTATCAGGATCCTTTTTCTCCGGGAAAGAATGAAAAATACCTCGGCAGCAGTTACCGCTTTTTCCAGAAATACGAAAAGAACGAAAGTAAAAACCCCGTTTTCAAAGCCTGGGGAGACCGGCGTGCTTTGAGAGGTGGCAGTTATAGAAGCAGTGATTTTTCGTGCTCATCAAGTCACCGATCCGGTGCACTACCGGAAACAAAACGAAATGACGTCGGGTTTCGGATCGCCATCACAATCCCGGAATAGTGAGCCAACTGGTATCTGAGTAGGTGTTGCCGTTGCAGTGGGGAGCAAAAGAATCAGGGAGTTTTCCAGTTCCGCCTTTCCTGAATCCATCACCCATCACCTTTGTTCCTGTTTTTCCCCCTTACGTCCCGTGCAAGCTCTTCCAATTCTTCCACTTGTTCTTTCGTTGGGAGTGGCCCGGAGCCGAATCGCAGCGCCTCATATTTCTCAAAGAATAATCTCAGCCGGGTCTGGAGGGAAATATCCTGGACTTTTCCGGTCGCCGCTCTCCAGCCCATGTCCGCTGTTTTGGGATACGTCCTGGCCAGCCATTTCATTATCTGGACAGCCAGTATGGAAACAGGGCGCATCCTTTTTTGAAACGTGTATTTCCGGCGCCACAAGAACAACATCCGACCAACAACCATAGAAATTCCCACCACAATGAGAATTGCAATTGCCATCGCCGGCAGACGTCCAGCATTATCCGCGCCTGAACCCGGCCACCTCAACTGTCCCAGCAATGTCTGTCGGTCTTCCACTGAATATCCCACCACATATCGATCCCATGCAAATCCAAGAATATCAAGATAATTACTAAAAATGGAACGGCTACCACCTGCGGTTGAAGGAGTTGGATCAAACCTTGCCCACCGCCGCCCGATGGCTGCCTCCACCCATGTGTGCGCATTGGCCTGTCGCACAACATAGTACCCACCGTAGGGATTAAAATCTCCACCCCGGTAACCTGCCACGATCCGCGCAGGGACTCCCACGGACCGGAGCATCAGCACCATGGCCGTGGCGTAATATTCGCAATAGCCTTTCTTTGTATGAAACAGAAAATCCTCAATAGGATTGCCCACACTCTCGGCCAGAGGGACCTTCAGGGAATAGCTGCAGTTTTTTCTGAGCCAGCTCATGATCGCCCGACATTTTTCCGCTTCGTCTCTAGCCCCTGAGGTAATGGTTTCAGTCAGCTTCGCCGTTCTTTCCATACCATCCGGGAACTGGAGGTAGAGATCCAGGGTCCTTTTCCGAACCTCCGGCCGCTCGCCTGTACTGACCACCTGATAGTTCAAGCGTTTTTTCCGTCGCCTTGATACAGCCACCTCACCATTGGGATACTGAACCACCCAGCGGCTGTCGCATGCAATGCTTACAATTTCGCTGACTCCAAACACTGTTCCGCTTTTCGGTGGTTTCAGCAGTACGTCCTGGACAATTCCATTTTTGGGCAACTTTCGCACAAATTGAATTCTTCCTTTCCGGTTCCGGTATGGAAAGCCATGGGTCCATCGACTCTCCCAGGAATTCTTTTCATAGGTTTCAAATACCTTTCCCCGCCAGTATGGCTCCACCGCTTGTCCGTCAGGCATCGTGATTCGCATTACTACATCTGCGCTGCTGATAACTTCCTCAAATGTTCCGATAGACACCTTATCGTCAAAACCTGACATTGCCTTCTGCCGATTCCGGCTGCCAAATAACCCCCCTGCCCCACGGGGCATCAGAACAAAGATCAACGCCACCACCGGCAGTACCACAAGTGTCAAAATGGTCCCTGATTTCAACAGACCCCTGGGCATTTTTTCCACTTGAGCTGCCTGATGGGACGCCATGATAAACAATACAGAAAAGGCAATGAAAACCAGGAAAATGGCCCCAAATATCAGCGGTTGGTCAAGTTCAGATGCCACAACAAGCTGAATCACTGACATGAAGAATACCTGCAGACCGTCTCCCGGAGTCCGGATGTCAAAACTTTTGATTGCATGAAAAGCCAGAGTTAGATTTCCAACAGCGATTAGCAGGTCTCCGGAAATTACAAACATGTCCGACAAAAAGAACAACAATGTTGCAAGAGCAGCCACATTCAGGAGGATTCGATTGACGGGTTTTCTCCCTCTGATCAGTCCCAGATAACCTGCTGCCGTTACCGGCATCAGAAAGAAAAGCTGAGACGGCATTTCGCCTGTAATCACTAGAGCTGTGTGACTAATCACTACAATGAATAAGAGCGTCCACTTATAGCCCGATTGCATCAAATACTCCTGCTGCTTGCTGAGCCAGACTTCGAAAAGGAGATTCCCTGCTACAGAGAACCACCAGAAGAATCCCCTGTCCATCATCATTCAAAGTCTGTGAATCCAGTTCCTCCGGTTGCACCAGTGCCAACATGTCCATGATGTGATAAAACTGTTCTCTGCTTCTGGCTGGTGCACTGATCTGGGACAATGTTTTGAGGCGAACCGGATGTCCTTCTGAAAACAGCACCTCCACCAGCGAAGCGGCCAGTGAAATACCCTTTTCCAGAATTTCCGGTGTCGCCGAGGCACTGGTATCCAATGCCACAGTCACACTGCGGGAAACGCCGGCCCGAAATTCCTTCACCATCAGCCCCCCGGATTTTGCTGTTGCCTTCCAGTGAACGTCCCGCATGGGATCTCCCTGCCGGTAAGGACGAATATCTGTAAAATCCTCTCCGGCTGGGTGCGGAAGTGCTCCAGAACCGGCAATAGATTGTATTCCCGCAAGTAATCCCCGTACGTCTGTCAGTTCCGGATACACCAGGAACGATTTTGGACTTTTCAACTTAACCACGTTACGGTAAAAGCCGAAGGGATATCCAGATGAGAGCCTCATATGAGACAAGTGTATCCTTCCCCGGCGGACAAATGTAACGGCCTCCTTCACTTCCATCATGCCTTCGGGATCAATCAATGGCGCCACAGCGAACATTCCAGCCTCAGCATCTTTCAGGCTCACCAGGAAAGCGGATCCGTGTTTGCGATCATTAAAAAACCGATAGATTGCGGTCTGGCTGACGCCTGCGTACACCGGTTCCTCCACCACCACATCTCCACTGAGTTTTTTAAGGTTGAAATAGCCTGCCACAACGTCCAGCAAACCGAGTGACAACATCATTGCCGTGAGGAGATAAATCAGGTTGTTGCCGGTGTTCAGCGCAGCCATCGCAACCAGGACACCGGTAATAAGTAGTCCTTTCCCTTCCCGTGTAAGTTTCATCTCTCTCAGACCGGCCGGGGAATCCCCCGGATTATCGCGTCCACCAACTCCCTTGCATGACGAATTTCGTGTTGGCGTTTCAGAAGGATTCTGTGGCCGATCACAAAGGGAGCAATCGCCTGAATGTCGTCCGGCACAACAAAATCACGGTCATGGAGAAACGCATACCCCTTGGAGGCCTGCACCATGAATCTAGCCCCACGTGTACTGACACCCAATCGGACCTCCTCGTGTTTACGAGTCGCTCCAACGATCTGTAGAATGTACTCCACCAGGCTCTCGTCCATAAATATTTCGCTGACCTCATCCCTTGCCTTCAGAATGTCCTCCACTGTAACAATGGCTGTCAATTTCTCCAGATCCTCAATAGGTCGCATTTCCATCAATGCCCTTTTCTCCTGTTCGAACGGGGGATACCCCATATGTAAATGCATCATAAATCTATCCATCTGGCTTTCCGGAAGGGGAAAAGTTCCATGGTATTCCAACGGATTCTGGGTCGCAATTACCATGAACGGGTTGGGAAGGGGATGGGTTTCCCTGTCAATAGAAACCCGGTGCTCATTCATGGCTTCCAGGAGGGCCGACTGGGTCTTGGGATTGGTGCGATTGATTTCATCCGCCAGCACAATGTTGGCAAAAATTGGCCCCGGTTTGAACCGGAAGTTCTGCTCAGCTGGGTTGTAAATATTTACGCCGAGGATATCGGAGGGGAGAAGATCGCTGGTGAACTGAATTCGGTTGAATGTACACGCTGTAGCTCGGGCCAGTCCCAGTGCAAGTGTTGTCTTTCCCACACCGGGAACGTCCTCAATAAGCAGGTGTCCGCCGGAAACCAGTGTCACCACAGACATCTTTACCGCTTCTTCTTTTCCTTTAACAATGTCATTCAACAGTGCAGTGAGTTTTGCAATCCAGGCCATGACTCCTCCTTGGTTTCATTTTAGCACAGCGTGAAAAGGTTCAATTGAGCATTGCATGGAATCCCTTTGGCTTCCGTTGTTGACAAAGGTTGGGATTTGACTTAGATTTTGGAATGTATACTACATGAAAATATATTTTCTTTAGAAAAGGAGGAAGGATCATGGCAGATGTAGGCTGCGGGCGTCCTACCGGATCGGTGGTTGGTGAAAAAACCATGGCGAAGGAAACACCTTCGCCACAAAACGAGGAGATCACTATGCAGGCTAAGGTTGGACAAAAAGCCCCGGATTTTGAAGCTCCCGCATATCTAAAGGGCGGATTTACTTCGGTCAAGTTATCAGATTTTTTGGGAAAATGGGTGCTTCTCTGTTTTTACCCCGGTGATTTCACATTTGTCTGACCGACCGAATTGTCAGCGGTCGCTGACCAGTTCAGCCGGTTTCAGAAACTTGGCGTGGAAATCATTTCCGTAAGTGTGGACAGTCAGTTTGTGCATAAAGTGTGGGATGAAGAGGAACTACAGAAAATGGTGGACGGCGGTATTCCCTACCCCATGGCATCAGACGGTTCCGGTGCAATCGGTAAGGTCTACGGTGTTTATGACGAAGCGGCCGGTGTTAATATCCGAGGCAGGTTCATCATTGATCCGGATGGGGTCATTCAGGCAATGGAAGTACTTACTCCCGCAGTTGGCAGAAACCTGGAAGAAACGTTCCGCCAGCTCCATGCCTTCCAGCTGGTTCGAAAAAGCAAAGGTACAGAGGCCACTCCTTCCGGCTGGACACCGGGGAAACCCACATTAAAACCGGGTCCCGATCTTGTCGGTAAGGTCTGGAAAGTCTGGAAACCATAAAAAAAACGGGGCAAATGCCCCGTTTTTCAGTTCTAATCCAACATATGGACAATGAGTCCGCTGCGAAGTTTGGGTTCAAACCAGGTGGATTTCGGCGGCATGGTTTTGCCCGCATCAGCGATGGCAATCAACTGCTCAATTGAGGTGGGATACATTGAGAAGGCAACGGCGAATTTTCCGCTGTCCACGAGCCGCTCCAGTTCTTTTGTCCCCCGGATTCCCCCGATGAAATCAATGCGATCATCGGTGCGCGGGTCTCCAATGCCGAGAACAGGTGTCAACAGTTTTCCCTGAAGAATGCTGACATCCAGTGAATGAACAGGGTCATCTGATGGATACGTCCCTTCTTTTGCAGTCAGGGTGTACCATTGTCCATCCAGGTACATGCAGATGTTCGTCGGATAAACTGGTTCTTTTTCTCCATTTTTCTCCACATTAAAACTCAAAGCTATCTTTTCCAGTACCTGTTCCTTCGTCAGATCGTTCAGGTCCTTCACTACGCGGTTGTACGGCATGATAGCAAGCTGATTGTGGGGGAAATACACTGCAAGAAAAAAGTTGTACTCCTCTTCACCGGTATGCCCGGGGTTATCTTTTCTCCGCCAATCGCGCACCTTGGCGCCTGATGCGGAACGGTGATGCCCATCCGCCACGTACACAGTATTCATCTCCGCGAACAGGGATTCCAGCTTACTGATAATTTCCTGCTCGCGAATGACCCAGAAAATGTGCCCGATGCCGTCATCGGATACAAAATCGTATTCCGGTTCACCTTCCGTAACTCTCTCAATGACGGAATCGATCTCGTTGACGGCCTTATATGTGAGGAAAACAGGGCCGGCATTCGCGTTTGTTGTGTACACATGCCTGGTGCGATCCTGTTCCTTGGCCGCTCTAGTTAATTCGTGCTTCTTTATCCGATCCGCCATATAGTCATCGGCAGACGCGCAACCGACCAGGCCGGTCTGGACATGGTTCCCCATTGTTTGACGATAAACATAGAGATGGTCTTCATCATCCTGAACCAGTGCACCCTCTTTGATCAGTTTCTCAAGGTTTTCTTTGCCTGCCTGATATACCCGGTCATCATACAGATCAATGGAAGGATCCAGCGTAATTTCCGGTTTTACTACCCGGAGAAAACTGTAAGGATTATCGGAGGCCAGTTCCCTGGCCTCCTGTGAATTCAATACGTCATAGGGGAATGACGCAACCTTTTCCGCCATGTTCCCGGCAGGGCGCACTCCTCTGAATGGCTTGATCCGAACCATTTTAAGTCCCCGTTTCAGAACTTGCCGCGAATCAGCTCATCCAGATTCGGTTTGCCAATTTCCTGCAGATCGTAGTACACACGTGTGCTGGGTTTGTCAATTTTCACAACCCGGCGCAAGTCGATGGGAGTACCGATAATTACACTGTCACAGTCTGTTGTATTGATAGTAGTCTCCAGATCCTTGATCTGCTGGTCCGAATAGCCCATAGCGGGTAAAAGGACGCCAATTTCCGGGTATTTTTCAAACGTTTCCGCAATCTTACCCACTGCGTAGGGTCTCGGATCAACCATGTCCGCTGCTCCGAATTTCTCAGCCGCAACCGTACCGGCACCGTAAGTCATTTCGCCGTGGGTGAGAGTTGGTCCATCTTCCACTACCAGCACTTTTTTACCGCGAATCACAGCGGGATCGTCCACCTGAATCGGGGACGCTGCATCCACGATGATAGCGTTGGGATTTGCCATGCGCGTGTTTTCCCGAACTTCCTCAATATTGAAGTAATCAGCGGTATCCACTTTGTTGATCACAACAATATCTGCAGCTCGGAGATTCACCTCACCGGGATAGTAGCTGAGTTCGTGACCTGGGCGATGGGGGTCCACAACCGTGATCAGCAGATCCGGTTTGTAAAATGACATGTCATTGTTTCCACCGTCCCAAACCACAACGTCAGCTTCCTTTTCCGCTGCCCGGAGGATATCTTCATAGTCCACACCGGCGTACACAACCACGCCTTTGGCAATGTGGGGTTCGTACTCTTCCATCTCTTCGATCGTGCATTTTTCTTTTTTAAGGTCTTCAATGGTGGCAAATCGTTGACAGCGCTGCTTTTCCAGGTCACCGTAAGGCATAGGATGACGAACCGCCACAACCTTTTTCCCCATGCTCTGAAGAATTTCTACAACACGACGGGTTGTCTGGCTCTTGCCGCAGCCGGTCCTGACCGCACAAACGGCAATGACAGGCTTGGTGGACTTCAGCATGGTCCGGTCAGCGCCCATGATTGTAAAATCAGCACCGGCAGCGTTGACAATGGCACTCTTGCTCATGATTACTTCATAAGGAACATCACTGTACGCGAATACCACTTCGTTTACGCCATATTCTTTTATCAGCTTAACCAGGTCTTCTTCCGCCTTGATGGGAATCCCGTTGGGATAGTTCTTCCCGGCGAGGGAAGCCGGATACATCCGTCCGTCAATGTCCGGAATCTGAGTCGCAGTAAACGCCACCACCTCATACTGGTCATTGTCCCGATAGAACATATTGAAGTTGTGGAAGTCGCGTCCAGCCGCACCCATAATCAGAACTTTGGTCTTACTCATTTTTCCTCCTTAGAGTAGGTAATATAAAATTGCTTTTGCCACATGCAAAAGATTTGCCGCGTTTTCATATATTTCGGATTCCGCAGCCACTTCTGCGGAAATCTCTTCTCCTCTGCGCACCGGCATGCAATGAAGCACCATGGGTTTTCTACCGGTCATTTCCAACATCTTCCGGTTAACCTGGTAACCCTGAAAGGCCTGGAGACGCTCATCACGTTCCTCCTCCATACCCATGGAAGTCCATACGTCTGTAAAAATGACATCTGCTCCTGACACGGCGTTGATATCATCGGTGATCTCAAAAGCAGTTCCAGCTTTCTTTGCCAGGGCTTCCCCCTCTTCCACCACGTCCGGACTAGGTTGGTACCATTCCGGTGAAATAACAGAAATGTCCATACCCGATTTGGGGCACAGCAACATAAGGGAATGGGCAATATTGTTGCCGTCTCCCACATAAACCAGCTTGCGGCCGGCGAGTGTCCCGAATTTTTTCTTCATGGTGTAAGCCGCTCCCAGCGCACCAACAGGATAGAATTTCGCAGTCAGCCCGTTGATCACCGGGACCTTGCCAAACTGAACAAAATCTATAAGGTCCTGCTGAGTTCCTCCTCGAACCACGATGGCATCCAGATAGTTGGACAGAACCCTGGCAGTATCGGCCAGAGACTCGCCCCTGGATAGCTGAAGTTCAGAAGTTCGAAATAACGAGGTTGTTCCTCCCAGTTGCGCGACACCAACCTCAAAGGCAAACCGCAACCGGGTAGAGGGCTTTTGAAAAAACAGTCCCACCGACCGACCGGCCAGTTCATTCTGAAACAACTCCGGCGAAGCTTCCATCCGGGTGGCCAGATCCAGAATTCTCTCGATGTCAGTACCTTCTGCCTCATTCAGGCGAATCAAATGTTTCATGGAATAATCCGCGTCCCCACTTTTTCGATGTCTTTCATATCTTCAATTGCCTGGGCAGAAGTAATCAATACTTCGCTTCCCCCCGCTTCAATATATTCCACAGCGGATTCAATTTTTGGCCCCATGCTACCCGCGGGAAACTGTCCTTCTACAAGCATTTTCCTGGCTTCTTTTACCGTTACCCGGTCCAGTGATCGCTGGCTTGGTTTCCCGAAATCAACATATACCTGATCCACTCCGGTCAATGTAATGAATAAGTCCGCTTTCAGGTTGCGGGCCAGCAGGCTGGAGGTATAGTCTTTATCAATTACCGCTTCTACTCCCATGAGATAACCCGAAAAATCCCGTTTTACCGGAACACCACCGCCACCGCCGGCAATGACAACATGACCACTGTCAAGGAGAGCCCGAATAGCCGGTTCCTGAATCACCTCAATGGGCTTCGGAGAGGGAACTACCTTGCGCCACCCCCTTCCTGAATCTTCTTTCATCACCCACTTCTTGCTTCGCATCAGTTCTTCCGCCCGGAATTCAGGATAAAAAGGTCCTACCGGCTTGGTTGGGTTAGTAAATGCTGCATCCTCTCCGTCTACTACAACCTCGGAGATAACCGTAGCCACCCGGGGTGTCTCACCCGCAGCCAGTATACGGTTAATCAGGGAGCGCTCAATCATATATCCCATGCTGCCCTCTGTCATGGCTCCGCATATATCCAGTGTGTAGGGCGGAATCTGATCCAATGCCCGGTCCTGCTGAATCAGAATATTTCCCACCTGAGGTCCGTTTCCGTGGACCAACAGCATCGTGTACCCACTCGCATACACGTTGTACATCATATCTGCTGCGCGTTTTGCATTCTCAATCTGCTCATCCTGAGTGCCCTTCTGATGGGCCTGGAGTAGCGCATTTCCACCGAAGGCAATTACCGCTGTTTTTCTCTGTTCCATTCTGGGATCCTTTCTGAATTTACTTGATTCTAAATCCGGGCTTTGCGCCCTCATCGGGTGACAGGAGAAACGGTGCTCCGTCTTCTCCGGAAGCCGCCAGCAGCATTCCCTGGGATTCAATTCCCATCAGTTTTGCGGGCTGAAGATTTGCGACCACAATAATCTGACGGCCAATAAGATCTTCCGGCCCATATTGCAGCGCAATTCCTGCCACAATTTGGCGTTCTTCTTCCCCGAGTGATATCTTCATCTTAATCAGCTTCTTGGACTTCTCTACTTTCTCCGCTGCCAGGATTTTTGCCACCCGAAGCTGCACTTTCGCGAAATCATCAATTGAAATCAAATTATCCATTCCTGCCTTCCGCTGTTCATCCGGTTTGGACTGCTTGTTCTTTTTTTCTGTCTTGTTTTTTCCCGGCTCCGATTGCTCCCCGGTCAGATACTCCTTCGCATCCACCCGGGCAAACAAATGCTCTTTGGAATCCTTCAAACTTGATCCAGGTTTCAATGAACCGAACCGCATCATCGAAACCACACAATCTTCCACCTTGGCATCAAATCCCAGTCTGCGCCAGATTTCCTGGCTCTTTACCGGCATCACAGGGGAAATCACAAGGGCCACAAGTCGAACCGCCTCTGCAACCACATAAAGGACTGTATCCAGTTCTTTTCGTCTCGCCTCTTCCTTGGCCAACAACCATGGTTCCTGTTCCACGATAAACTTGTTCAAGTCGGACAATAGCGACCATGTTTCTTCCATCGCCTTATGCAATTGATAGGTATCGAAATAACTTTCCCAGTTAACTGCACATTCTTTGACACGTGATTCCATCTTCTTGTATCTGTCATCATCTACATCCGGTTCCGGAATCTTTCCTTCACAGTAACGGTCAATCATCCCAAGAGTACGGGACACGAGATTTCCCAGGTCATTGACCAGATCTGAGTTGAATCGGCCAAGGAATGCCTCGTCTGAAAAGTTGGAGTCCTGTCCAAACACCATTTCCCGAACCAGGAAATAGCGGAGAGCATCCGCACCAAAATCCTCCACAAGATGCTGGGGACGAACCACATTGCCCACGCTCTTGGACATTTTGGCTTTGTCCTTCAGCCACCAGCCATGGGCAAAAACTGTTTTCGGGAGCGGCAAACCGGCTGCCATCAGAAAAGCAGGCCAGTACACTGCGTGGAATCGTAAAATATCCTTTCCGATCAGATGAAGGTCCGCGGGCCAGAAATTCTGGTACAATTCCGAATCCTCGGGATAGCCCAGTGCTGTCAAATAGTTGGAAAGCGCGTCCAACCACACATAGATAACATGCTTTTCATTTCCCGGCACCGGTATCCCCCAGGAGAACGAAGTGCGGGAAACGCTGAGATCTTTCAGTCCACCTTTTACAAAAGAAACTACCTCGTTGCGACGGTGCTCCGGCTGAATCAGTTCCGGATGTGCTTCATAGTAAGCCAACAGTTTCTTTTCATACTTGGAAAGCCTGAAAAAGTAGCTTTCTTCCTCCACCTCTTCCAGCGGTTTGTTACAGTCCGGGCATTTGCCACCCTTGGCCTGCGTCTCCGTAAGAAATGCTTCACAGGAAACGCAGTACATTCCCTTATAGTGGTCCAGGTAAATATCCCCTTGATCCAGAAGCTGCTTGAACAGATGGGCTGCTCCCTTCTCGTGTCGGGGCTGAGTTGTACGGATAAAATCGTTGTTGCTGACGGAAAGACGGGGCCAGAGAGTCAGATAATTCTCCACCACTTTGTCAGCAAGCTGGATCGGTTCCATGCCCCCGGCCTTAGCTGCCTCTTCTACCTTCTGTCCGTGTTCATCTGTTCCTGTAAGAAAATACACGTCAAACCCCATCAGTCGCTTGTAGCGGGCAATCACGTCCGCAATCACAGTTGTATACACATGCCCGATATGGGGCAGATCATTCACATAATAAATTGGAGTTGTCACATAAAACCTTCGTTTTTCCATACACCACCTCTGAGTCAAACATTCCAACGAAATTCTAAAGTATTCCCGCCTCCGTTGCAAGGAGAATGCTCTTGCGGGATGAGTAGAGAAGAGCAGAAAGCAGATAGAGAGTGAGATTGAGTTGAGAAACGGATGAGACAGCAAGTTTTTGTTTCGACCAGACTCAGACTTAAACTTGCCAAAAAAAATGGTGGAGATGAGGGGACTTGAACCCCCGGCCTCTGCCTTGCGAAGGCAGCGCTCTCCCAACTGAGCTACATCCCCGAACCTCGGGCATGATACCACCCCTTTTCCAAAATCACAAGTCACGAAATGGAACCGGGACATCATCTTCCCGGGTAAGTTTTGCAGATCAGAAACTGAAAACTAGGTTGATAGTGGTCGTCGTGTCAGACTTTCTTTTGTCGTCCACGGGGAGATTCCTGTACTGTTGTTGATACGAAATTTCCAAAGCCAGTGTATGATTGATAGTTGATATGTAGGACAGGGTGCTGCTTAACCGATAGTCCTCGTTGTTTGAAAGGTTCATTCGGCTTTCATTTCCGAATTTCAGAGTGTTATCCTTGTTGAATGAATAGCGATAATCCACCTGAAAATAAACCGCAAGAACACTGTCTCTAAAGTGGCTTCCCTCAACAATTGTTTCCTCCTGGAATCCTTCCAGTCCTACACCACCTTTAAGTTTTGACTGACTGGAATCAAAAAACGTGCAGCCATATCCTGAAGCCAGGGAGATATTGTGATCAATTCCGGATGGTATGTCCTTCTTCCAGGATAAATTTGTAAAAACGCTGCTTTTCTCCCGAAGTGCATAATCAGTTTTAATACCTGCTTCCAGTCTCTCCGTATCTCTTGAATTCACTCCGGTTGCCTGGTTCGTGACATCGGTAAACAGGTAGGCACCGTATCCTAGAAAATTCAGATGCCCCCATTTTGTGTGATAGTCGAACTTAAAATTTCCAGTTGTCGTTTCCGAATTTCCGCTTGTAGAAATATAGCCCACAGAAACTGTCAGGCCAGTATCTCCTTTTCCTTTTGTGTTCGGTTCACTCTGCCCCGGCACAGACAAAAATAATATCACCAGAGAAATAATTACAAAGTTGCAGAGTCTTCCAGTCTTACGGAGAGCATTTTGCTGCATCCCGGTTCCTCCATCGTCACTCCATAGAGAGAATCCACCATCTCCATAGTGGTTTTGTTATGTGTCATAATCACGAACTGCACATTGTCCCGGTACCGCCTTAAGAATTGTCCCAATTGAATAACGTTGGCTTCATCCAGGGGGGCATCCACCTCATCCAGTACGCACAGAGGAGAGGTACGGTATTCAAACATGGCAAAGAGAAGAGCGAGAGCCGTCTGGGCTTTTTCTCCTCCGCTCAACAACGTAATATTCTGAATCTTTTTGCCCGGCGGTTGCGCGAAAATATCTACCCCTGTCTCCAGTGGATCTGATGGGTCCGTCAGGGAAAGACTGGCATTTCCACCGCCGAATAGATGCTGGAACACGCCGGAAAAGGTCGTGTTGATGGCGTCATAGGCATGCATGAACAGCTCCCGGGTCGTGCTGTCGATTTCCTGAATGTCCCGACTCAAGTTTGCAATGGATTTTTTCAGATCTTCCCGCTGCTCTGTCAGGTATTTGAACCTCTCTTCCTGCTCCGTACACTCCTCAATCGCCAGAAGATTAACCACGCCAAACCCTACCAGACGCTTTTCCAGTTTTTCCACTCTGATCTTCAACGCCTCCGGATCATCTACAGCACTCAGTTCCGGCCGTGGTTCTCCCTGCATCAAATCATCCAACTGAGATAAAATTCCCTTGAATTCTCCCTGGATTTCTACCATCTTCAGTTCCAGTTCCTGTTCTTTGTCCCGGTGACTGTTCTCTTTCAGCCGCTGCTCTTTCAGTTCTTCCTCAAAGAGTGCCAGTTTGCGCCGTTCTCCTTCCAGCTCCTGTTTTTTGGTAGAGAGGAGGCCGTCGATTTTCCGGTACTCGTCCACAGCAATGTCTGCGCCCTTCCTTGCTTCTTCAAGCTGTTTCATCAGAGTATCGCGGTTCTCCTGGTCCAGTCTCTGGTTTTCCCGTGCCTGGCCCATCATCTGAGCCAGTTCGCTCCTGCGAATTTCCAGGAACTTCAATTCCTTTTCAATACTTGCGGTAGCTGCAGCTCGCTTTTCGTGGAGCAGCTTCAATTCAGTAAATGCTTCCTGATGGTCTTCCAGTTTCTCCCGCAACAGATCTAGTTCCTGTTCCCGTCGGCTGCGTACATCCATTCTCTCGGTAATGTTATCTTCAAGATTTGTAATCTCTTTTCCCGCGTCAGTTAATCTCTTTCTCAATTCTCCCAGTTTTTGCGATTTGGATGAAATATCTTCCTCAATGCGCCGGGTGTCAGCATCTTTGGATGTCAGCATCTGCCGTGCACTTTCCAGCGATGACCTTGCGGCGGAAAGTTCAAGTTTCAATCCCTCCTGTTTCGTTTGCACATCTTCACGATGATGAACCAGTGTTTCAAGTGCGTCGGACAGTTTCTGTGTTTCATCCGCCACCTTGTCACGCCTTTTTTGAAGCAGCTTCAGTTTGTGCTCACTTTCCCTGAGTCCTGTTTTGATAGAGAAAAAGCCATGTTCATCTCTACGGCCGAGATGCAGAATACCGGTTTCAGAAAGGAAAAATTCACCATCATCAGTCAGAAACGAACCACCTTTTTCCATTCCTTCCGACACGTCTTCAGCCAACTCCACGGTGGAAAGATAATTTGAAATCCGGCCCGAAATCGACTTCTTCCACTTTAAATGGGACATCAGTCCGATGTTGCCCTTTTCTCTTTTTGAGCTTTCAGGAACAAGAAAGGCAACACCCTTTAAATTCTTTTCCCGTGCAGTTTCAATCAATTCCTGTAATGCTTTTCCGGAACGGGGTACCAGCACCTGATAGAACCCTGAAAAAAATGGCTCCAGAGCGGCATCAATTTTCCCGTCCGTTTCAACAAAATCACCCAAAACGCCGACAATCAGTTCCGGTTTTTCTTCCATAAGGGCCTTCACGTTTTCAGAAAAACCCTCACGTTGCTCAAGAAATCGCCGCATGGATTCCATGTGGTTTTCATCTGTCCCAATCTCAATTTCAAGCTGTCGCAGTTTCTCCTTACCCGTCTCCAGTTCCTGCTTTCTAGCGAAAACAGACGTATCCATGTCCTCTTTTTCTTTCTCCAGTGAAGCGATCTCCTCCGAAAGATGGTCAATTTCTGTCTCTTTTCCCTTGATCCGAGCGGATATCTCAGCTGCTTCACCCGATATTGTATCCACCACGCCCTGCTGTGTCTTTATGTCAACTGACAGTTCATCAATGGACTTCCGGGTAAATGATATCTCTGAACTCAGCGTAAAATGCATGCCTTCCGACTCTTTCAGTTTGCGATCCGCGTCCCTGTAAGCGCTTTCAGCGCCCACCAGTTCGGCCCGCATTCGATCAAGAGCGGCCTGCATATCTTCTTTTTTCACTTCCAGGTTTGCCATATCTTCCGAAGTCAGTTCCAGGTTCCGCCGCTCACGTTTGGCAGTTTCGTCACTGTCCGTCAGTTCCTTCTCAATACGGGCAAACTGGTCTCCGTATCCGGCCAGTCTGGTTTCCAGTTCCTGAAGTTTTCCCTGTATATGACTGATTTCCGCTTCAAGGCGTTCTGATTGGAGTTTCTTCTCGAAATATGTCCGGTTCAACGCTGCCGCGGCCTCTTCACCTTCAAGAATTTTCTTCTTCTGCCCTTCCAGTTTTGCTTCCAGGCGTCCCCGCTGTGCGACCATCGCCGCAAATTCATCCTGAAGCTTTCCCTTTCGGCCGCGATATCCATCCAGAACCTCCTGAAAATGAAACCCGAGATGGCCAAGGTAGCTTGCTTTTTTTTCACGGAGTTCATCCTGAATCACTTTAAACTGTTTTGCCCGACCCGCCTGCTGACGCAAGGAATTCAGTCCGCGTTTTACTTCAGCGATGATGTCTTCCACCCGTTCAAGATTTTCTTCCGTCAGGCGAATTTTCCCCACCGCCTCCTTCTTCTTCATTTTGTATTTGAGGATGCCCGCGGCTTCTTCAATCATATAGCGGCGCTCTTCCGGCCTTGCATTAATCAACGTACTCACACGGCCCTGCTCAATAATGGCGTAGGATTTGGAACCGAGGCCAATTTCCAGCAAAAATTCCTGGATGTCCTTCAACCGGACCCGTCGCCCGTTGAGACGGTATTTGCCATCCCCTTCCCGGAGATACTGGCGCTCGATGGTTACCAGACGTTCTTCGCCTTCACCGGGGTTCAGATTTTCCAGTTGAAGTTCCACCTCAGCCATCCCCATAGGCGCCAGCTTGTCACTGCCATTGAACACCACATCTTCCATGGCACCACCACGAAGGTTCTTGAAACTCTGTTCTCCCATTACCCAGAGAATGGCGTCTGCAATGTTGCTCTTCCCACAACCGTTGGGTCCCACAATACCGGTAATTCCGGAGGAAAAACGGATGACCGTCTCCTTCGGAAATGATTTGAAACCAAAAAGGCGAAGTTTTCGAATTACATACATATTTCCTGCAGACCCTCCCATTCCTTCATCAACCGCTCCATCATTGCCTCGACTTCAGACAAGCTTTCCTTTACCAGCTTCAACTGTTCAACATTCCGGTAGATATCGGGATCTTCCAGTTGTTCTCCCAGTTCCTGATGCTTATTCTCAAGATGTTCGATTTCCTTTTCCACTTCATTCAAACGCCGACGGGCCCGTTGCAGCTCATTCTTTGATATTCCCGTCCCTTTGGGTCGATCTCCGGCATCTTCCCCGCCTCCATTCGTTGTGTCTTTAGTCTCGGCTACCGTTCCAGATGCTTCCAGCGCGAGTTTCCTGCGTTGAAGGAAACTGGACACATTACCCGCAAAACCGGTTGCTCTGCCATCTTCCAGCCCCAGCACCTCGTCGACAACATGATCCAGAAAAAACCGGTCATGGGAAACTACCAGTAAACTGCCATCAAATGAAACCAGTGCGTCCATCACCGCATCCTTCAGTTGAAGGTCAAGATGGTTCGTCGGCTCATCCAGCACCAGCACATCACAGGGCTGTTTCATCAGTACCGCCGTTTTCAGCCGACTTCGTTCTCCACCGGACAAAGTTGCAACCGGTTTTTCCAGGTCGTCCCCGAAAAAATAGAAGCGGGCCAGATAGGATGCCAGGTCTTCATTGCGAAAGCTTGGGTCCATGGCCAGCAGTTGCTCGCTCACTGTTCCGTCCGGAATCGGCAGTTGAACATCCTGGTCAAAATACCCTACTTTCAGGTTTTCTGCAAGCCACAGCTCACCGGAAAGTGGAGAAATCAGCCCGGCAATCGTCTTCAAAAGCGTGCTTTTTCCCGAACCGTTTCGCCCTATAATCCCGATTCTGTCGCCTCTTCTTATTAATCGGCTAATTTTAAATAACACCGGCTCGCAGTATCCTACCGTCAATTCCTTCATGTGAAGCAATTCCTTGTTTCGCCTTCCTGTCTCGGCAAACGAGAGTTTGAATCGACGAAAGCGGAACAGGTCGCGCTCCGTCCATTCCACTTTCTCCAGCCGTTTCAACCGGGACTGGGCCTGTTTCGTTTTCTGGCCCGCCATGTTCCGACGGATAAAATCCATTTCTTTTTCTTTAAACTGCTTCTGTTCCAGATATTTTTTCCTGTTTTGTTCCGTCATTGCATCCCGCTGTTTCTCATAGGCGGAAAAATTTCCAGTGAAATTCAATTGTTTTCCATTGTTAAATGCGAGAATCCGATTCACCGTCTTATCCAGCAGGTAGCGGTCATGGGACACAATCACTGTAGCGGAATCTGTGGCCCGCAAGAATTGCTCAAGCCAGTCCACCGCAAACAAATCCAAATGGTTGGTCGGTTCATCCAGCAGCAGGACATCTGAATGGGAGGCAAAAACCCTGGCCAGCATCACGCGGCGCAGCTCTCCTCCGCTAGTCTCGGAGGCCTGTCGGTTTTCCAGATCGTCGATACCCAGTCCCTGAAGGATTTCCGACACCCTTGCATCATAACGGTAACCCCCAATCATGTCATATTTGTGGAGCAAAGTGTCCAGTTCATGGGGATCGTGAAATCCGCCGTCTTCAATCTCCTCAAGGCGATTCTCCAGCTTCACAATTCGTTCATCCCCGAGTCGGACATACTCCCGAACCGTGATATTTTGCGGTGCCGGTGTCAGCTGGGCCACATAGCCCACTCGAAGTCCCCGTTTTACAGCAACAATCCCGTCATCCGGGGATAGAATCCCAGAAATAACGTTCAAAAACGTCGTCTTGCCGGTCCCGTTTTCTCCAACGACACCTACCCGATCGCCTCTATCAAGTTGGAATGTAACATTTTTCAGGATTTCTGCAGCGCCAAAAGACTTGCAAACTCTACTAATATTGATCAGCATTCAAAAACCACACCTCTACTTGGATCTTCGTGTTCATATGGATTGTACCGTAAACCATTGGGGAAAAGAAGTACAAGTACGCTGCAGAGCCTGCCCGCAGGACCACGTGTATGGCGAATAGCGGGTTGTGAATGGTTCAGAAAACAAAAAGACAGAGATTGAGCATTGTTGAGCACCATCCGTCTTTTATCATGAGAAATAATTCTGCTGGGACGGCATGATAAGCCAAATATTAACTAACGGAAAAATCATGGGATTGCCATTTTATTTTTCTAAAGCCATCACCCATCACTTCTTCCTGTAAATCAGCCACCCTTATGTTCATCATCCATGATCATATTTTCATATTTTTCCAGGAGATTTTCCAGATCTGCAGCCATTACGACAATATCATGTTTTTGCATTTTTTTGTCCATTGCAAATCCTGGCAGCACTGCTACTTCTTTGAGCCCCAACGCACCAAGGATACGCCCCACAGACGTTTGCAAAGGCACAAATTCAGCAATAATCTTTGAAAGCCCCAGCTCCTGCGCCTTAAAAAAGATCAATTGGGCAAGATAACGGGACAAACCAAGACCACGGTAGTCTTTGTCAACCACGATCCTGAGTTTACCGATATGAGATTTCCAGCCGAACTGAGTCCAGTACACTGTAGACTGCCCTACAATCCGGCCTTCTTCGTTGCGGGCCCCGATTGAAACACGGGTTTTCTGATCAATACCTGTCATGCGGTCCCTGACAAACTCCAGATTGCTGACATCATATTTCAGGTACTCCCGGTCATAATCCGACAAACGCCCAAAAAAATCGTGAACATCTTTGTAATCCGAGCTTTTCAATAGATCAATGGTGACCGTTTGACCGTTCTTCAGGGGATACGTGTGCGGAAATTTGAACTTCACTTAGCGCCTCCTTTGTTGGTGGATTCTTACAAATTCAATATTGTGTATATTATAAGGCATTGGACTTCCTGTGTCAATTAGAAAAGGGGCAATTCAAAATTGCAAAGGTCCGCTCTGAATTCTGCTATAGCTTTTCCTGTACAAATTTCCTTGGTTCCTGTTCCGGAACGACAGCATTGACCTTGAAAGGAATCAATGCCCATTTTTTCACATCTACCATCTTCTTCTTTGACAGTTTCCATATCCGCTTGCTGATTTTCAGTTCATGCAAACCAGCAGAGACACCATCCAGTGGAATTGTGGTTGTGAATCCCGATTGATCCGTTTTCGGGTGCTGCGTAAAGCACCATTGAATGTTGCGCACCGGAACATCATCAATAAAAATGGTATGCAAATCCTGAATCCACAGACTATCCGGTTTGACGAATATGCCGGCCTTTTTTCTAAGTGATGGATTTTCTCGCATCATTTTGACGGTATATTCATCTTCGTGGTAATAGGCAACAAAAAGATTCAGTTCCTTTTTCGTGACCCGATTTGTATCCAGTGTGGCACGCTGGATACGTAGGCGTTGATTACGGGTGTTCTCATACTGATCCCGGTTCTCAGTGATAACGCCTGCGTGGGTTTGCTGTTTTATCTCCCCCAAGTTTCTGAATGAGAAATTGGAAATATTGCTGCTGTTCAGTGCAAATATGATCCCGAAATAAAGTGCAAAGATCAGTGTCGTGCGAATTCTTCCTATGTTGGTAAAATATATCATCAGAATTTGTGACAGGGAAAACCGTTCAAGTCGCTTGGCCAACTTTGAATCCTTCAGTTTTGTACCAAGCAGAATGCTGAGAATAGGCACTCCTCCCATCGCCACTGGAAGAACTACGCATAAAATCAAGGTCCGAATTGTTCCCCGGTCCATACCTGTTAAATACAGCAGCGTTACGGGAATAAAAACAAGCAAGACTCCCAAGATCGCTAAAAATGATGGGAAGATAAATGAAAACAGCAGGCTGCAGGTTTTCTCAATCCGGATGACCATATCTTCAGGTTTCTCAAAAATGGCGTGTTGTTGTGCTTTCATCAGATTCTCGCGCTTGACACCATGGGGAAACACATAACTGAGTCCAATAAGGCCTGTCCAGTACCCCCGCAACATCAGATGAATGATCAGTATGATTTTCAGACCTGTCAGAATTGTCATGCTGATCAGGTAGTAGCTTCGTCCGAGAATTTCCAGCACACCGTGATCCTGAATCAGCATCGCACAAAAGTTGTAGATGTGTTGAGGCAGGAGAAAAAGTAATGTCAGGGTAATACCGGAAATAATGATCTCCGGTTCCCAGCTCTTATTCTGCGTTTCCAGCAACCAGTCGGGCGTATTATGGTCGGCCATTATCCCCCCTCTCTTTTTTAATATCTCAATACATTTAAATTTATTCATTCCAGTCCACAAATAAAATAAAATTCTCCGTTACTTTCCCTTTCGATGGAAGCGAAACAGTTTTCTGTCTGGTCTGGATGGAGAAAGGCCCTCGCCAACCACCGCATGTTTACTCAGGGACCTGATGTCTTCAACTGAATAGACGGCGTCAGGATTATGTTGACGGATCAGCTTGAGATGTGAGGAGAACATCTTGCGCCGGATAATCATAAAAAGCACCTGGACGGGCCCGTTCAGTCCTGTCCCTTCCACAAATGTCAGGCGCAACCCCTGCTTACGAAACTGCTCAATCAATAAATTGGCCGGTTTCTTTGTGATTATTCTCAGTAGAACATATCCGATGGAGAGTTTTTCTTCAATCACCATGCCCAGGTAATTTCCAAGGGCAAAACCCATGCCATAAGCAATATAATTGATCCAGCTGTCCATATGTTTCATAACCTGGGCAATAGCAAGCAGCCATATGACCACCTCGAAAAATCCCAGAAATGGCGCAAGACGTTTCATCCCCTTGGAAAGGAATACAATCCGAACGGTACCGATTGTCACATCAATCACCCTGGCGAGACAGATCAAAGTGGGGATCACGGCATACTTCCAAAGGTCCGGATGATTTATCTGTAATGCCGTCCAGTCCATAACTTACCCTCCTGTTTGCCTGGATTGTACAGTATAGAAGTGCGATGGTAAAGCGCCCGCATTGAAGCGGACTGCTTCCAAATGCCCGCACCTGCAAAACAATTACCTGATATCTTTCATTCTTATATTTCGGATTTCACGCCTGAAAGATCCGGGAGATTCTGAAAATGTCCTCTGAGACCAGTTGCACAGAGGCAGCTCTTGCATTCTCTCTTGCCTGTTCGGGGGTTCTGGCTCCTGCTATCACGCCTGAGATGCCGGGCTGGTTCAGCGTCCACGCCAGAATCAATGCGGGGATCCCAATGACATGCCGTTCTGCAATTGATGCAAGGGAGACGAGTTTACGATTGATATCTGCTATTTTTTCCGGTTTCCAGTATTTTCTGTCATCTTCCGTTTCATAGGTACGATCGGTGGTTGCTTTTCCAGTCAACAGGCCCCGCCCCAACGGAGAGTATGCAAGGAATTGGATTTTGTTCTTCCGGCAATAGGGAATCAAGCTCTTCTCTGGTTTCCGGTTTTGCAAACTGTATCTGAACTGGAGAGAGACCGGTCTTAACGCAGCACTCACGAGGCTGTGGAGGGAACCGGTGTTGAGATTGCAGACACCCCACTCCTTTATTTTTCCTTCCTTTCTCAACTTATTCAGAGTTTCAGCCACTTCAGCAAGGGGTGTTCGGCCGTCATCCCAATGCAACTGATAGAGATCAATAGTTTCTACACCGAGACGTTTCAGCGACGTTTCACACTCTTTTCGGATGCTCCCTTCAGAAAGGTCCCTCACAACAGTCCGTTTCTGTCCATTAAAGGTAGTTTCAAAAAATGGCTTTCCGCTTATGTCCCAGCGAAGGCCGAACTTGGTCATGATGCCAACCGGGGAACTAATGCATTTCAACGCCCGCCCCAACCTCTCTTCTCCCAGGCCAAAACCATAAACAGGGGCAGTATCGAACCAGATTACTCCAGCGTCTGCCGCTGCGGCTGCTGCCTGGATTACGGTTTTTTCTTCCACTCCGCTCCAATGCCAGCCTCCCATTGGCCATCCGCCAAAGATGATACCTGCCGGAAGCATTATTCATCCTTTTGTTTGCGACGCCAGAAAAACAGGCTACAGAAAAGCAGAACACCAACCCAGGGTATCCAGTGATGAACACGCTGAAACAGGGTATTTTCGCTGAGAAGAGGAACATTCACTTCCAGATGTCTTGACTTTCCCTCCGGCAGATCTTCCACTACCTGTCCCCGCTCGTTGACCACAACGGTGTAGCCGGTATTAGTGGCACGTATCAGGTATCTCCTATTCTCCACCGCTTTCAGGCGCACCTGGGCAAAATGGAGAAGGGTGGCTCGGGTGGCCCCAAACCATTCATCGTCGGTTGGGTTGACTATCAGGTTGGCGGACTTCGCCAGTGTGGCCACATAGCCCGGGTAGATACATTCCAGGCAAATGGGCGTCGCCATGACCAGTGAATTGTCTTTCAATGGTCCCTTGTCCGGGCCTGGACTGAAATTGGCAAACCCCGCAGCATAAATGGGGAGGCGTCGAAACAGTGAATAGAATGGAAACTGTTCCCCGAACCACATGAGATTTTGCTTATCATATCGCGAAACTGTTCCGTCTTTGCGCAAGAGAAACTCGGAATTGGTAAGAAGACCATTCTTGAACACGGTTCCATTGAACAGCAGGACAGACGCGTCCAGAGATCGTCGGATTTCCCGCATCACGTCCATGAAATCGGGCCGCCCGGCAATTCCGTCCGGCAGCGCTGACTCCGGCAGGATGACCAGTTTCCCTGGCGAAATCTCCCTGATTTTACGGATTGAACTGAAAAATTTCCGTTCCTTCACCAATTCGCTGTCTCCATCCCGGACACAGGGCTGCACGACGACGACGGAGACAAAAGAAACTCCCTTCTTCTGAGTAGCTGGTCGCAGGTTGAACACCACCAGCCCATGAACAAACATCAGCATTATCACGCCACAGGCAAAGACAACATATCTTCTACTCCGTCTCTGCCAGCCAATAAGAAACAGAACGTTCACAAGCACAATCAGAGCATCCAGACCCCATTCGCCCCACCATGAAGCACTCTGGGCCAGTATCGGCATTAGCGAAAGGGTGGAGGATATGGAATAGGGGAAAATCAGCGGAAAACTTCCGGTGAGAAAAGGGAAAAGAAGTACCGGCAAAAATATATTCTTCCTGAAGAGGGGCGGGAAAAGGACAAACCAGATGGTAAACGGCAACATCTGGTAAACCATCAGCGGAAAAAAAATGAGAACAGATACAGGATAGCTCATCCGGCCATAGTAATGGATGGGAACAACTGTCCAATAGAAATTAAAGAAAAAAATCAGTGCGCCCCACATGAAACCTGAAATTAAACGGCGTTTCCAGCTTTTTTCTTCCAGCGCTACGACTGATGCAGGCACAAGGAATCCAAATACGGGTAATGCGGCTGTCCAGGGGAAAAAGGCCAGCGTGATAAGAAACGCGGATACAGTCAGCAGAAGATACTTCTTCATTCAATCACCATCACGTGTAGCAGGTTGGTTGTGCCAGTCTCTCCGAAGGGTAATCCCATGGTCACCACCACCTGATCACAGGGCTGCACCATACCTATTCTTTTCAGCGTCTCTCCCACCATTTGAAACAGCTGATCGGTATTGTTCACCGGTTGAATCAATACCGGAATTACTCCACGATACATGGCCAGTCGCCGGGCACAACCGGGATGGGAAGTCAGGCCGAATACCGGAACCATCGGCTTTTGCTTGGAAATCATCAACGCCGTGTGCCCTGATTCGGTAAAAGCGGCGATCCCAACCACATCAGAAACCTCTGAAATCACAGTAGCAGAAATGGCAATGGCTCGATCTACCCGGCCATCTCTTGTGGCATTTTCCAGCTCCTCCATAACAACAGGGGGCAACATTTTCTCCGCTGCCTTCGCCACCCGTGCCATCGTTTCGACTGCCTTCACGGGATACCTCCCCACAGCCGTTTCACCAGACAACATGATGGCATCTGAACCATCCAGAATGGAGGCTGAAATATCCGTCACCTCCGCCCGGGTCGGCGATGGTGATTGAATCATGGATTCCAGCATCTGGGTGGCCGTAATCACGAACCGACCCCGGTCATTGGCAAGCGATATAATCCGCTTCTGTTGGTAAGGGACATCTTCCAGAGGGATTTCAATGCCGAGGTCTCCCCTGGCTACCATCACCCCGTCCGATGCCTCCACAATCTTTTCAATATGGTCCAACGCCTCAGGTCTCTCAATCTTTGCGATCAGCGGGACCTTCCTTTCCCCCATTGCCTTCCGCGCCATCTCTACATCCTCTGGATGCCGCACAAAGGAAACCGCGATAAAGTCCACTCCCCGGGCCAGCGCAAAGGCCAGATCCTCCCGGTCCTTGTCAGTTAGTGACGGGGTAGACAGTGCTACGCCGGGAAGGTTAATTCCTTTGTGTGGCTTCAGTTCTCCGTCGTTCAACGCCACACAATCCACGCTGTCATCCGTTTTCTTTACTACCTCAAACCGCAGCTTGCCATCGTCAATCAAGACATGGTCCCCAGGGGAAACATCTGTCACAAAAGCCGGATAACTGGTCGAAACCGTTTTGCCATCCCCCACCAGTTCACGTGTGGTAATTCGAAGCGATTGCCCTTCCATGACCGGATAGGCGTCGGCCTTTAACTCACCAATTCGGATCTTCGGCCCCTGCAGATCAGCCAGAATGCCAACTGATCGTCCTGCCCGTTCGGCCGCTTTCCGAACCCTCTCAATTCTTACCCGGTGTTCCTCGTGGGTGCCATGGGAAAAATTCATTCGCGCCACACTCATCCCGGCGGTAATCATTGAAGTCAGCGTTTCCAGGCTGTCGCAACCGGGCCCGATCGTACAAACAATTTTCGTCCGCGGAAGTGACCGCATCCTGTCCTCCTGAATAGTCGAATCTTTCGCTCTCAGAATACCTGACAATCATGCCTGAGACAAGTAAAGACAATGTTACGACTGTGTAAGAAATGATGGGGGCAGTACCTTCACAGCAGACAAATTTTTGCCATGCCCTTCAGTTCCGGTTCCCACACCCCGCATGATGGATGAATGTTGACAAGTGCCCACAGCACAATGGGCGGCAGAAGATCAAAGAATCGGCCCCGCCCTGTCTTTTCTGAACTCATCACCCTTCACTTCTACCCCAAGGTTGTCCGTGTTTCTTTTTTCCGTATAATGGTGACTGGAAGAACAAAGCAGGGGGACCGCATGAAGCACATTGAATGGAAAGATCGAACATTGATCCTGCTGGATCAGCGGAAGCTGCCCGGGGAAATTACCTTTGTCACCTGCAAAACACCACAAGACGTCGCCGCGTCAATCCGGAACATGGTGGTAAGAGGGGCCCCTGCCATCGGCATCACTGCTGCATATGCACTGGCTCTATCGGCAATCTTGAATCGGGACTTTAATGCGGACTGTCAACTTTTGCTGGCCAGTCGTCCCACCGCTGTGAATCTTCGATGGGCGGTGGAACGGATGCAAAAACACTACAACGAAAACCACGGAGCTCCCGACGCCATGGTTACCGAAGCGATTGCCATTCATCGGGAAGATATTGAAATGAACCGTAAGATGGGGGATTTCGGTGCCGCCCTTTTTGAAAAGCCAGTCACCATTCTAACCCATTGCAATGCCGGGGCCCTTGCCACAGGGGGATATGGTACCGCACTTGGCGTAATTCGTTCTCTGTTCAGGCAGGAAAGGTTGAAGGAGGTATTCGCCGATGAAACCCGGCCCTACCTCCAGGGCGCCCGCCTTACTGCTTTCGAACTTTCTGAAGAAGGAATTCCTCACCGGGTTATTACAGATAACAGCGCCGGGTATTTCATGGCGAAGGGAGAAATTGACGCGGTGATTACAGGGGCAGACCGGATCGCTGCCAACGGAGATACTGCCAATAAAATCGGGACGATGATGGTGGCGGTACTTGCCAATCATTTTGGGATTCCATTTTATATTGCGGCACCCTGGTCCACATTTGATCTTTCTCTCGATTCCGGAAAAAATATACCGATTGAAGAACGGGGTCGAAATGAAGTGGCATTTATCAATGGAAAATCCATCGTGCCGGATTCAAGTTCTATTTCTCATATCGGTTTCGATGTAACACCGGGAAGACTTGTTTCCGGTTTTATTACTGACAGGGGCATTCTACATCCTCCTTTTCAAGAGGATTCTGATTAGCAAATATATTTCAATTGGGTAAAAGGCAAGATTAAGCTTGGGTTTGAAAAAGAAAGATTTGCTGCCCTTTTTCTCCATCCACTATCTTCCATTCACCCTCCGAAAGCGAACAAAAATGATGGTACTAACCGCAATGACGATTGACTGCAGGATTCACAGGGAAAACTTTGGGAATGGGTCAGTGGTTGTTTTGTTTGACAAGGCCCGTGAAATTGCTATAATGACCACGTTTTGACTAAACATGGAGGTCAAGTAGCATGCAGATCACAGAGGTTAACGTAACACCCATCAACAATGAGAAGAAACTGAAGGGATTTGCTTCCATCGTCTTTGACAACTGCTTCATCGTCAGTGACATCAAGATTATTGAAACTGCACGGGGGGCCTTCCTGTCCATGCCCAGCAAGAAAGCTGCAAATGGCAAATTCAGAGACGTCGCACATCCACTGAACGGCGAAACCCGCAAGATGATTGAAGAACGGGTCTTTGAAACGTACGAGACCGTAACCGGACATCAACTTGGCACAGACTTTGCCGTGGAGGTCGAAGCTGAGTCTTTACCGGACACACAAGAGCTGGGACCGGTTGAAAACAAACCGGAACCAAGGCTTGAAGCTGAGCCGGTATTGGAATCAGATCTCGATCTGGAACCGGAGAAGGATCTGGAACCGGAGGAGAAGGCGGACAAAGAATCGGCGGACACTTCCACCCTCTTGTCTGTCAAGGAATTCGGATACTGATTATAACTTGGGGAGTAGCCAAGTGGCAAGGCAGCGGGTTTTGGTTCCGCTATACGCAGGTTCGATTCCTGCCTCCCCAGCCATTTTGATTATTAAGAAGGACTGAATGACCAAAAAACAGCCTCTCAAAGTTTTCTCCGGAAATGCCAACCCGGAAATCGCAAAGGAAATTGCGAATTACCTTGGGATTGAACTGTCACACATTGATCTTGGCCGTTTCAGCGACGGTGAAATTTCCTGCTATATCCCGGACAATGTTCGCGGATCGGATGTTTTTTTCGTTCAGTCCACATGCGCCCCTGCCAATGAGAATCTCATGGAGTTACTCATTGCCATTGACACGCTGAAACGCTCCAGTGCCAACCGCATCACAGCTGTGATTCCCTATTTTGGATATGCACGGCAGGATCGGAAGCACAAACCGAGAGTACCAATTACGTCGAAACTTGTAGCAGATCTGCTGGAACGGGCAGGTGTCTCGCGAATTCTCACCATGGATCTTCACGCAAACCAGATTCAGGGCTTTTTTGATGTTCCGGTGGACCACCTGTACAGTTCAGCAATCTTTATCGGCTTCATCCGTTCATTAAACATCCCTGACCTCTGCGTAGTGGCTCCGGATGTGGGCGGCGCAGAACGGGCCCGGGCATATTCCAAGCGTCTGGAGACTCCCCTGGCAATTGTGGACAAGCGAAGGGAGCAGGCCAACGAGTCGGAAGTCATGAACGTTGTCGGAGACGTAGATGGTAAAAATGTCTTGATTATTGACGACATTATTGATACCGCAGGTACGCTGGTTAAAACAGCTCATGCTCTGGTCGAAAAGGGCGCCCGTTCCATCCGGACTGCCATCACCCACGGGGTGTTGTCCGGCCCTGCAATGGATCGCATAAACAAGTCCCATATCGAGAAGGTGTATATTACCAACACCATCCCGTTTGATAAGAAAAATGACCCGGAGGACCGGGTCCAGGTACTGTCCGTTGCCAACCTCTTCGGTGAAGCAATTAAACGGACCCATGAAGAAACGTCAATCAGTTCACTATTCATCTAATTTGGAGGAACACAATGAAAGAGTATATTGAAGTAGAGCCGAGAGAGCTTACAGGGAAAGGCCACAACAGACGGCTCAGAAAGCTGGGAATGATCCCCGGCGTCGTATATGGCGGAGACAGGAATCCACTGTCGATTTCCATTTCAGAAAAAGAAGTGTGGCAAATGCTCCACGCCGAAACGGGTTTGAACACCGTCAGGACATTGAAACTTGCCGGAACTGATCGGCAGCGCACCGTAATGATCAAGGACTATCAGATGGATGCAATCACCCGTCGTGTTATTCACGCGGATTTTCTGAGAGTGAATCCGGATCAGGAAATTGAGGTTTCGGTGCCGGTTCAGTTGAAAGGTACTCCTTTCGGAGTCAAAACCGAAGGCGGTATGATGGATTTCGTTGCCCGTACCCTAAAGCTTGTCGCAAAAGTTGTCGAGATTCCCGCCAATATTGAAGTGGATGTCACCGATTTGCGCATTGGGGATACGATCCGGGTTAAAGATCTTGATATTGAAAACGTCAGCTTCACTGAACACGAAGATACCGTTATCGTAAAAGTAGACGTGATGAGAATCTCTGAGGAACCGGTCGAGGAAGCAGAAGAATTGCTGGAAGAAGGAGAAAGAGAAGAAGAAGCAGCAGAAGCAGCCGCCGAAACAGAAGAAAATTAGTAATATATGTATCTTATTGTGGGATTAGGAAATCCGGGACGGCGGTATCAATTTACCCGCCACAATCTCGGATTTCTTTTTTTGGACTACATATGCAGGGAACTGGGCGAACCGGCAAAGTTCAAAGACAAGATGAATTTTGCCTTTGTCAAGACCCAGCTTTTTGGAGAAGATGTGATTCTGGCGAAGCCGTCCACATTTATGAACCTGAGTGGAAACGGCGTTAAAGATGCGTTGAATTACTTCAAAATTGATACTGACCGGATGATTGTCTGTTACGATGATCTGGACCTCCCCTCAGGCAGTCTTCGGGTTCGGGAGAGGGGCAGCTCCGGCGGTCACAAGGGACTGGCACATATTATCAACGTGCTGGCAACAGATGAGTTTCTCCGCATCCGATTCGGGATTGATTCCCCACTTCGAGGCGACCGTCCCGGAGTCGACTATGTTCTTTCAAAGATCCCCAAAGGGGAACAGGAATTGTTTGAAAACGCGCTTAAAAACGCATATAATGCTTTTCATATACTTTTCGAGGAGCGTGACTTGAAAAAGGTAATGCAGCTTTACAATAAACGAGTCTAAGGAGGATTGGAATTTTGTCTATGCAAACAATCATTTACTTGATACCGGTTGGTGGGGTACTGGCTCTTCTATTCGCATTGTGGAAATCAATGTGGGTAGCAAAGCAAGACGAAGGCAATGACACAATGAAGGAAATTGCCGGCCACATCCGGGAAGGTGCCATGGCATTTTTGTCCCGTGAATATCGGGTTCTGGCACTTTTTGTCGCAGTCATTGCCATTCTCCTGATCATCGGCAACTACAGTAATACCGCCAGCAGCCCACTGGTTGCCCTTTCCTTCGTTGTTGGAGCATTCTGCTCGGCACTGGCCGGTTTTTTCGGTATGAAGGTTGCCACACTATCCAATGTCAGAACCACAAACGCGGCAAAGGAAGACGGGCTTGTTGCAGCACTCATGGTCGCTTTTTCCGGCGGCTCCGTAATGGGGATGGCCGTGGTTGGATTGGGTGTGCTTGGACTCGGTTCCCTCTTTATTATTTATCTCAAGATATTCCACTTTGACTTCCAGAGTCTCAGTGTTTTGAATCGAATTTTGGCGGTTCTCAGTGGATTTTCCCTGGGTGCCAGCTCCATCGCGCTCTTTGCTCGTGTGGGCGGCGGTATTTACACAAAAGCAGCCGACGTAGGGGCCGACCTCGTGGGGAAAGTCGAAGCAGGCATCCCCGAAGATGACCCCCGAAATCCGGCTGTTATTGCTGATAATGTCGGAGACAATGTAGGCGACGTCGCGGGAATGGGTGCAGATCTTTTTGAGTCCTATGTCGGCGCCATCGTCGGATCCATGGTTCTTGGCACCACAATGCAGCCCGCGCCGATCAATTTTGTAGTGATGCCCCTGGCTCTGGCTGCAGTAGGTATCATCGTATCCATTCTCGGCACTTTCTTTGTAAAGACAAAAGAAGGCGGAAATCCGCAAACCGCTTTGAATATTGGAACATTTGGCGCAGGTGCCCTCATGGCAATCGCGTCCTACTTCATCATCGGTTATTTTGCCCCTGGAAAAACAATGAACATCTTTATTGCGGTTGTCGCCGGACTGGTTGCCGGTATTCTCATCGGGCTCATCACGGAATATTACACATCAGAATCCAAGAATCACGCCCGTAATATTGCCAAAGATTCCCAGACAGGTGCCGCCACAAACATCATCAGTGGACTTGCAGTGGGTATGCGATCCACTGCGGCACCGATTATCGTTCTTGCAGTCGCCATTGTGGTCGCATTTAAATTCGCCGGCCTTTACGGAATAGCGCTGGCCGCCCTGGGCATGCTGGCCACGACAGGTATCCAGCTTGCAGTCGACGCCTATGGTCCCATCGCAGATAATGCCGGTGGTATTGCTGAAATGGCACATCTGGATCCGGATGTTCGGGGCATTACAGATAAGCTGGATGCAGTCGGGAACACAACTGCAGCCATCGGAAAGGGCTTCGCCATTGGCTCCGCAGCGCTGACAGCACTGGCGCTTTTCAGTGCATTCAAACACACCGCCCATGTCGGCCCGATCAACGTGGACAACCCATACGTAATGGCTGGACTGTTCATCGGTGGCATGTTGCCCTTCCTGTTCTCCTCACTTGCTATGCACGCGGTTGGAGAGGCTGCATTCGAAATGATCGAAGAAGTTCGGAGGCAGTTCCGGGAAATTCCCGGATTGCTGGAAGGGAAAGCTACGGCGGATTTTGCCCGCTGTGTGGACATTTCCACGGCTGCCGCTATTAAGCGGATGGTGTTACCGGGCCTGATTGCTATTGTCACCCCAGTCGTTTTTGGTTTCATAAATAAAGAAATGCTGGGAGGCCTGCTCGCAGGCGTTACCGTCAGCGGCGTACTGCTGGCCATTTTTATGGCCAATGCGGGCGGAGCCTGGGACAATGCGAAAAAACATATCGAAACCGGCGCGTTCGGCGGAAAAGGCTCAGATGCACACAAAGCAGCCGTAGTGGGTGACACGGTGGGAGACCCATTTAAAGACACCGCCGGCCCATCCCTGAACATCCTGATCAAATTAATGTCAGTGGTCGCACTTGTTATTGCGCCATTGCTCTGATATACTCTCGCAGTCCTTGGGAGCGGGAGGAACCTGCTCCCTGTTAAAGCCATAAGGAGGTTTTAGAAATGAGTCTTTATGAAGCATTGATCCTTACTGTGCCTCATCTTACAGATGAAGAGCAGGATCAGATTGCGGCCGGCTATGCCGCCGTTATTGAGGGTCAGAAAGCAACGATCCGCAACGTGGACAAATGGGGAAAGCGTGTTCTGGCTTATCCCATCAACAAGATCAACGAAGGTGTTTACACCCTCATCGAATTTACCGGTGATGGAAAAGTCGTCACTGAACTGGACCGTAAACTGAGAATCGATGAAAACGTCATGCGGCACATTGTGGTCAATCAGGACCACGACATGAAACTGAAAGAAAGAGCAGAGGCCAGAACAAAGAAGAATCAGCGTCCCGTTAAGGTGGAAGAGGCAGCCCCGGCAGCGGAAACATCTGCCGATCCCAAAACGGAAGAGGAGGCATAACCATGGCCATGCAAAGATCAAGATCCCCCAGAGGTGGAAAACGTAACTTCTTCTACAAAAAGAAAAAATATTGCAAATTTTGTGCAGGAAACATTGACGTAATCGATTATAAGGACACCAACCTGCTCAGAAATTATGTATTGGAAGGCTCCATGATAGCGCCCAGCCGGGCAACCGGTACTTGCGCCAAACATCAGCGTAAACTGCAGACGGCCATCAAGCGTGCCCGTGTTATGGCGCTTCTGCCCTATGTATCGGAGTAATGCGGTCTGAACTGAAGCCCATTCTCCTATTGACAGCATTTTTGTTTGTATTGAACTTTCTGGGACCGCTGGCATTGTTGCTGCCGGTCCCATTTATCTTTTATTACAAACGTGTGCCGGCACTGCATCGTGCCCTTTCAGCCGGTGTTGTGGCAGTGCTTCTCCTCATACTGGTTCGTGATCCACTGGCCCGGTACGTTGTCCTTTTTCAATTTGCCTCATTGGTATCTCCATTTCTTCTCTTCCTCAGCATGCAGGAAAAGGGCTATACGATCGATATCAGCATCCCTTCTACACTCCTTCTTACCTTTGTACTGGTGGCAGTGGGCTCACTGGCCTACCCCCATTTCTTTCACCAGCCAATCGCTGACCAGCTCGCCACCGTACTGAAAGAATCCGGTTTCAAACCTACCCCCGAATTACACCAGGCGCTTACCACTTTTATCCACATCCTCCCCGGCATCATATTCCTGTCTGAGGGGATAATGATCCTGTTGAACCTGATGATTTTTTCCAGAGTGACAAAAGATCAGATTCAATTCCCATCGTTCCGCCTCCCGGATTCACTCATCATTGCATTTGTGGGGATGGCCGTCCTGTTCATTTTCACTGCCATTGTCCCTGTGATTCATTCAGACACCGTCCGTTACGTGGCTGCCAATACGCTGATTGCCATTGCATTTGCCTACTTTACCCAGGGCCTGGCGGTGGCTGTTTTCTTTATCGACAAAATGAAAATACCAACCTTGCTGCGTCTCCTTGTCTTTGTCTTTATCTTTATCCAGCCTGGACCACTCCTCGTCACAGGACTCGGGTTTGCTGACATCTGGCTTGAATTTCGAAAACGTTCCTTTATAATCGATAAAAAGTAGAGGAGTATACCTGTTGTACAAAAATAAAACCATTACCGTGGTTATCCCCTGTCTCAACGAAGAAGAAGCTATCGGGAAAGTTCTGGACGATGTTCCGGATTTTGTGGAAAACGTGATTGTTGTGGACAACAACTCAACCGACCGCACACCCGATATTGCCAGAGAAATGGGTGCAACGGTTATTCAGGAAACAGT
>CAZRHT010000020.1:0-2431 GCA_964599895.1 uncultured Holophagae bacterium
ACCGAGGTGTTTGCAGAGGGTGGAAAGGCAGTGGTGGCAGCGGGTATCCCGCTGGGTCATGTGCCCACTGCCGAGGAAATCGCCTGGCCTATTGTTTTTCTTGCGTCTGAACGGGCTTCCGCTATTACCGGTGAGATTCTCAACGCCAACGGAGGCAATGTCCTCTGTGGGTAAGAAGGGAAGGAGAAGGGTGAGGTCTTCTTCGAAGAAGGAGATCCCGGCCGAAACCGGTACGGAAAACCATCTTAGCAGTTCGCATGTTCAGAACGGGAAATCATTGAGACTCAGTTGGCCATTTGGGCTGAATCTAATCAAGGCGATCACTCTTATTGTTATCATAGCGTTGGCCGGGGAATTTGTGCTTCGCATTCCAAATGTAAGACGACAACTTCCCCCACCTGTTCTGGGCACAGGCAACCTGACTTTTGATGTCACCTGGGAATATCTTCAGAGGACCCTTGAATTGTACGGGCACGTGGATTGTGTGTTTATGGGGAGCTCCATGATTAAGTATTCCATTGAACCAAAATTGTTTCAAGAAAAGTTCAGAGAAAAATCCGGACATGATATTGTATGTTTCAATTTTGGTGTCTTAGGTATGAGGGCATCTGAAGCCGGTTTTTATAAATCACTGATAGAGAAGTTTATGCCCTCATTCGTTGTCAGTGAGGTTACACCATTGTTTGTATATGAACGTTTTCTGGAAAATCGGAATTCTCCGCTTATTTCGGAAAGCCCGTGGGGTCGTTTTCAATCAGGAGACTACTCGGTAAAAGGGTGGTTGCTGACCCATTCACTGTTGTTTCGTTATATCATGAAATGGAATATGTGGGTTCGGTCCCCGAGCCAGTACAGGCATTTTCAAATGACTTCACGGAATATGACAATGGACGGATTCCTTGTGAGAAGCAATAGCCCGAAGAAGAAAAGAACAAATCGTCCAATCCGTAACCGGATTAAGAATACGTTGTCCGGCAAGGTTGGTAATGTACAGGCATTGGACAAGTGGCTGGGAGTTTTTTCAGGGGAAGCGCCTGTTGTTTTTCTGGAAATTCCACTGAGAGGCAAAACCGGGCGTTCCCGTGGGGAAAGAGACAAAAAATTTGCAATAGCCCGGATGTTATTGCGGAAAGTAATTAAAGATAAAGGAGGGCTTCTGTTTTCCCCTGGTGAAGAAATGAACTTGGACAAAAACTGCTGGATGAGCATCAACCATATGAACGTACAAGGGGCAAAATTGTTCACCCCCGCCTTCGCAGACAAACTGGCAGAAGCGATTTCAACTGGAATATTTGAATGGCCCGGGGATAAGAGATGAACCTAATTTCGGGGCACTTCATCCTTTTTCTACTCTCTGTGTTGTTTCTCTACTATACGATTCCCAAGAAAAATCAGAACGCACTGCTTCTGGTGGCATCCTACCTTTTCTACTTTTCGATTTCTTTCTGGTTTCCGGCAATACTTGCAGTGGTAACAGTTGTTACATGGCTGGTATCAAAGCCCCTGTACTTGAAAGGACAACGCCGGAAGTATTTTTTTATTTCTGGTATCGGATTCAACCTGGCTGTTCTTGTACTGTTTAAGATTCACCATTTCTTTGTTCCGGAGATCCTGTCCAGACTGGATATGTTTGGATGGAAAAATCAGACTCTGGGACTTCATGTCCTTATTCCGGTGGGAATGTCATTTTATGTACTTCAGGCCATTTCGTTTCTGGTGGATAGTTATCAACGTCGACTCAAGGTTATGCCAAAATTGCTTGATTTTGCTTTGTATCTGGCATACTTTGCGAAACTGACTGCCGGTCCCATTGAAAGACCGGAATCATTTATGTCCCAGTTGGCGCGGAATCGGATTGTGGATAATGAAACCGTTTCCAAAGCGTTTACCCTTTTGCTGATCGGGCTGGTCCGTAAAGTCGTGGTGGCGGATCCTTTGCTGGCAGCGGTGCCTTTGAAAGTATTCCAGGATCCCGGCATGTACACAGCTGCACAGTTGGCATTGATGACGGTTTTGTTTGGGGTTGGCCTATATTTTGACTTTTCCGGATACACCGATATCGTCAGGGGAATCAGCGGTCTTTTTGGAATTGAACTGTCGCCAAATTTCCGGTGGCCGCTTTTTTCACGGAGTTTTTCCGATTTTTGGAACCGATGGCATATTACGCTTTCTCACTGGCTTCGCGATAATATTTTCTACCCCCTTACACGGAGGTATCTGAAGAAGAATTCCAGGCCTGATCACTGGAAAGTTGTGTTCATGCCACCTTTGTTGACGATGCTTTTCAGTGGTTTCTGGCACGGAACCGCGACGCATTTTCTTGCATGGGGCATGTTGATGGGATTGTTGCTTGCGGTGGAAAGATTGTGGCGGTTGAAGGTGAATCCAGCCGAGAGAATGGTGTCTGGAAATCTCCGCCATGCAGGTTCAA
>CAZRHT010000020.1:2441-17250 GCA_964599895.1 uncultured Holophagae bacterium
CTGTTTTTACCGTCGGCCTTATATTCCTATGTTCAATTCCGTTTATGGTTCCCCTCGAAAATATCCCATCTTATATGAAGGCGATTTCCCAATTAGCCGGATCTAATGCAGCCGATTTTCGTATACTTATCTTTCTTGTTCCAGGGCTGTTAATTGACCTGGTACAATTCAGGGCAAACGATGAGTTGGTCTTTATGAGGTGGCCATCAAGTGTTCTGACAGTTGCGATCGGTTTTTCCTTGTTCGCGGTCTTTTTCATGAGTCAGGTCTATGTGCCCGGTGTATTTCTGTACCAGGGATTTTGAGGAGGAATTATGATTTCAGCTTCCGAAGTACGTAAAGAACTCAAGAAATTTATTCTGAATGAGATTCTCCGGGATACCACATACCGGATAAAGCCGGACGAACCGCTGATTTCCGGTGGGTTGATTGACTCATTCAGCGTGGTTCAGATTGCCGTATTTGTAGAGGAAGCCTTTGATGTGGTGATTCCGGACGCGGATCTTACAGTTAAAAATATGGATACTCTGGATAAAATAACGCAGCTAATTCTGGAGTTGAGGAAGAAATGAACTCGAAAGAGACGCTTTCAATGAGTGGATTATTCGAGAAATCTCATGAACAATCATGGAAAGCCTTGGCTATTGTTTTGTTTGATGATGCGGGTGCAATGTTCCGGGTCAGTCGTGCTGAGCTGATGACCAGGGCTGAGTATTATTCTGACTTATTGAGAAGCAAAGGTATTGAACATGGACAGAATGTACTGCTGTGTTTGCCTCATTCTGTTGAGTTGGTGTCGTGGCTATGTGGCTGCTTTCTGTCTCAGATTGTCCCCTCCATTCTTGCAAGCCCGGCCAGCAGCAGGGGAGAGAAAGGGAATTGGGAACGAATTCGAAGGGCAGCGTCCCAAGTAGACGCTGCGGCAGTGGTAGTGACGCACGAATGGAAAAATGAACTGCAATTGGAGTTGAAGGATATGGCATGTCAGGTCTTATCATCTGGCAGTGAAAGATTTGATGCAGGTGTGTCCAAGGTTCGGAGTTCCCCTGACATGAATATACCCGGATATGTCCAGTTTACCAGCGGAAGCACTGGGAGCAGCAAGGGCGTGGTTCTTTCAGGAGCGGCTATAAAAGCCTGCCTACAGAGTATGGCGGAAGCCTTTGCTCTAACAAAAGAAGATACGGTTGTGAGCTGCCTTCCTCTCTCACATGATTTCGGTCTGTTTGCGGGGCTGCTGATGCCATTGATGGCCGGTGTTCCAGTTGTTCTTATTTCTCCTTCCATGTGGGTCAGACGTCCGGCAATATTACTTCAACAGATCCATAATTGTGGGGGGACTATTGCCTGGCTCCCAAATTCCGGCTTTGTTCATTGTGCACGGTTTGTTCGGGATCGGGAGATGGCAGATATTGATCTGAAAGGGCTTCGCTTCATTATTAACGGGGCTGAACCAATTCTTCATTCCAGCAATCAGATGTTTCTGACCAGATTTTCTAAATATGGCTTTAAAGAAAGCGCTTTGGCCACCGGATATGGCATGGCTGAGAACACACTGGGTGTCACGTACAGCATGCCAGGGAAACGGGCACCTGTTGTATTTGTTCATGGGCCCGATCTTGCAAGCAAAGGGATCGTCCGGATTGTTCCGGAAGCAAGTCCAGATTCAGTGGCTGTCGTCTCCTGTGGACAGCCACTGAAAGGAACGAAGATCCAGATTTTGGGTAAAGGAGGGGATATCCTTCCTGAATTCCATGTGGGAGAAATTGTTATTCAATCAGAATCATTGTTTTCAGAGTACACGGGGGACAAAATCTCTACAGATCGAGCATTAGTGGATGGTTGGTTTCATACCGGAGATCTTGGTTTCATGATTGGGAATGACCTTTTCTTTTCAGGACGAATGAAGGATCTGATTATTGTGGGCGGCAGAAATATTTCTCCCGTTGAATTGGAGAAAGTTGCGGCTGAAGTGCCCGGTGTCCGTTCTGGTCAAGTTGTGGCTTTCGGGGTGCCGGATGAAAGTCTGGGAACTGAACGCATTGTCATTGTGTGTGCTGTTCGCATGAGTGAGCTTTCTGAAACAAAGGATGCGATGGTGAGAAGAATACGGCAACACATTGCAGGGAAAACAGGCATATCAGTTTCAGAAGTGCGACTGGTTCGGAAGGGATGGATTGAGAAAACAGGAAACGGAAAATTGGCCCGATCAAGAAACCGAGAGAAGTATGTTCGCGAAGGGACGAATGGGAATGGATGAAATAAATTATCTTGTTTCTCCACGTGAGGACAGCGCTCTTTGCTACTATTCCCTCAATACGTTTGGAAGATTCGGGCATTCTCCGGCTGTACTTGTTCCCAACCTTGCATTGGCCACTATTTAGGTAATGGTTCCTGATGGATTCAGGATTCAGATTTGCGATGAGAGACTCAGTTCTTGATAGTTTTATAATCAGTAAATTGAATAGTACTTAACTTTTTTGTAAAAATAAATGTTGACAAAGATGGCGTAAGTTTCTATATTCTAGTTGTTCATATGCGTGGAGACGAATTTCTTACCCCCCTTTTTTTCGTTGATCAACGCATCCAGCCCACCGGAAGGTGGGCTTTTTTTTGTCTTGATAATGGTTCAGCCACCAAACAGCTTGTTGAGCAGTTTCTTCTTCAACTTTTTCCGAATTTCCTTCTCTGCGTCTTTCAGGTCAAGTTTTACCTTCGGTTTTCGCAATTCCCCTTTGATCTCCAGCGGTAGTGTCACCTTTCCACCTGATTCCAGCAGACGGAGTTTGGCAGGGAGTTTTTTGCCCGCTTCCCCGGATAGTTGAACCGGGACTTTCATGTCCAGTTGTCCATCAAGAGAGACAGTCCCGTTGAAGTCGGCCCGGATTCCCCGGGCGGACATCCGGGTATTCCTGATTTCCGCTTTTCCATCCCGTATTTTTGCCTCTCCATCAAAATGGTCCATCTTTTTCCCGACAAATTTCATACTGGTGAGTTCCTCCACCTTCTTCAGCGCCGGAGTGTCCCGAAGCGTGGCGTCTGAAACGTTAAATGTCAGGGTGCCGCTGGCAGTCTGTTTCAGTTCGTCGCTGTTGGACCCTGTTCCCGACATGTTGAAAGCAGTGGAGAGACGACCTCCCTCCACGGGAAACTTATTTGAGAGGATGCCGGTAAGTTTCAGTTTATTTGTCTGGCCTTCAGTGGAGAAGCTGATTCCTTTCCCTTCGGGCAGCAATTTGCCTGTTATGGCGAAGGAGCCACCCAGTGTTCTGCCGATGCACTTTTTAAGGAAAGTGCCTTTATCCCCGGCGATTAGAATGGTTTCCAGCTCGGACAGTGTCAAGCCCGGCAGCACTACGGATCCAATGGCACAATCAATGTGGTGGGTCATTCCTTCAAAATCGGGGTAAGTGACAGGAATTGGCTTGTTTTCTCCGGTTTTCTGAAATTTTGAGTCAGATTTGACCTGTTTTTCGCGTTTCTCTTCCATATTGTTTGTTTTTGAGGAAAAGTCTATCATTTTTCCCCGAATCTCCAGGTTTGAACTGCCGTGATTGGAAAGATACTGGTTGATGGTTCCGTTGATGGCCAAATCTGTCTGTGCATTGTTCAACAAGAGATTGGCAATATGAATCTCTTTCTCTGTCATGGTGAGTTTTCCGGCCAGATTCAACGGGGTCATTCCACTGAGAGTGATTTGATCATCTTTCATAATTAACTGAGCGGAAATTCCATTACTGCCACCGGTACCGGAGAGCTCCACACCTCCCTGAAAGTGTGTGCCTTCCGGGAACGGGGACTGGGAAGGGGGAATCAGTTCAGTCAATCCCTGAAGATCCAGTTTGTCCCCACTGAAAGAAACGAGTGTGTCCGGCATCAGCTTCCCGGATAACTTGAATGTGGAGTCTCGAACCGTGAGTTTGGAAGGCCCGAGCTTCACGAAACTCCCGTCCATTGAGGCGGTTCCGTTTATTTCCCCTTTGACAGGGTAGGAAATTACACCTTTGTCAAGGGTTACTGTCAGCGTAGTAAAGTCGAAGCTTCCGTGAAAGCTGAAGTTATCGCCGGAGGTGTCCAGCGAGAATCTTGCGGTTCCGGACAGTTTATCAATGGGAATTTCCTCTTCCGGCAAAAGCTTCAGCAAGGGCTTAATTTTAGAGATTCTCAGCGAGCCATTGAGGGTTTTCAAGGCATTCTTGTTTTCAAGGGTACCGGTCAGTTTCAGTTCATTCGCGGGATCACCGGGAGACATGGCCAGTTGAAATCCGGTTCCAGGCTCCAGCAGTACATGAATTCCTGAGATTTCGGTTGTTTTTTCCCTGCTGGTGACACGGAAGGTGGCATTTCGGATTTCCAGTTTGCCCAGGGGAAGCTCTCCAGATGTGGTTTCCGCTTTCTCAGTTCTTGTCCGATCGGATTCTTTCGGTGCAGCCACCTTTATCTTTCTGTCCAGGGGGATTGTAACTGTAGCACCTGTAACGGAAACGGATTTCAGATAGAGCTTCCCACTGATTAGTTTCAGCATTGATGGACGAACATTCACCTCATCAGCGCTCAGTTTGATACCATCCGGAGTTTTCAGTAACAGGTTGTGAACCAGAACTCTTGCCGGAAAAGACAGGCTGTAATTTTCCATTGAAATTTCGATACCGGTTCTGGATTTGATGCTTTCAGAGGCCCATTTCTGCAAATCTTTGTTTTTGAGGGAAAAATAGGCAACCGTGGGAATCACGATCAACGCCAGAATAATGATTGCCGTGATGATAAGAAGTGTTCTTTTCATGGGGTGCCTCCGTTTATGCTATAAATTTGATTGAATTATACCGCATTCCCGATTTCCGTAGGTCGTTTTTCTGATATGATGGAATCAGCGCAATGATTTGATAATGATTGGATTCACTGATTTACAGAAAGAGGAGGCGTGATGAATTCAGGTAAACGCGTCGGTTTGTTTATGGGACCAATACTTTTTCTATTGATTCTGCTGTTGCCGAGGCCGGCGGATTTCCCCCCGGAGGCGCATAAGGTGGCGGCGATTGCGGTATTGATGGCGGTCTGGTGGATTACCGAGGCAATTCCCATCCCTGCCACTTCGCTGTTGCCACTGGTTTTGTTCCCCCTGCTCCATGTGTCCAGCTCAGCGGTGGCAGCGGCACCCTATGCGAATCATCTGATTTTTCTCTTTCTCGGCGGTTTTCTCATTGCGGTAACGATGGAACGATGGGAACTGCACCGCCGGGTGGCCCTACAGACAATCCGTTTCGTGGGTGCCAGCCCCGGGCGCATTATCCTGGGATTCATGATTGCAGCCGGTTTCCTGTCCATGTGGGTGAGCAATACCGCAACCACGGTGATGATGGTGCCAATTGGAATGGCGGTAGTACAGAAAGCACGTTCGGAAGGCGAGGCGGGTTCATTCGGTACGGCGCTGATGTTGGCCATAGCCTTTGCCGCCACAATCGGCGGCATGGCAACGATCATCGGTACCCCACCCAACACGGTGATGGTGGCGATGGTGGACAAGATGTACGGACAGACCATCACTTTTGCGCAGTGGATGGCAGTGGGTGTGCCGATTGCCGTAATCATGATGGTGGCATGCTGGATTATACTGACCCGTATCGTATTTAAAATGAAAGGAGAAATTGTACCAGGTGGCCGTGAGATCATCATGACTGAACTGGCTGGACTTGGCAAAATGAAAAAGGAGGAGAAAGTAATCCTTATCGTGGGACTCTGTGCTGTTTTTGCCTGGATCTTTCATGGGTTTATTCATGTTACTGCTTTGAAGTTCCTGGATGATGCCACCATTGCCATGACAGCGGCAGTTGTACTGTTCATGATCCCATCTGATTTTAAGAAAGGGATTTTTCTGTTGGACTGGAAAACGGCGCTGAAAATACCCTGGGGTGTCATCATATTGTTTGGTGGCGGCCTCTCGCTGGCGAACGGGTTTATTGTTTCAGGACTATCAAAATACATTGCCTTTCAGTTTAACCGGATGGACGGTATTAGTCTGGGGATAGTCGTGATCGTGATTGTACTGGTTACAATTACATTGACGGAAATGACTTCCAATACCGCCACTGCCACACTGATGATTCCAATTGTAGGAAGCGTAGCTGTGGCAATGGGATTCCATCCCTACGTGCTGATTCTCGCGGTGGCTATTTGTTCGTCTCTGGCCTTCATGCTGCCGGTGGCGACACCACCCAACGCAGTGGCGTTCGGTAGTGGAGAAATTACGATTCCCCAGATGATAAAAGCCGGAATTTGGGTAGACGTGGTTGGAGTTATACTTACGATTCTCGTTGTGCTGTATGTAATGCCCTATTTCTGGGGGATTACAGCTTCCAGTGTTCCGGCCTGGGCATCAGTGGTGCATTGATGATCATGCCCGAAAGGGCTGTGGGAGGCGGTAATGCGTTCTGCCTCAATGAATCATAACAATAAAGATAAAAGCGGAATTCTCCCTGTTTTCTTTTCGCTGGGCCTTTTCGCACTTATCGGGCAGGTCGTACTTCTCCGTGAATTGATGGTTGTGGCGTGGGGGAACGAACTTTCCTTCGGAATCGGTCTTGGGCAGTGGCTTTTGGGTGTGTTCGCAGGTGCGATGGTCGGATCCCGGCTGTCTGAAAGGGTTTCCCGCCCATTTTCCCTCTTTGTTTTCATGCTGGTTATCACCGACGCTCTTGCTGTCGGAGGAGTGTTGTGGATTCGGGAAATGCCGATCCTTGCCGACGTAATGCCCGGTGCGGCGATGACATATGGGCAGGTATTTCTTCTGGCTGCCTGGCCATTTTCGCTGGTTGGATTTGCAGTTGGAGTTTCATTCCCCGCCGCTGTTTCGCTGCAGTCATCTGGTCCCATAAACAATGGACATGACATTTTCCCCGCCAGTGTGGTGTACATCGTGGAAGGGGCAGGGGCATTCACCGGTTCGTTACTCTTCACTTTTCTGCTGGCCGGCCGAGTCTCTACAATTGCCATTCTAGGCTGGGTTGGCATAATTTTATTTTCCGCTTTATTCATCGGACATATGCGTCACCATCTGGTTCGTGGAGTTGTACTGGTAATGCTGTTTTTGAACTTCGTTCTTCTGCTGGCGCCTGGTCGAGTACTTTCCGATTGGTCTATCCGGCAAAGATGGAAGAGCCTTTCTTCATCGACGCTGGTCGAATCTACGGATTCCCGTTTCCAGAATATTGAAGTGGGAAAACAGGGGGGGCAATATCAGCTCTATGAGGGAGGACGCTTTTCATTTTCATTTCCCGATGAACCCGGGCAGCGGGTGTTGGCGGCCCATCTGATGGCTCAGCATCCCGACCCGAGGCGAGTGCTGGTACTGGGTACAGTTCTTGATGGACTGGGAACCGAACTGCTCAGATACCCGGTGACAAAACTGGATTCAGTGGTTCTGGATGCCAAAGTCGTGGATATGCTTCACCGGCTGAACAAAGATGAAACTGAACAGCTTGAGAAGGACCCCCGTTTCAATGAAATGATTGAAGATGGCAGGCAGTTTGTGCGTTCGCTGTCAAAATCTGATGGGGATAAGTATGACGTAGTGTACCTGAATCAGCCGGAGCCGGTTTCCACACTGCTGAACCGCTACTACACCGTAGAGTTTTTTCGCGACATATCCCGCGTTCTCACTCCGGGCGGGGTTGTTTCTCTGAAGATGACTTCCACAGTCAATTACACAGCCGGTGACCTGGGCCGTGCTGCGAGGACACTGGTTGCCACTGTCCGCTCGATTTTCCCCTATGTCGTAATTTGTCCGGAATCTCCGCACATGATATTTGCTTCTACAGACAATAGCAGTCTCTCATCGAACCCAACAGAACTTGCCGGACGCTACAGGCGCTATAATTTGAAACCGGCGGCAATGGCATTAATGTTTCGTTCCCTCTACCCGACGGAGCGCACCCGTACCCTGATGGAAAAGCTCCAGAGAAAAGAAGGTTCAATTTCCCTCAATTCCGACAATTTTCCGGTTTTGAGCCTCGAATTTGCCCGATTGACAGGCTGGTACAGCGGCAGTCGCATAGCAGGCGTGTTGCGCTGGTTGGGGCAGGTCCCATGGATCTGGGCTGTTGTCCTTTTGTTGTTTGCGGCGATTACATTTGTATTTGCAGGGAAAATCCGCGCTTCAGCACTGATCATTGCCGGAGCGGCCGGTTTTTCAGCAATGGCACTGGAACTGGTAGTTGTGTATGTTTTTCAATCTGACATAGGCATGGTGTATGGCAAAGTGGGGCTTCTGATCGGGGTCTTTATGACCGGTTTGCCCCTTGGTGCCTGGTCGGGAGACAGGAGCCTCCGACGACACAAGGAGTCCGAAAAAGCACAATCTCTCCTGCGGATCGCCGTTCTTTCCATGATAACCCTTGTTTCCGTGTTTCTGCTGATAAAGTGGGGCGATTTCCGGCTTCCGACGGCTGGATTCTATCTGGTGATGGGTGCGGACGGTTTCTTCACCGGGTTGGTTTTCCCACCTGCTGTAGCTCTGGCAAAGGGAAGGGCTGGCACGCTGGTTTTGTCTGCCGGGTGGGTGGATGCACTGGATCACGGGGGTGGAGCACTCGGTGCCATGTTGACCGGCGGGTTTCTACTGCTCTTGCTGGGCGTCCCGGTGACGTTGCTCTTTCTGCTGGGGGTTCTCGGCGTTGCGGCCTGGAGCCTGGGTTGAGGAGAGAGAAAGGTAATAGGGAAGGATGATGAGCGGGGGAGGGGCAACAATCCTGATGTCTGAACATGCCTTACGACCGGTTCCATTACCGAAATGAGAAGTTGTAACTCTGGTTCGCTGACTCGTCAGGGCATCAGGTCAGACTTATCCACTCCGAGAGCATCAGCGAGTTCGCCCAAATCATGACTCACATAAACCTTTACACCGCGATCTTCGATTAAAGCCTTATACATGCGAATAGTACCATACAGCAGATCGTTGGGAACGAGGTAGCATGCCTTTATCGGTGGCCCTGACTTTCTAAACTTTTCTTCTGTTTTACAGATTTGTCTCACCTCTTCAAATCGGAGGTCAATTGATGTAATTGCAGATAAGTCATGAAAACGATTAACCTGAAAAAGCCCTTTGCGTTCGATACATTCCCGACAGATTGCAACGTCATTCATCTGATCTGTCGTCAATTTACCTTCCGGCCGACAAATGAGTAAGTTAATATCACTTCGATAATTACCATAATTGAATGGACATGCAATCATGATCTACCTCCTCCCCAGGGAGCCGGTTGACAAACGATTTTTTGGAAGGCAAAAATTTAATTCATTATGACATGAGTTCCAAACCGGTGCAATCAATTTTTGATATTGGGTGATTCTTACTTTCACCTTGAAGCTATACCAATGGGCCTTGTTCTTACGTTGTCCAATATTTTTTGTTTTGGAATCGAAGATGATGTGATACGTCCCTGTATCTTCTCAATCTTTCATCCGGCCGAAGACGGAGATTCCTGGGGGAGCGTTCATGGATTATTCAGTTGCCTGTCAGAGCCAACGGCCCACTTTGCTCTTATACGATAGGTATGAGTCGCCGAAGGACTGAGCTAACTTGTTTTCTTCGTAGGGACAGAAGAAATTATTGATGATCACAAAATAGGCAAGACCCGCCAGATAGAACGGTAAAGTACCGACAAAAATTGCCATCGCAAACAGCATTGCTATCATACCCAAATACATCGGGTTTCTGGTAACTCGAAATATCCCTGATGTGACCAGGTAGTCTGACTTCGACGTTGGACAGATAGCCGTATCCACTTTCTTAAATAACCACCAACTCCATATCATTATCGCAAATCCGAATATGCCCAGAACAATACCGGGAACCCGATTGGAGTATATCTGCAGTTTGCCCAATGGCGTGGTCCAATTCAGTACCGCAGCGACCAGAACGAGAAGTTGTGCTATCTTCGGTGGCCGGAAATCAGTGATGTGAATGTTCATGATTGCCTCCAACTGCGAAACTGAAAATGGAAGAATGCCTTGATGTTGCGCACGTACTGTCATAGTTAAGATTGAACATGATCTTTGACCTCAAGACAATTCGTTTAACAACGATTGGAGTGTTTTCCGAGTCGTCTGAATATCTTTTTTTGAAATATTAGAAAATAAAGTGTCTACTGTTTCCCCGTCTCTCTTGAGAACAGCTTCGAATAGTTCATGTCCCTTTGAACTGAGTATGATGTGTGGAGAGCGCTTGTGCCGTGGGTTGTCCTGAGTTACCGCCAGGCCTTTGTCCAGCAATGAATTCACGGTAACCTGAACATGCTGCCTTGAGACCTTATACCTTTGGGCAATTTCGGGAACGGACAACATTTTTTCCCGATAGAGAAATTCCAGTACGGCCCGGTCGGCGACAGAAATTCCCAGCCCTTCGAGGTTTTCGCTGGATTTCTGACTGAGAGCCCGGAATAATCTGCGAATGAGCCAAATAGCCTGGTAGGCTTCACTATTGATTGCTTTGGACATAATTACCTCCCACATAATGACAATACACTTGTCATTATGTCATTCGACAAGTGAGTTGTCAAGTGTGGGCGACGATTTAACTGCAAAAGTTACATGTTATAGAAGGATCCTATTTGATGACATGTAAAAGCGCACTCACAATCTATCAAAAATCCAGTGTGGTCTTCCCGAAATTATTTCACATCATCCGGTCAATAGTCCCAATAATCCAAGGACTGAAACAGTTGCGAAGAGTGATGTTGATGGGAATTTCAGTGGGTTGATATGTCCTTTTAATGCCACAAAGGCGCTCAAGATTGAGAAGGCAGCCGTAACCGCGGTCAAGAAGACAACCAATTCCGGACGATCAGGATGCAGTGCCACGTAAGCATAAGCCCAACCCATGGAAAATGTGAAAATGGTGGTGATATGCCAGCAGTAATAGTTGAGCCATTTGGAAGCCTTTGGCAGGTAATTGTCTTCCAATAGCGGTGATGCAACACGTGGACCACCGACAAAGGTATGTATGACAAATGTGATAGCACTCATAACTGCAGCTGCCCAGAAAAAATATATATTCATATTCAAAACCTCACACGTACTTTTTTCGGACGGTTTCATTCATAAATATTTTATCACGGATTTTCTTTTCAACATTTTCAACTGGAAATTGTCATCTATCTTTTGGTTTTCTCCGGTTGACGGGAGCGGGAGAGACGCCTACATTTTGTTAGGTACAAATGGGGGACAATATGAAAGGGATTTTGCTTTTTTGTCTGGTAATGTGTTTGATTCCTCTTTCAATAGCGGGAGATGAAGGGGTTCGGCCATTTCTGCAAACCGGCAACTGGTACCCCGCCAGCCGATCGGCATTAAGGGAGACGATGACTGAACTGTTCACAGGTGTACGAGAGCCCAACCCAAAGTATCGTCCCCGGGCGTTGATTGTGCCGCACGCCGGGCTTTTTTATTCGGGGCGCTGTGCCGCGTCTGCCTTTTCCCTGTTGAAGGGGTGGAAGGTGGACCGCGTGATCATTCTCGGAGTGGCACACCGGGCAGCGCTTTCCGGTGCCTGCGTATCTGATTTCAGGTTTGATCGGACGCCCCTGGGGGACATTCCGGTGGATACAAAGATCACTGCAACACTTGGAAAGCTGCCGGGTTTTCAGGTGAACGACAGAATTATGGTGAATGAACATTCCATTGAAAATGAGCTTCCCTTCCTTCAACATGTGCTGAAAGGCCGGAAGTTCAGCATTGTTCCGGTTCTGTTTGGATCGGTGAGTCAGAAGCAGTTGAAAGTGTTTGCCGGAGAATTGAGCCGGTATGTCACGGAAACGACGCTGATTGTGGCCAGTTCGGATTTGACGCACTACGGAGAGAATTATGGCTACGTTCCTTTCAAAAATCATGTCCCCGAGCGATTAAAGAAACTGGATATGGGGTTTTTGAGTCTGGCAATGAAGCTGGATGTGAACGGGCTTCTCCGCTACAAAAGGAAGACCGGTATCACCGCCTGCGGCTTTGTTCCGATTTCGGTGCTGATGGAAATGATTAAGGGAAAGAATGTGTCCGCCCGGCTGGTTGATTATTATAGATCGGGCGATGAAAACGATGATTACAGTTTATCTGTGAGTTATGGTGCCGTAGTGTTTGAAGACAATAAAGAAAAGGGGGAGGACAGAAAGATGGATGAAAAACCGTCGGTTCCCAGGCAGATCAGCCATGAAAACCGGGTCTTGCTGTTGAAACTGGCACGGAAAACATTGGAGGCGTATACGCGTTCCGGAAAACGGCTGGATGTAAACCTTAACAACTATCCAAAGGAACTTCTTGTTCGGCGCAGCGTGTTTGTCACACTCAACAAGGACGGCAACCTCCGTGGCTGTATCGGCAACCTCGGGTCGGGCGACTTGTTGCCCGACAGCGTGGCAGATTACACCATCAACGCGGCTGCAAGTGATCCGCGTTTCCAGCCGGTCCAGCACGACGAAGTCAAGGATATCAAGATTGAGATTTCAGTAATGACCCCCTTTCATGAAATCCAGGACTATCATCAGATTCGCCTGGGCGTCGATGGGGTAATTATTTCAAAGGGTTTTTACCGCGCGGTTTTTCTGCCCCAGGTGGCGACTGAAACCGGATGGAACCTGGATGAGTTTCTGTCCCATCTTTCCATGAAAGCAGGACTCTCCGCCGATGCCTACAAAAAACCTGGCATGACATTTTCCGTGTTTCAAGCCGAGGTGTTCAGCGAAGGGAGCGAATTGAAGTGAGCCTGAGCCGCCGGGAGTTTTTGCAGAAGTGTGCAGGCTCAATGGCATACATGGCGGTAGCCGCGGCATTTCCCGATATCTTTGCCAGGCCCCTGTCAGCGGAAAGCCGGGTGGTGGAGGTCCGCGATGACTTGTTGAGGCGCTCCGGTGACGATGTGAATCCGGGGGCTGCGGCAAGGTTGTTGAACGAAGCACTCCGGAAATTGCTTGGAGCAAACTCCGATATTTCCGTGTGGAAAAAATTGTTCAATCCAAAGGAAAAAATTGGAATCAAGGTGTCCTGTCTCCCGGGACGAAAACTTTCTTCCAGCGTCGGTCTGGTTCACGCCATTACCGAAGGGTTGGGACTGGCGGGAATTCCGGCAAAAAATATTCTTGTGTGGGAACGCACAGCCCGGGAGCTGAAAGAGGCCGGTTTCAGCCTCTCGCGCCACGGCGTCCGGGTTACGGCAACCGACGAATACGAAGGCGGCGGCTACGACAACCGGATTGCGTTTGCAGGGAGCGTTGGCACCTGCTTCAGCGTGTTGATGGAGCAGGTGGATGCAGTAATTTCGGTTCCGGTTTTGAAGGACCATGATATAGCGGGCATTTCGGCCGGGATGAAAAATTTTTATGGTGCCATCTACAACCCCAACAAGTATCACGGAAATGGATGCAATCCTTTTGTAGCGGATCTGTGCACCCATCCGCTGATCCGGGATAAATTGCGGCTTGTCGTACTGGATGCCAGCCGGGTGCAACTGCAGAATGGCCCCGCTTACTTTCATCGCTACGCGCTGGAATACGGAGGACTGATTGTGGGCACTGACCCGGTAGCGGTGGATGCCACCGGCTGGCGGATTGTGGACAGGGAACGGGTGAAAATGGGATTAAAAACATTGAAACAGATGAATCGATTGCCCGGTTACATTGCGACTGCGGAGAAAAAGGGCCTGGGCCACCAGGAGGAGAAGTTCATTGACCAGATCATTCTTTGAGGGAATCAGCCGAAGGGAATTCATGAAACTCGGTGCAGCTGGTGTTACGTGTTCGGTCTGCGGAGTCTCCCTTCTTGCCGGGGAGACCAGAGGTCACGAAGCGGAGTACTACGAAAAACTCAAAGACGGGAAAATCAAGTGTCATATCTGTCCCCAGGAATGTGAGGTAACCAACCGGGAACGGGGAACCTGCGGGACCAGGGAAAACCGGGAAGGGAAGTATTTCACACTGGTCTACGGCCAGATTGCCGCGGCAAATATTGATCCCATTGAAAAAAAGCCGTTGTTTCATTATCATCCCACAAAAAAGGCCTTCTCAATTGCCACTCCCGGTTGTAACTTCATCTGCAAATTCTGCCAGAACTGGGAGATTTCCCAGAAACGCCCGGAACAGGTAAAGACAGTGGAATTCTCCGCGAAAAGTGTTTTGTTCAATGCCCGAAGCCGTCATTGTCCCATCATTGCTCATACCTACACAGAGCCGGTAATATTTTTTGAGTTCATGCGGGACTGCGCCGTGCTGGGGAAAGAGTCCGGCATTCCCAACGTTATGATTTCCAATGGATATATCCAGGAAAAGCCCATGCGGGAATTGTGCCGACACCTGGGCGCGGTGAAGATTGATCTGAAGGCATTCACGGACGATTTTTACCAGAAAATCTGTGGCGGTAAATTGAAACCGGTGCTGGATACCATTCGAGTAGTGAGAGAAGAAGGTGTCTGGCTGGAGCTGGTGGTGCTGATTGTTCCCACGCTGAACGACAGTTCAACAGAAATTGACCGCATGACAAAATGGATTTATCGGGAGCTGGGACCAGACGTCCCCCTTCATTTTTCAAGGTACTATCCCACTTTCATGTTGCAGAATATTCCGCCCACGCCACCGGAAACCCTGTATCGCTGCCGGAAAATCTCTCTGAATAACGGACTTCACTTTGTGTACATCGGCAATATTCTCACAGAGGCAGCCAACACTTACTGTCCGCATTGCGGTGTTCTTCTTATTGAACGGGCCGGATTCGCGGCAGAGATTGTGGGAATGGAAAAAAACAGGTGCGCCAAATGTGGGCAGGTTATCCCTGG
>CAZRHT010000020.1:17350-43529 GCA_964599895.1 uncultured Holophagae bacterium
TACAGCGTTGCGATATAAGCAGCCAGAGCTTTCAATTGCTCGTCTGAGAGTTTCGCCACGTTGCGCTTCATGATGGCCTTTTTCTTGCCGCCGTAGGTTCCATCCTGATAGCCTTTCATTTTCTTGAAGAGGGCGTCTGCTTTCTGTCCCTTCAATGGTGCGCTGGTGCCAAGCGCCTTTCTGCTACCGTCTTTTCCGTGGCAGGCCGAACATCTCTTGAAGAGAGTTTTGCCGTCAGCAGAAAATGCGGAGACTGACAGTGCCAGGAAGGAGCCAATAACAAGAATGCTGAATATTTTTTTCATCTTTCCTCCAACGGAATAATCTCAAATTCATTATTGTCCATTGTTACCAATACTGTCAAGTCAGACTCAGGTAAAATCCTACTGCTTTACCGCTCACTCTCAATCAAGTGTCTGCGGCTCAACCTATTTTGCATTCACGTTGATACCAAAAAGCCGCCATTGGGGATATTCATAGTGGTATGTCAATTTGAACAGAATTGTTGTCTTTTTTGTCGGAAACTGGCCATTCAGGTGTAGTAGTCCATCCTTGTCAATGGCCGGTGTCTCATCAAAGACAGGAGTTACGTCCTTTGCAATGGTAAGGTCATATCCTTTTTCTTTGAACGTATTGAAAATGTCGTGAAGTTTCTGCGTCGTGATCTGGGTTTGCCAGACCTTTGAAATTTCCTGATAGAAAGGGTTGTAATCGTCTGCATTGATAGCGGTTCCGAGAAGAACAACGGATTCCTGCGCCATTTTGTTCAATTTATCAAGCGGTGGGATGGTGCTTTCCGCTTTTGGTTCATTTTCAGGAGAGGTTTTGGAAATACCACCCCCGGTCAATGATAAGTTACTGATGCGCCAGGTTTCTCCTTCCTTAACCAGGGAGATGTCCATGGGGATGGCGGTTCCATCATTCAGCGTGACGGAGCCTTCTATTTTACCGTTTTGATTCTTGTAGGAAACAGAGCTCCAGTTGGCGGATTTGTACTGAGTCAGTCCGTTTCCCTTCATGAAAGCGGAAAACTGCTGGAAACTGGTGCTTTTCTTGAAAATTCCTGCGGTAGAATCATATGCGGCCTGAAGATTACCACTTCCTACCAGCGTGAAAAACTTGTTTGCCGGTTCCGCCATTTTGTTTACCAGTCCACAGGATACTGTTAACCCCAGGACCAGAATACTCATCGCGGTTATGTTGAAAAATCTCCTGGTTTTCATTCAATCCTCCCTCTGTTTTATACATGTTTGCCCGAACGGGTTGGATACAGGCATATATCACACATTAAAGAAATGTGAAATTCGGGTCATATGCCAGCCATCTTATGGAAACTCTCTAAAATTATATCCCATTTCCCACCTTTTACAACTTTAAACAGGCGGAAACTTGATTTGGACAAAGTCCTTTTCATTTTTTCACATTCGGGTTTTGCATGTATTGAAGGTGATGCTGTGAGAATCTGGCTGGCAAGGGTAATAAGTGCGCCATTTGTTCTTTAAGAGTGATTGAATGTGGGTGGGGCTTATGGTAGGATTTGGCCTTCTGAGAACGTGTGGCTATCGGGATTGAGGTACTGAAATGTATGGTTTTACACTCTTAAAAACGGACAAGGAGACGGCTGCCAGGCGAGGTATGCTCCAAACCGCCCACGGGGAAGTACCAACGCCGATTTTTATGCCGGTGGGAACCCAGGGGACAGTGAAGGCATTGACTCCGGAAATGCTGAAGGATTGCGGGACTCGAATACTTCTCGGAAACACCTATCACCTGTTTCTTCGTCCCGGAGAGGATCTGGTTCAGGAAATGGGCGGGCTGCACCAGTTCATGAACTGGGATGGGCCAATCCTTACTGACAGCGGTGGATATCAGGTGTTCAGTCTGGGGAAGCTGCGCAAGATCAAGGAGGAAGGTGTTTCTTTTCAGTCCCACATTGACGGATCCGCCCGGTTTCTGAGCCCGGAAAAGGCGGTGGAAATTCAGAATGCCCTGGGTTCGGATATTGTTATGGTACTGGACGAGTGTCCACCGTATCCTTCCGATTACGATTATATTGCAAAGTCATTGAATCTGACACTACGCTGGGCAGAACGGTCCCGTGCAGCGTGGACAGAATCGGTGGCCGAATCCGGTCGATTCCAGTTCGGGATTGTACAGGGCGGAATGGTAAAAGAGCTTCGTCATCGTGCCACAGCGGCATTGGTAGAGATCGGGTTTGACGGGTATGCCATTGGAGGGTTGTCTGTTGGAGAACCAAAACATCTGATGCAGGAAGTTCTTTCCTATTCAGTGGACTGGTTGCCGGAAGACAAGCCAAGATATTTGATGGGGGTGGGGAAACCGGAAGATATTCTGGATGCGGTTTCACGGGGCGTGGACATGTTCGACTGCGTGTTGCCCACCCGAAATGCCAGGAACGGACAGTTATTTACCCGACTTGGGCCAATCAATATTAAGCGGGCGGAATTTCGGAAAGATAAGGGGCCGATTGATGAGAATTGCGATTGCTATACTTGTCGTAACTATTCCAGAGCCTACCTTAGACATCTGTACCAGGCAAAAGAAATTCTCTCTTCTGTCCTTAACACTATCCATAACGTCCGTTTTTTTGTAGAATTGCTGGAAGATGTGAGAATGTCCATCGAGAATGGTGATTTCATTACATTTAAGACTGAATTTATGAGACGATATGAAGCTTGAAAATTGGAGGTGTTCTGGTGTTTGAAACATACGCATACGCAGCGGGGGCCGGTGGCGCAGCCGCACAGCCCAACTGGATGGTACAATTTTTTCCACTGCTGGTATTGTTTGGTATTTTTTATTTTATCCTGATCCGACCCCAGCAGAAAAAGCAGAAGGTACTGCAGAACATGCTGAGTAGCTTGAAGGTTGGAGATAAAGTGATCACCAATGGCGGAGTCCATGGGGAAGTCGCCTTTGTCGGGGACAAGGTGTTGCACCTCAAAGTGGCGAATAATGTGAAGCTGGTATTCTCCAAAGGGGCGATTGCCGGTCTGCAGAATCCGGACGAAAACGGAAATCAGTGAAGAGGGAGAAGTTGGCGAGATGAAATTTAAGATTCTTTTTGTAGTGTTGTTGACGGCGGGGGCGATTTACTATATTTATCCTCCGAAAGAGAAAATTAACCTGGGCCTGGACCTCCAGGGTGGTATTCATATGGTACTTCAGGTGGAGATGAAGGATGCCATGAAGGCGGAACTGGACAACTCGAAATCAAACCTGGAACGTATCCTAAAAGATGAGAAAGTAGACGTGAAGCAAGTCAAGGCCAACCCTGAACAACTGAAAATCATGGTCACCGGGGTTTCTGAGGACAAGGCGGAGAAGGTCGAGAAGATTTTTGATGATTACATGTCCAGATTCAATGTGAGTAATGATGGGGCCGGCGATTATACCTTGTCGTTTAAAGGCGCTGCGGTAAAAGAGATTCGTAAGCAGGCAATGCGTCAGGCTCTGATCACCATTCACAACCGTGTGGATGCCTATGGGGTATCCGAACCGATTATTCAACGCCAGGGACTGGAAAGTAACCGTATCGTGGTGGAGTTGCCAGGTCTGGATGACCCCACCCGGGTGAAAAAATCTCTGTCTGAACCGGGTTGGCTGGAGTGGCGGCTCCTTGCCGCGCCCAATTCTTTCAAATCAAAAGCGGATATTCTTGCAGCCAACAACGGAAAGATCCCTGACGGCACAGCCATTTTCCCATCAGAACCCAGTGCAAATGGTGGGATTGTGTGGTATCTGGTGAAGGATCGGGTGGAATTGAACGGAAATGATATCAAGACAGCCCGCCGTTCGTCTGACCAGTTTGGAAGCCCCACTGTAGCATTTACACTGAACCAGGCGGGTGTCTCCAAGTTTTCCAGGGTCACAACCGAACACAGGGGAGAGCGACTGGCAATTATTCTGGATAAGAAGGTCGTATCCGCGCCCAGTATCAACGAGCCCATTAACACCCCAAACGCGCAGATCACCGGTCATTTTACGATTGATGAGTCGGAAGATCTGGCAATTAAGTTGCGGTCCGGCGCATTGCCGGCCAAGATGACTTTCCTGGAGGAGCGGACAGTTGGACCGTCCCTTGGACGAGACTCGATTCGTAAAGGTGTACGGTCTACGATGATGGGTTTGATTATCGTGATGGGATTTATGCTTTTCTATTATAAAGCAGCTGGAATCAATGCGGATCTGGCACTGATCCTCAATATGCTTTACCTGCTGGGTGGTATGGCCTATTTTCACGCGACCCTCACTCTCCCCGGTATTGCAGGGTTTATTCTGACAATTGGTATGGCGGTGGACGCAAACGTGCTTATTTTTGAACGCATCAAGGAAGAACTAAGAAACGGTAAGACACCAAAATCTGCCATTGACGCAGGGTTCGCCAAAGCCATGTCGGCTGTATTGGACGGAAACATTACGACTCTGATTGCCGCCCTCTTCCTGTTTCAGTATGGAACCGGACCGGTTAAAGGGTTTGCGGTTACATTGAGTCTGGGTATTGTTGCCTCTCTGTTCACCGCTATTTACGTATCCAGGTGGTTCTTTGATCTGCGGTTGTCAGTATCACCTAACATCAAAAAGCTGAGCATTTGACGAGGTAATGAAATGAAAAAGGAATTTAATATTTTTGGTGCACGTAAAATCGCAGTTACAATCTCTTTGCTGTTTATGGCTGCTTCAATTGTCATAGTTGCGGTTATGGGTGTGAAAAGAGGTGTCCAGTTCGTAGGTGGCAGTGAGATCCAGGTGAAGTTCAAGGAGCCGGTGCCCATCAGTGATCTTCGGGCAGCATTCAAGAAGAATGGGTTTGGCCATGCTTCTATTATGCAGATAACCGGTGAGAACGAGTTTATCATTAAATTGAAGGGAAAGGCGGGGGATGAAACTGCAAAAGGCAGTAAGGTTTCTCAGCGCATTTCGGCCATTTTCCGGGAAGCATCCAAGGAGAAAGAAACATCTCTCTTCGACTTGAACAAAACCAACCCGACAGACCTTGCCTATTTGTTGAAGAAGGGAAATCCTCTGAAAGTTGACGCGAATAAGATGATCGGGGAAGAACGAACTGTTTATGATGATATTGCGGAAAAAATCATTAAAGCTCGTTCGGATGAGGGAGATTTCTTTAACTCAATGGATGATGCCCTTGCAACGGTTACGCAACCGGAGGTGAAGGCCTTTCTAACCAAGAGCTGTACGCTGGGAAACTACATCAAAATGAAGGAAGATACATTCAGTCCCAGTATCTCTTCTGAACAGACTGAGAAAGCAATTCTGGCCATTGTGATGGCACTGGGTGCCATTCTCGTGTACATTTCCATCCGATTCAAATTTGACTTCGCGGTAGGTGCGGTCCTGGCTCTGGTTCATGATGTTACCATTTCGCTCGGGATGTTTGTGTTGTTTAAACAGGAGTTTACCCTGCCGGTGGTGGCGGCCTTTCTGACCATTGTCGGATACTCGCTGAATGATACAATTGTTGTTTTTGACCGAATCCGTGAAAATCTGAAAATAGTCAAAACGGTCCCACTGGAGCAGGTGATCAACAGCAGTATTGTCCAGACCTTGAGTCGTACACTGTTGACATCGTTGACCACCCTGTTCGTAGTGGTTGTGATTTTCCTCTTTGGTGGTTTGGCACTGAAGGGCTTTTCCTTCCCGCTTCTTGTGGGGATCATAGTAGGAACCTATTCCTCTATCTTTATTGCCAGCCCGGTTTACTATTTCGTGGAGGAACATTTTTACAAGGAAAAATAATGATAGTCTGATGAGGGGGCAGATTTTTCTGCCCCCTTTTTGCATTCAGTGGGTCAGGAGGGGCGCATGATCCGGATTGAGGATGTTCTTGATATTTATTCGAACAACCGTCCGGACGGAGATGTGCTTCAGATACAAAAGGCCTACGTTTTTGCCAACATGATGCACGAGTACCAGAAGCGGAAATCCGGTCTTCCTTTTATAACCCATCCCCTCAATGTGGCGCATACCATCGCGGAAAACAAGCTGGATACTGAAAGTCTTGTGGCTGCCCTGCTCCACGATGTAGTGGAAGACACTGATGCATCCAATGACCAGGTAGAGGAATTGTTCGGCAAGGATGTTGCCGGCATTGTCGATGGCCTTACCAAGCTCACCGCGCTGGAAAATGTTGACATTTCGGAACGGAAAGCTGCCAATTTCAAAAAGCTCCTCATTGCTATTGCCCGGGATCCCCGAGTTCTGATTATCAAGCTTGCAGACAGGCTGGATAATATGCGGACACTTGAATTCATGAAGCCTGAAAAGCAAAGATTGATTGCGGGAGAAACACTTGAAATTTATGCACCGCTGGCACATGCCATCGGAATGTCGCGAATCAAGAACGAACTGGAGGATTTGAGTTTTCGCTATATCTATCCGGAGGAATACAAGACGGTTTCAAAGGAAGCGGAAACAAAAGAAGGCACATACGCGGAGGATATGGAGCAGATTCGGGAAGTTCTGGAGCACGAAATGAGAGCGAATGGTATTCGGTGTATTATCCAGAGTCGAATCAAGCACAAGTTCAGCATATTCAGGAAGATGAAAACTCAGGATATTTCACTGGATGAGGTTTATGACTTTCTTGCTTTTCGCATTATTCTGACAGACAATGATCCCAACGAATGCTACAAAGTTATCGGAGTGCTTCATAGTCTCTGGACCTACATCCCTCACCGGTGGCGTGATTTTATATCCCAGCCCAAGGAAAACGGATATCGCTCGGTCCACACAACTCTTATATATGAAGACGGAGTCTTCTTCGAAGTACAGGTTCGAACTGAGGAAATGCACCAAATTGCGGAACAGGGAATTGCCGCCCATTGGCAGTATAAACAGGGTCGGATGGAATCATTCGAGGAATCACGGCTGTACCAGGTATTGAGCCAGACTATTCTGGATCTGAAGGAAAAAACATCAGACGAATTCCTGACGGATCTTGCCCAGGGATTGAAAGACATCAGCCACGGGATCACTGTTTTGACGCCCAGGGGAAGAACAATCGCGTTGCCGGATCAGGCAACGCCGGTTGACTTTGCATATTCAATTCATACTGAGGTGGGGAACCACTGTGTAGGTGCGAAGGTCGACGGACGCTTAGTCCCACTCCATACCGAACTTCACGATGGAAATATTGTTGAGATTCTGACGAATCCCAATGCCAAGCCAAGCCTGGACTGGTTAAAGCTGGTTCGAACTTCCCGGGCAAAACACAAAATTCGGTCAACATACCGGGCCCTGGAGCGGGAGGAAAAAACTGCCGAAGGCCGGGAGATGCTGGAAAAGGCCATGCGGAAGCATAAGATTCCATTCAGTCAGCTGGATGTGGAAAAAATTTCAAAGGCATACAAATCCTATAAGATTTCAAAAATTGATGAACTCTATTTTCTTGTTGGGAATAGCACCATTTCTGTCAACAAAGTGCTGGGGATTGTTGAACCAAGCCTCGTTCGCAAAAAACAGGCCATCTCACTGACCCGAAAACCCACCGAATCGGGGAATTTTGAAAAGAGGGTTCGAATACAGGGATTGGACAATTTACTGGTTACCCGTGCCCGATGCTGCAACCCCATTTTTGGGGACAAGATTGTCGGTTACCTCACAAAATTGAAAGGGATAAGCGTACACCGAGGAGATTGCGAGAACCTCAAGCAGGGCAGGATAGACCCGGCTCGGCTGATTGATGTGGACTGGGTGGAAGACCCGAACCATTCTTTTCTCATTGAAATTATTGTGATTTCAGAAGACATTACCGGAATGTTGGCCCGCTTGACGGATGTATTCGATTCAATGAACTTGAACCTGCGAAAAGTTCAGGGGGAGAGTTTCAGAGTAAAGAACCAGGCCCAATTCCGATTCACTGTTCAGATCAGTTCCAGGGAAGAATTGAATCGGGTTCTTGCCCGAATTAAGGGAACCCGTGGCGTATTATCTGTCTGGCGCAAGAAATGAAAAAGCGTCTGTTTGCATGGTCAGTTCCGGTAATTTTCCTTATATGTATTTTCTTTCTTTTTCCACGAAAGCCAATCATTAACAGGTTAAAAGTGAATACCGGTTTACCGGTTCATCCGGACCTCGTGGCGGTTCTGGGTGGCGGCATTACCTTGGAAGGGAAATTGGGAATTTCAACCCGTGAGCGGCTGGACGCGGTGGCAGAATATTTGGGGAAAACAGACGGAAACTGCCCAATCCTCGTGCAGGAGTACCCGGCAGGGCGGAAAAAAATGACGGCATATCTTGTGGCAAATGGGTTGGCTGAAACGGATATCCTGTCTTCAGGCTTTCAGTATAGTGATAAGAGAGGCGGAACAGAAAACAATATCGAGGAACTTTTCCATGTCCTGAAAGAGAAGAAGAAAATAAGGAAAATTGTACTGGTGACTTCTCCCTACCACCAGAGAAGGGTATGGTTGATGTTTAGGAAGACGAATCAGCATGACCCTTTGCTGAAGCCTCACATTTACTTTCTGCAGATACCGGACAATGGAGAAATTTCCCGATGCACACGATTGCGGTTCTGGCATCTTGTGGCACATGAGGTGGCGGGGATATTTTTTCAGCAATTGAAAGAATGACGTATGATACTATATGAAAAGAATCTTGATTTTCTGACTGTTAGGGTGTTTAATATTGTGATTCTGAACACGTGAGGATAAGGAGGTTCAGTTGAATTTTCTGGATCGACTGGGTAGTTGGGTGCTGAGTGCAGTGGCGGAGGCAGGTGATTTTGCCATCCTATGCTGGACAGCCATCAAGGCAATTTTCAAACGTCCATTCGACATTCGTAATTTGTTCAAGCAACTGGAACGAATTGGTGTGGATTCAATGCCGGTAGTGTTGATTACCGCCCTTTTCACTGGAATGGTGATTGCACTCCAGACGTATTCAGGATTCAAGCGCTTTCAGGCACAATCCATGGTAGGAGCTCTGGTTGGTGTTTCTCTGACCCGTGAGCTGGCTCCCGTGCTCGCGGGATTGATGGTGGCGGGACGAATTGCCTCTGCCATTGCGGCCGAAATTGGTACGATGCGGGTAACCGAGCAAGTGGATGCCCTGGAAGTGATGGGTGTCGATCCTGTCCACTACCTTTTTGTTCCGAGAATTCTGTCCGGAACCATCATGATGCCCCTTCTGGTCGGTATTGCGGACGTAATCGGTATCTACGGTGGTTTTTTCCTTCTGGTAAATGTTTTCGGAGAAAACCCGGATATGTATCTGAACAAGGTTTATCAGTACACAGACGTACATGACGTGACGAGTGGTCTGATAAAGGCGGCAGTTTTCGGTTTCATCATTGCCATGGTGGGATGCTTCAAGGGCCTTCGAACGGAGGGCGGTGCTGAGGGGGTGGGCAATGCCACAACCAGCGCTGTCGTAATGGCTTCATTACTAATCCTTATTTCGGACTTTTTCCTGTCCAAGCTCATGTTTTAGGGGGATGGAATGATACGACTTGAAAATATCCATAAGTCATTCGGTTCCAAAAACGTGCTGAAGGGTATCAACCTCCATATTGAAAAAGGTGAGTCCTTTGTGATTCTGGGCGGCTCCGGAACCGGAAAATCTGTTATGTTAAAACATATTATCGGTTTGATGAAGCCCGATAAGGGAAGAGTTCTTATCGACGGTAAGGATGTGACGGACTATACACGCCAACAGTGGTTTGACATTCGCCGCCGTTTCGGCATGAGCTTTCAGGAAGCCGCGCTCTTTGATTTTATGAATGTATTTGAAAACGTAGCTTTCCCCATTCGCCGCCACACCCGAAGTACAGAAACTGAAATTAAAAAACGCGTGGGATACTGCCTGGAACTTGTAGGACTTTCCGGGAACGAACACATTATGCCGGCTGAGCTCTCTGGCGGTATGCGCCGCCGAGCCGGTTTTGCAAGGAGTATTGCGTTGAACCCCGAGGTGTTATTGTTTGATGAGCCGACTACGGGGTTGGACCCTGTGATGACGGATCAGATTGACAACGTGATAAATGATCTGCGCCGGGGGCTGGATGTGACCTGTGTGAGCATCACTCATGACATGGTCAGTGCTTTCGATATTGCCGATAGAATTGTAATGCTATATGAGGGCGAAATCGTGTTTACCGGCACTCCTGAAGATGTAATGAAGTCCCGACTTCCGATTATTCGGAGTTTCTTGAAGGGGCGTATTTCTGAAGAAATAAACCAGTGAGGTGAAAATATGAATACTGAAAGAAAAGTCGGGCTCTTTTTTCTTGTGGCACTGATTGGTATTGCCTTTCTTATCATGAAAACCGGGCAGTTTCAATTTTTCAAGAAAGGAGAGGTGTATACCCTTCAGGCAGTTCTGAACACGGCAACGGGACTGGACAAAGACAGTGACATTCGTCTTGCCGGTGTCAGAATCGGTAAAGTGCTCAGCGTGAAATTAAAGGATGGGAAAGCGGTGATCACGATGGAAATCGACAAAGATGTTCAGCTACAGGAGGGGTCCCGTGTCAAGGTCGTTTCCAAGGGAATTCTCGGGGATAAATATCTTGAAATACTTCCCGGCTCAAAGGAAGGTCAAATCGGAGCCGGTGAAATGCTTGCAAGTGAAAAGGCCGTCTCCATGGATGACATTATGGATGTTGTGTATTCAGTGGCCACTGACATTAAGAAAATCACTACATCTCTGAGCAGAACGGTCGGCACCAGTAAGGGGGAGGAGCAAATTGCCAACATACTGGATAGTATGGAAAAAATCACGGCGGACCTCAGGGAAATTACGACAAGAAATAAAGGCAATTTTACCGACTCTATTGACAATATCAAATCCTTTACCGGAGATTTGAAAAAGGACATCCCCGTTCTGGCCAAGAAGCTGGATGCGCTCAGTACTCATCTTGACGAAGTGGTAATGGAAAATCGCGGCAACCTGAAGAGCACGCTGGCCAACGCGAAAGAAGGTACGCAAAAGCTTAGTGACTCACTGGACTACATCGAGAGCATTGCAAAAAAAATTGATTCCGGAGAGGGTACGGTTGGCCAGCTGGTTAATGACAAGGAAACGGGAGAAAACCTTAACAAGACACTTGTGTCATTTCGAAAAGCCATGGACAGCGCAAGCGACTACCTCGGTGCCTTCAGTGAGACGGGGGTTTACCTTGGCTTCAAAAGTGATTATCTTTTCGATGTGTCTGATTCCAAGAGTTATTTCAGTGTGGATATTGTCCCCTCAGCGACCCGTATCTATCAGCTTGAAGTCATTGATTCACCCTATGGCAAGGTGAGGGAGAATAGTTTTCATCATATCATTACAGATCCTTCCGGAAGCGTCATTGATGATTACACCGAAACCATTGTCTCCACCCGGGACGCAATGAAGTTTACCGCCCTCATCGGACAGCGGTACAAGGACTTCAATATAAAAGTTGGATTGATCGAATCCAAGGGTGGATTTGGCCTGGACTATGAACCCCATGGCGCAAAAAGGTGGAGATTTTTTGGTGAACTATCTGACTTCAGCAGGGCGAATGATCTTTCTCCCCGCCTGAGAATTGGAGCCAGCTATCGATTTTATGAGAACTTTTTTCTTGATGCCGGAGGGGATGACATTCTGGAAAGCGATTACAGTCAGTTCTTTGTGGGCGTAGGAATACGATTCAGGGATGACTTTTTCAAACACCTGCTTTCCAGCGTTAAGCTTAATTAGAAGAAAACGGGGACGGGATGGCTAAAAGGAAAAGAACAACATTCGAATGTGGGTCCTGTGGCTATCAGACCGCCAAGTGGCTGGGAAAATGTCCGGAGTGCGGGGCATGGAGCAGTTTTCTGGAAGTCCCGGAGGAAGCACCTGTCTACCACGGGCAGAATCTTGCCGCTATGGCACCCCAGGCAATCAGCAAAATTGAAAAATCTGTGCACCCCAGGTATTCAAGTGGAATGGAGGAATTCGACAGAGTTCTTGGTGGTGGCTTTGTTCCGGGCTCCCTGGTGCTGGTGGGAGGAGAGCCCGGCATTGGCAAATCAACCATGATGTTGCAGGTTTGTGAGAAAGTGGCGCACACGGGGAAGCGGGTGCTTTATTTTTCCGGGGAAGAATCTCCCACTCAAATCAAAATGCGAGGGGACCGGATCGGGGCAATTTCGGAGGAACTTTTTATCTCTTCAGAGGTTACGGTTGAAGGTATCCTCTCACTAATAGAACAGCACAAGCCCTCGATGGTTATTGTAGACTCAATCCAGACCGTATTCTCAGAAGAAATTTCATCTGCCCCTGGGACAGTTTCTCAGATTCGGGAAGCAACCACAAAATTTCTGTTTTCTGCCAAGAGAAGCGGCGTCCCTTTTATCGTGATTGGCCATATTACGAAGGAAGGTGCTATTGCCGGACCGAAAACACTGGAACACATTGTGGATACAGTTCTGTACTTTGAGGGGGAACGGTTCCATGCCAGGCGAATCGTGCGGGCCGTCAAAAACCGGTTTGGTTCCACAAATGAAATCGGCATTTTTGAAATGACGGCCACCGGGCTGGTGCCGGTGCCCAACCCTTCTGCTGTATTTATCTCGGAACGCGCAAGAGATACTGCCGGTTCTTCTATTATCTGTGCACTGGAAGGAACCCGTGCCATACTGCTGGAAGTCCAGTCCCTTGCGGCGGACAGCAACTTTGGTACGCCCAGGCGAATGGGGATCGGGGTGGACCAGAACCGCCTTCACCTGCTCCTTGCCATCATGGAAAAACGCCTGGATTTCGCTATTCAACGGGACGATGTTTATGTGAACATAACCGGTGGATTCGCGGTGAGCGAGCCCGCAGCAGATCTGGGCGTGTGCATGGCGGTAGCATCCAGTTTTCTCAACAAGGCACTGGGCGAGAAGGACGTATTCATTGGTGAAATAGGCCTTGCCGGAGAAATCCGCAGCGTGGCTCAACTGGAAAAGCGGGTTCGGGAAGCCCGTGCCATGGGATTTGACAGGGCAGTCGTCCCGGCCGGACTGAGAAAGAATATCAGGGATCTGGCAAAAAAAGACTTTCAGATTGTTGAAGTGGCCACGTTGAAGCAGGCCTTTGATCTCATCTTCTGACCCGGGGAAAGGATTGTCGTTGGCGTGAGGCGTGGGAGTCAGAGCCAGAAAGGGATGGGAGGGGAAAAGCCCCATCCTTACTATTTACAGGAAAAATATTTATCTTACCTTTGTTGTTTGAGTTCTGTGTTAAATACTTTTCTCATCCTCCTCAGTAGTTTTTGCGGGCTCTGCGGTAGTCCCACCCTGATCTTTCGCCCATGCACAAGGCCAATTTCGCTATCCCGTGGAAAGAATGATGCGGTTTCGGCCTTTGTTCTTGGCCATGTAGAGCCGCTGATCAGCGGCTGAAATGAGATCATGCACGGTGTCCCCATCTTCAGGGAAGCTGGCAACACCACCGCTGATGCTGACCATGCCCAGAGGCTGCCCTTCTCTGTGAGGAAAGGAGTGGGCCTCTATTTTTTTCCTTAAGAATTCGGAAACACGGAAGGCTCTTTTTCTGGAGAGACCCGGGAAGAGGATGACAAATTCTTCTCCTCCGTATCTGCCAGCCACATCATGGGTGCGGATGTTTTCCTGGATCATTCTGGAGATCATTTTCAACAGCTCATCTCCTTCCAGGTGACCGTTGCGGTCGTTATAAATCTTGAAATTGTCAAGATCAAACATGAAAACAGAGAGTTCATCACTTCCGATAGATGCCTGCATCAGCTGGTGTGAAAGCATCGTCATGAAAGACTTGCGATTCACCAGCCCCGTGAGCCCATCTCTGTGAGCCATCTTCTTGTAGCGTGCAAGAAGATAACTGAATGCAAAGGCATTGGCCGCCATATCGGCAACCATACTGAAAACACGTTTCTCATCCTTGGTAATGTCCTGCCCGATTCTCTTCATCCCGATGATTCCCAGCAAGTGGCCATCTTTGATCATTGGTGAAAGGATGTCCATCTGGCATTCACTGGATTGATGTTCCCGGATCCGGCGCTTTACCATGCTGCTTTCATTGAGAAATTCCATGGTAGTCATCGTAATTCCTTTCTGGGCAACGACTCCGGGCCGCCCCTTTCCGTAATCATACCGTTTCCCGAATTTCGATGGTTTTGTTGAGAACCCATCGGTGAGAATCAACTGTTTTTGTTCCGGGATGGCAGTGAAAAAAACGACCTGGGTGGGCTCAAAGAGATCCACTATACTGTCCACGAGTACCCGTGCCAACCTTCGGGGATCTTCCTGAGATATCATTTCACTGGTGCGAAATGGAAGTTTGTCAATCAAATTGCTGTAAAAGCCGCTTCGTTTTTGTTTATCCTGAAGTATTCGACTGTACTGTATGTCTTTCTGGCGGACCATGTCAAAGAGCTCCTGTCTGCTTTTCTCTGAAGTTTTCAACCTATTTCTAAGTGATCGAATAAGTCGAAGTGAGATCACAGAGAAAAGTAAGGCAAGAAAGGCGACAAGGGCCATCTGATCCAATGAGAACTGCATATTAGAAAATCTCCTGCAATCAGGTTAAACAAAATAATTGTAAAAGTCAATATTAATATAGAAAGTATAAAAATAATACAGTGTGGCTAACATAAAACACTAATAATGAATAATTAGAGAATGTATAGGAAAGGGAATCTTTCTTGTGAAGAAGAAATATTTCATCAAGCATCCCGGCTATGGGCCTCAAAGGTTTTGATGGTTGGGTGTGAATATGATTTTGGTATAATTTTGAATTGACAATGCTATGCGGAGCCGTATAATAAATGAATGGTCATTCAGTTATTCTGATCAAGGGGGGTATCCATGAATCCGACCGGTGAAATCCTGAATCCGACCCAGGGCGTGCTCTTCTGGGTATTTGTGGCCGTTTTTGTTGTTGGCATATTGTATTTCTCCTATTCGATATGGGGATACTATCGGTTGCTGAAACTGGCAAAACCTGAAGATCGGTATGATCGCATTGGCGAGCGATTCAAAAGGATGCTGCTGTTTGCCTTCGGTCAAAAGAGAATTCTGTCTGATGCAAGTACCGGGTTGATGCACGCGTTTATTTTCTGGGGCTTCTGCGTTCTGGCGCTTCGGACTATTTCCGCGTTTGCAGAGGGGTTTTCAGCTACGTCTATGGACTGGTTCCTGAATAGTCCATTTGGGACAGGTTATCTGTACACAAAGGACGTATTTGTTATCCTCGTGACTGTTATGGTGCTCTACGCGGCGATTCGCCGGGCGTTTGTCCGGCCAAAACGGATTGACCAGTCAATGGAAGCCTACCTGGTGCTGTTACTGATATTTATTCTGATGATCACTGATATGTCAATGGATGCTTCGGCGGCAGTTCTGGGCGAGAAAGTCGGATTTGCCGGACAGATACTAGCTGGATTGGTTGCCCAACTTTCCCGGAATGGCCTTTCTCTGGTTTATGATATCTCCTGGTGGATGCATGTCGTTACAATTCTCGTCTTTCTGAATCTCCTGCCAGGTTCCAAGCATTTTCATGTGATAACCGCTATTCCAAATGTCTTCTTTCAGAGACTGACCCCGGATGGAGAAATCGCAAATATAGAGAATCTGGAAGAGTTGTTTGATACTGAAGACGAAAATATTCCGGTCGGTGTATCCGCAATTACAGATTTGAGCTGGAAACAGTACATGGATTTGTATTCCTGTACGGAATGTGGTCGATGCCACGAATTCTGCCCGACCTTCCTGACAGACAAGCCGCTGTCTCCCAAGCGGGTCAATGACGAATTGAAGCACTTCCTCTATGAGCATGAGAAAGAACTGTTGTCTGGTAAGGGCGCTTCGTTGCCGAGCATTATCGGAAACGCAATCTCGGAAGATGAAATCTGGGATTGCACAACATGCGGACGCTGCGAGGAAGCGTGTCCGATATTCATTGAAAATGTGCCACGAATAATAGACATGCGCCGGAAACTGGTGATGGTAGATGCGAATTTTCCGTCGGAACTTCAGCAGGCATTCACTGGAATGGAGCGCAATGGCAATCCATGGAATATTGGCATGAGTAAGCGGTTTGAGTGGGCGGAAGGACTCGAAATTCCACTGATGGCGGAAGTAGACAATCCGGAGGAAATTGATGTGCTCTTCTGGGTTGGTTGTGCTGGTTCTTTTGATGATAAGGGTAAAAGAATTGCGGCCGCCTTTGCAAAAATAATGGAGAAGGCGGGTGTCAAATTTGCCTGTCTCGGTGAGGAGGAGATGTGTTGCGGAGATCATGCCCGGCGTGCCGGTGAAGAATATCTCTACCAGACCCTTGCGCAGCAGAATATTGAAATACTCAATGGCTACAAAGTGAAGAAAATTGTAACGATTTGTCCCCACGGCTTTAATACGATGCAGCATGAATACAAGGCATTTGGTGGCGATTATCAGGTGGTCCATCATACGGAATTCATCGCGGATCTGTTGAAGGAGGGGAAAATCATCTTGAATAACGAGGTGGCAAAGAGAATCACATACCATGATTCCTGTTATCTTGGCCGTCAGAACGGGATATATGATGCTCCCAGAACCGTGTTAAGATCCATTAAAGGCGTGGAATTAAAGGAAGCTACTTTGAACCGTGAGAAGGGACTCTGCTGCGGTGCAGGTGGTGGCAGAATGTTCATGGAAGAGAACAGAGGAACACGGATTAACCACAAACGGTTGGAAAATATTGTAAAAACGGCAGCTCCGGAAGAAATTTGCACAGCCTGCCCATTCTGCATGACCATGATTTCAGATGCGGCCAACGAAACTGGGTTGGAAAACGTAACCACCCGGGATCTGGCTGAAATCGTTCTGGAAGCAATTATTTAAATCCTGAATTGATGTAACCGGGGGATTTCCCCCGGTTACATCGCATTTGAACGAATCCCTTAATAAAATTGAAATAATTAGTAAAGAAGTTCTTGCGTAAAAATGCATATAAGAGTATAGTTATATCGTAGTGCGTGCGATGCTTCACCTATATGTTAACTATCATTATTAAAAACAGGGGGATACGATTTGAGAAAGGCAACAGTTGTGCTTCTGGCACTGGGATTTGTCTTCGGAGCAAGCAGTTTCGCATTGGACAGAAAGGCGGGAAACGTGGATATGGGAAAGAAAATATTCAGAGAGCAATGCAAGGTTTGCCACAGCGGGAAAGATGCCAAGAAACTGACACCCGCCCACAAAACACGGGCACAATGGAAACGCTATTTGAACAACAATGCAGCAAAACTGGCCAGAAAACATGGTGCAGACATCACCAAAAAGCTGAATCTCAGCGAAGCTGATGTGAACAACCTGTGGGCATTCTGCTACGTAGGTGCCATGGATTCGGAGAAACCGCAGACCTGCGACTGATGAAATGGTGGAGACTCTGAAAACAGAGACCTCCAACAATTGAGCGTGTGCGAGACGAGTTGACGTTAACCGGATTAAACAATAGCTTCATTTTATACTGAAGGAGTTTTGATATGAGACGCAATCTCGTCATCATTTTTCTGATTGCGGCATTCTCAGTTTTTTCAGCTTATGCTCAGACAGATGTGAAGAATCTGAAAAAACAGATAGAAGATTTGCAGGATCAGCTGGACGACCTTGCTGACAGAGTGGATGTCAATGAGCAGCATACCGTCATGGACAAGATCAATTTTTCATACGAACTGAGAACAAATGCTTATAACATGAGTTATAAGGATATGCGGGGACTTCCGGATTGGGCATCCACAATGATGGGGTTGTGGGCATTCAATCGGCTGGCAGTTCCGGCAGGCCAGATTGGCGGAACGCCACTGGGTTCCGGCTCAGGCTACACATTCAACCCCTCATTTGTAATGGCCAACCAGGCCCTGCTGCAGGGCATGATGCCGGCGATGATGCAAATGGGATTTATTGATGCCAATGGTTTTGTGGACATGAATGGAAACAATCAGTTTGACATGTATGACATGCCGATGATTGGTGTTGGCAGCCTGGGGACACCCTACTTTACCGGTACATTCGGTGCGTCTGATATGGCCAAGTACCAGATGATGTTTCAGGGCGTGCAGCCCAAGGTGTACGACTATGACAACAGCCTGATGTATACCACCCGTCTTCGCATTGACATGGATTCCCAGATTAATGAACATCTGAAATTCGGTGGTCGCATGACCATGTACAAAGTGTGGGGAAATGGCGCGGAGAGCAGTTTCTTCAATGGCCAGATGACCTCGCAGATGATGGACGGACTGGACACTTCCATGCCCTCCGATGACAAGCTCAGGATTGAACGGGCTTTCTTTACCTATTCCTGGGATGGTGGTCACTTCTCTGTTGGACGCCGACCGTCCACAGATGGCCCTCCTATGGAATACCGCAACTACAGCGTAGTGGGCGGTTCTCCCATTTCTACTTTGATCAACTGGCAGTTTGACGGAATGTCTCTGGGGTTCAGCCTGGAGAACGCAACGGGAATCCCCGGTGCATCAATTAAGTTCTGCTACGGTTACGGATTCGAGTCCGGTTACGGAAACTCCTATTCCTATAATTCCGCCAATGCGGACGTTAATGACACCCAGTTCGGGGGTTTTATTGCTCATCTGTACCGGACGAGGAAAATTGATTTCGTGGCCCTGTATGCCCATGCGTTCAGTATGGCAGATGGCTTCACCGGTACCGTTGTAATGCCGTTTGTGGTTCAGGGAAGTGATGTCAACCGGGATGGTGTGTTCGATGAGTACTATCTTGCTGCCAACAACGGTGGATATATTTCAAGAACTCAGGCAACCTCTAATATCGGGACGGAAGATATGGGTACCCTGCTTGTACGGGGCGAAGCCGGGAACTTCGGCTACTTTGCTTCTTATTCAGTGAGCAGGACCAGTCCAAATGGTCGTTCCATGAATCCGATGATGCAGTTCTGGGGAAAGGATGCCCTGTTAAATGACAACGGCGGACAGGAGAATCACAACGGAAGTGCAGTTTGGGCCGGTCTCACATACAATTGGGAAAACGGTGCCCGTCTCGGTGCGGAATATAACCACGGCTCCAAATACTGGTTCAACTTTACAGGTGCGGAAGACAACATTGTGGGTGCCAAGGCGGCAGCTCGTGGTGACGTATATGAACTTTACTTCACTTATCCGTTCTACGGGACGCATTTCTTTCTGACCGGCGGATACCAGAAGTATGATTACGAATATACCGGCAGCGGTATGCCGTTGGGCGCGCCAAAGAAGATAGAGAACGCCACAGCATTTGACGCCCTGATGCCCATCGTAGATAAGGTGGACAATATCTACCTGTCGCTGACTGCACGGTATTAAAAGGGGAGAGTACCTCGAAGATGAAGAAATTCTTTGCGTTGATGTTGATGGTTTTGATGGCTGCCATGATTCAGGTCATGGCCCAGGACGATGAGGATCTGGATCCGCCCCATTACGGCTACATCCAGAAATACGAAGGCACCAAAACCTGCCTCAAGTGCCACATGAAAGAAGGGAAAGACGTTTTTCACAGCGTACACTACCAGTGGCAGACAAAAGTATCTAATGTTCTTGGTTTCGCGAAAGGTTCTGAACACGGGAAGATGACAGACCTGAATGATTTTTGCACCAATCCGAGAGCCAGCCGGGTGGGTTGGGTGAAGACCAAGGATGGAAAGATTGTTGTGGAAGGTTGTGGAAAGTGCCACGTGGGTGATGGACTGCTGCCCTCTGAGACTATCAGTGAGAAGCAGCTGGACAATATTGACTGCCTGATGTGTCACGCACCGGGTTATTCGCGGAAACTGGTGGAAAAAAACGGTCGGAGAGTATGGGTTCCAAAAGATGGTCCCGAACTGTTGACCATCAGAGCCAGAAATGTGAGAAAACCAACTGCACAGATGTGTTTGCGTTGTCATGCCGGTGCGGGCGGTGGCACCAACTTCAAGCGTGGCGATCTGGAATCGGCCCACTATGAAGCTGATGACACCATTGATGTGCATTTCGCAAACGATATGGCCTGCGTTGAATGTCATACAACGAAAAATCACCACATTGCCGGCCAGGGTGCAGACCTCTTGAGTAACGACCTGCCAGGGGTGAAAGTGGCCTGTGAGAATTGCCACGAAAATGCCCCTCATGACAGTGCCGTACTGAATCGCCACGCAAAAACCGTATACTGCACAGCGTGCCATATTCCTGATTTTGCCAGAGTGGATGCGACAGACATGTACAGAGACTGGCGTACACTTACCATGAATGAAGCAGGCACCAAGTACGAGGAAAAACACATCATGGAAAAGCACGTGAAACCGGTTTATGAATGGTGGAATGGCGCGATTACAGCCCAGGATCCCATGAAGCCGGTTTCAGAAGTTTTTGGGTTCGTGCATATGACTCAGCCGGTTGGTTCAATCAATGACCCCAATTCCCGGATTTATGCATTCAAGCGTCACGTGGCCATGTTACCGATGCTCAAGAAGACGAAGGAGCTCATCCCAGTGGCCGTCACAATCGCTTTTCAGACTGGAGATATTGATAAAGCCGTTATTGCCGGTGCAAAATCGTATCGGAATATTACCATCACGAAGGACGATTACACTTGGGTAAAGGTGGACCGCTTCATGGGTCTGTTCCATGAAGTACTCCCCGGTGCGAAAGCACTGAAGTGTAATGCCTGCCACGGTAAGAAGGCAACCCGCTTTGACTGGAAGGAACTTGGTTACAAGGGCGACCCCAGAAAATTTGGGGGACGCTTCTCAGTGAAGAAAAAATAATAATAATCTTTATGATTACCTTAAGGGGAGCTGAGGCTCCCCTTTTTTTTATCAAGGCCAAAAGCAAAGTGGCTGAACCCAATTTCCATGGTACAATCCACGATATCAAAAAACAGGAGAAGGTAGATGCCGTTTATAAGTGGCAGGAGGAATAGTCGTTCCGATCAGGGCACGCTGGGGACCTTCCTGGGCGTGTATACACCGACGATTCTGACGATTCTCGGCACCATCATGTACCTTCGTTCCGGATGGCTGACCGGTCATCTCGGGGTATTGCCTTTTCTGGTGATCATTATTGTCGCCAACATGATTACACTTATCACCAGTTTGTCCATCTCATCTGTGGCGACCAATGTGAAGGTGGGAACTGGCGGTGCTTACTACATTATTTCGAGGAGCCTGGGGATTGAAATCGGCGGTGCAATCGGTCTTCCACTTTTTCTGTCCCAGGCATTTTCAGTCACACTGTATGCGTTCGGTCTCGCGGAATCGCTGAGGATTGTCTGGCCGGATATTCCCCTTCAGCTTACAACTGCGATTTTTGTGTTGATTGTCGCGGCTATTTCAATGATGGGAGCAGAACTGGCGTTGAAATTGCAGATTCCTATCATGATTCTGGTGGGACTTTCTCTCCTCGCTGTTGTGGGCGGTTCAACCGGGCATGCAATCGAACATGGCTGGAATTTGGTTGAATCCTCAGGGGATGTAAATTTCTGGAGGGGATTTGCGATCTTTTTTCCCGCTGTAACAGGAGTAATGGCGGGGTTGGGCCTGTCGGGGGATTTGCAGGCACCTATGGAATCGATTCCAAAGGGAACGATGCTGGCGGTTCTTACCGGAGCTGTTATCTACATTTCCCTGCCGTTTATCATGTCCTTTGGAGCTACACCAGACGGGTTGCGTGGTGATCCCCTGATCTGGACCCGGGTTGCGTTTCTGGGCAAATGGATTGTAATGCCCGGTCTCTGGGGTGCGATCATATCTTCCGCAATCGGAAGTATGCTGGGAGCTCCCCGTACTGCCGTTGCATTGGCCAAAGATGGCCTGGCTCCCCGGATGCTGGCGGCGAAGGGCCAATCAACAAGGGAATTATTTCCCAGTATGGTGGTATCCACTGCAATTGCCCTTGGCGGGGTCCTTCTGGGAAATTTGAACGCGGTCGCGGTGATGGTTACGATATTTTTTCTCACGGTCTATGGAATGGTGAACATTGTGGCTGCAATTGAAGCGTTGAGCGGAGACGCCTCCTGGCGTCCGAAAATGAAGTTTCCATGGGCGCTACACCTCCTGGGAGGTTTGGGTTGTTTCGGGGCAATGGTACTGATTAATCCCTATGTGGGGACGGCGGCCATTGTTGTGGAAGCAGTGATCTGGTTTCTGTATTCCAGAAAAGGGTACCAGATCAAATGGGGTGATGCCAGACGTGGTTTGTACGAGAGTTTGATCCGGTGGTCCCTGATCCGCCTTTCAAACAGGCCCATGACAGCGAGAAACTGGCGGCCCCACATTCTGGCCTTTGTTTCTGACCCGGTGGAACACCTGGATCTGATTCGTTTCAGTGATCTCTTTTCACAGAAAAGAGGAGTTGTGACAGTCTGTGAATTGATGGTGGGGGACCTTTCGTCAGATAATTTGCCAATTACGGAACGCAAAGAGGAGATTCAGTCGCTTATCAACGAAGAAGAACTTCAGGTTTTCGCCGAAGTGGATGTCGTGGCGAATATTTCAGAGGGAATTGTGGATGTGGCTCAGGCAAATGGAATGGCCGGGATTGAAAGCAACACTGTATTGCTGGGATGGCCGAAGAACCCGGAAGGGCTGGCCCGGTTTTTCCCGGTCATGCGGAAGTTGGAAAGACTGGGGAAATCATTGGTGATTGCCCGGACAAATCCCGGACACATATTCCCCCTGAAGGGGACACAACCTACGATTCACGTGTGGTGGGGCGGACTCCAGAGAAATGGAGATCTGATGTTGCTGCTGGCCTATTTGTTGACGCAGAATTCGGACTGGAAGGATACCCGGATTGAAGTGATCAGTATTGCTTCCAATGAATTAATGAAAAGCCAGACAGAAAGGTATCTGAGCCGGTTGATGCCGGAAATTCGAATACACGCAATCCCACGTGTGCTTCTGAAACCGAAAGAAGAGTCAGTTCTTGATTTGATTCACCGGGAGAGCGGGGAGGCGGAGGTCGTTTTTTTCGGGCTGGCCGATCCGGAACATGGAAAGGAATTGGATTATGCCCGGAGGCTACAGGAAATTGCCGGTGATTTGCAGACTGTATTTTTTGTGAAAAACTCGTCTCTTTTCATGGGAGACTTATTGGGAATGACGGATTCCAGTACTGAGTAGTCGTTTACTTTACTTGAAAATGCTGGACAATATGAATTTTCGTAGCGATGCTGTGAATTATTTTCGTGCCCGAACAGGGTATCAAGTATAATCAAATCCCGAACGAGGTCGAAGATGGAGTTGAAGTGAAAGAGATTACAATAAAGGGAGCCAGGGCACACAACCTGAAGAACGTTGACTTGAAAATTCCCCGGAACAGATTGGTCGTAATTACCGGTCTGTCCGGATCCGGGAAATCTTCCCTTGCGTTTGACACAATTTATGCGGAGGGACAACGCCGCTACGTGGAATCGCTGTCATCTTATGCCAGGCAGTTTCTGGATCAGATGGAAAAACCGGACGTAGACTTGATTGAGGGCCTTTCCCCTGCCATTGCCATCGAACAGAAGACGACCCATAGAAATCCCAGGTCTACTGTAGCTACGGTGACCGAAATCTACGACTATCTTCGAATTCTGTTTGCCCGCGCCGGCGAGCCTCATTGTCCCGGTTGTGGGAAACCGGTATCCTCGCAGTCGCCCTCTGAAATAGCTGAAAAGCTTTCCGCGTTGCCGGAAGGGACCCGAATCTCCATCTGTGCTCCGGTGGTACGGGACAAGAAGGGAGAGTTCAAGAAATTCTTTGATGCATACCTTGCGAAGGGCTTTGTAAGGGCAATTGTGGACAAAGAGGTCATTTCACTGGATGCTCCCCCGACTCTCGAAAAGAATATTCGCCACTTCATTTCGTTGATTATTGACAGAATTAAGGTTGGACCGGATAGCCGTTCCCGAATCGCGGAATCTGTGGAACTGGCGTTAAAACTATCAGAAGGCCTGGTAGAAGTCGTTTTTCACAAAACAGAGACAACCGAATTGTTCAGTGAGCACTTTGCTTGTCCGGATTGCAATATCAGTATCCCGGCTTTGCAGCCGAGGAATTTTTCGTTCAACTCTCCCCATGGCGCCTGCCCGGATTGTCATGGACTGGGTGTTTTGATGGAGTTTGACGAAGATTTGATTGTAAACCCCGGTCTCAGCATTCGGGAGGGAGCCTTGCTCCCATTGAAGAATCCCGGAATGGGATACCGGAGTGCGTTGTTGAAAACGCTGGCCGCAAATTTCGGATTTGATTTTGATACGCCCTTCGGACGGCTATCAGATGCTGCTAAACAGGCCATTCTCTACGGAACGGACAGCAAATTGGATTTTGTGTACGAAAGCCGCAAAGGTTCCCGATATCAGTGGCGATCCCATTACGAAGGAATTATTCCCATGTTGAGAAGGCGTTACGGGGAAACCACATCTTCAGACACGCGGGAAGAACTTGAGAAATTCATGTCCGCACGGGAGTGCCCGTCCTGTGATGGGCGGCGCCTTCGTCCCGAGATTCTGGCGGTGACCATCAATGGCCGGAATATCATGGATTTTACCGAACTATCTGTGGAAATGGCGATTCAGATTTTCCAGTCACTGAAATTGAATGAGACGCAGAGAAAGATTGCCGATAAAATTCTCAAGGAAATAGTGCAGCGCCTGGAGTTTCTCAACGATGTGGGTTTGTCATACTTGACGTTGAACCGCTCAGCCGGAACGCTGAGTGGAGGAGAATCCCAGAGAATCCGGCTGGCAACACAGATTGGTTCAAAACTCATGGGAGTAGTCTATGTGCTGGATGAACCTTCCATAGGGTTACATCAACGGGACAATCGGCGGTTGATTCAAACATTGGAAAAGATGCGGGATCTCGGAAATACAGTGATTGTGGTGGAACATGACGAGGAAACCATTGATTCGGCAGATTTCGTCGTGGACCTTGGTCCAGGCGCAGGGGAGCATGGCGGAAGAGTGGTCTGCACCGGGAAACCGGCCGAAATCCGGGCCTGTCCAGGTTCCATCACTGGAATGTATTTGTCGGGAAGAAGAAGTATCCCGATTCCGGATATGCGGCGCAAACCGGAAGGGTGGCTTACCCTGTCCGGTGCCACTTTGCACAACCTGAGGGGGTTGAATACAAAATTTCCACTTGGCGTGTTCACTTGCGTAACCGGTGTGTCGGGGAGCGGAAAAAGTACTCTTGTAAACGGCATTTTAAGAAAAGCACTGCGTAGAAAACTCGGGGGTCGTTCATTGAAAGGCGTTGGCTTGTCCCGAATTTCAGGGACTGAGAATGTAGACAAAGTGATTGCCATTGATCAGTCTCCGATCGGTCGAACACCTCGCTCCAATCCCGCCACCTACACCGGCTTGTTTACCCCTATCCGGGAATTGTTCGCACAAACGTCGGAGTCCCGGACACGGGGCTATAAGCCCGGCCGGTTCAGCTTTAATGTAAAGGGTGGGCGGTGTGAAAAATGCCGGGGAGATGGACTGATTAAAATTGAAATGCACTTTCTGCCGGACGTATACGTGACTTGCGAACAGTGCGCGGGCATGCGATACAACCGGGAAACACTGGAGGTTCGATACAAGGGAAAGAGCATAGCGGATGTACTGGAAATGACAGTAGAGGAAGCGTTGGAGTTCTTCAGCGCGATTCCCAAAATACGAAACAAGCTCAGAACTCTGTTCGATGTGGGCTTGTCCTATGTCCGCCTGGGTCAACCGGCCACCACCTTAAGCGGAGGTGAGGCCCAGCGAATCAAGCTGGCCCGGGAATTGTCGAAACGAGCCACAGGGAGCACACTCTATATCCTGGATGAGCCGACTACCGGACTGCACTTTGATGATGTGGCAAAACTCCTGTCTGTGCTGAATAGACTGGTCGATGCGGGCAACACGATAGTGGTGATTGAGCACAATCTTGATGTGATTAAGAGTTCAGACTACATTATTGACCTGGGCCCGGAGGGCGGAGATGAAGGTGGAGAGGTCGTGGTAGTGGGAAAACCGGAGAACATCATGAATTGTAATGCTTCTTATACGGGGAAATTTCTTAAAAAAGTGTTGAAAAAATAGAAGATTGTGTCAGTTTCTCAGTTTGAGGATGTATTTTCCGTAGATGCGGGATTTGTCCACTGCGCCCCATTCCCGTGAATCGGCGCTGACCAGTCGATTGTCACCCAGAACAAATACTGAACCGTCAGGGATGGGAA